>JAVBPD010000046.1:0-66647 GCA_031549885.1 Clostridiaceae bacterium
AAGATATGGAATAGAAGGAGTTAAAGTTTTCTTTAGATTAAAATTGTTAACAACTGAAGGAAATTTATCAATAGAAAAGCTCGATGAAAAGATAAAGCTTGTTGAAAATATAACACCTCATAAAACTAGAATAACTGTGGAACTTCACAGGGAACTTGTTAATCCATTTTTAGAATATTTAAATGGATTTGTAAAAGAAAAAGCAAGTAGATTTGCAGGACTTGTTTCACAAGGAAAGTTTAAATATGTGTTTAAAGTTAAATATGATGAAGAAACCATGGAATTTTATGCTGATAAAAATATAATTGACAAGAAATTGTTAAAGAAGTTAAATTCAAAAACTTGTGCAGAATTCTTTAAATAATATTTACTGAATTTAAAATAAGCCAAAACTAAATAAGAGCATTCTTTCATAAAACCCTTTCAAAAAAAGAAAAACATGTGAGGGTTATTCTCTATATCTAAAAACATCTATTTAAAGAACAGTGTCCTTTCTTTTAAAATTTTCCCCTTGTCGATTATAAATTTAAAAGTAAATTCTGTCTTAAAATATTTTTTTAAAAATAGGAATATTTTAAACTATACTTTTTTGAAGGTGTAGTTTATGTGTAAAAAAATAAGGCTTAGAAGAAAGCCAATTTTATTTCCTCTAAATCCTTATTTTAAAAATACTATATATTAAATTTATTAACTGCACTTATAATAGCTTTTAAAGAAGACATAGTAATGCTCTTATCTATACCACACCCATAATAGCTTTTATTATCATCAGTAGATATATGAACATAAGTTATAGCTTTAGATTCTGTACCTAATTCCAAAGAGTGCTCATTATAATTTAAAATTTGAAAATTCTTATTTATAAGGCTTTCTAAAGCTTTGCAAAATGAACTAATTAATCCATTACCACTTGCTAATAATTCTTTTTCAATATTATTAAATTTAATTTTACATTTAACATTTGCTAAATCATTAATATATTCTTCACTATAGGATATTAATTCAATAGGTTTTTCAATATTTACATACTCTTTTAAGAACTCTTCATATATCCTTTCTACATTTAATTCTTCTTGATTTTTATCTGAAATACTGGTTATTACCTTTCCAAAATCTTGTTGAATATATTTTGGTAAAGATATGCCATAATGGCTTTCTAAAATATAAGAAACTCCACCCTTTCCAGACTGGCTGTTAATCCTAATAATTGCATCGTATTCCCTTCCAACATCTTTAGGGTCGATGGGCAAATAAGGCACTTCCCAATGATTTTTGTCATTTACCTTAGCCATACCTTTTTTTATAGCATCCTGATGAGATCCTGAAAATGCAGTGTACACCAATTTGCCTGCATAAGGATGCCTTGACCCTACTTCCATGGAGGTATATCTTTCATATTTTGATATTGCTTCATTTATATTTGAAAAATCAAGCTTTGGGTTCACTCCTTGAGAAAATAAATTTAATGCTAGAGTCAAAATATCAGCATTTCCTGTTCTCTCACCATTTCCAAATAAAGTGCCCTCCACTCTCTCACCACCAGCAAGGAGTCCAAGCTCTGTAGCTGCAACTGCAGTTCCTCTGTCATTATGAGTGTGCAAGCTAAGTATTATTTTATCTCTTAATTTTATATTGTTTAAAAAATATTCAATTTGATCAGCATAAATATTTGGAGTAGACATCTCTACTGTAGCAGGTAAATTTATGATAATCTTTTCTTTTTTATCCTTCCATATATCTATTACTTCATTGCAAATTTCAACTGCAAAATCCATTTCCGTTCCTGTAAAGCTTTCAGGTGAATATTCAAATATAAACCTATGATCTCCATATTTATTTGAAAGGTCTTTTATTAATTCTGCTCCAAAGCATGCAAGTTCAATAATTTCATCTTTGCTCTTATTAAACACCACATCTCGTTGAAGAGTTGAAGTGGAGTTATATAAATGCACAACTGCAGATCTGACTCCTTCTAAAGCTTCAAAGGTTTTCTCTATTATTTCCTTTCGTGATTGTGTTAAAACTTGTATTGTAACATCTTCAGGAATTAAATTTTCTTCAATTAACTTTCTTGTAAAGGAAAATTCAGTTGAAGATGCTGCAGGAAATCCTATTTCAATTTGCTTAAATCCTATTTTAACTAAATATTTAAAAAAATCTATTTTATCCTGCAAATTCATAGGAATTTCCAAAGCTTGATTCCCATCTCTTAAATCCACACTGCACCAAACTGGAGCTTCATTAATAACTTTATTTGGCCATTGTCTATTTAAAAGCTTTATACTATCATAAGGTCTATATTTTTTATAATTCATTACTTAATCTCCATACAACAATCTTTATATCTTTCGTTTTTACACAAAGTTATTCCATTAAATATATCATTAATTTTCTTAAAAATTTCTCCATGTTCTCCATTTCCAATGGCTCTTTTATCCACAGAAACAATACAGCTTACTTGCATTGCAGTTCCACTAAAAAATACTTCATCTGCAGAATATAACTCGCTCCTTGCAACATTTCTCTCACATATCTCAAGACCAAGCTCATCTTTAGCTATTCTTATTACAAGGTTTCGAGTAAGCCCCTCAAGTATACATTCAGAAAGCGCTGGAGTTATGAGTTTATTTCCCTTAACAAGGAAAATATTTTCTCCAGGACCTTCAGAAACATAGCCATCTTCTTTTAAAAATATAGCTTCATCATACCCATTCTCATGAGCTTCTAAAGTAGCTAGAGCTGAATTTACATAAGAGCCAGTGCATTTTATCCTAGTTGGTATGGCATTATCGCTTAATCTTCTAAATGAAGACACACATACTTTTAACTTATCTTCTTCTATGAATCTATTTAAAGGAGTTAGAAATATTCCAAATTTATCATTATCATTTCCCCTTAATTCAATGCTTAAAGTGTTTGCTCCTTTAAAAGCAATAGGCCTAATATAAGTGTTGCATTTAACATTATTCTTTTTTAAAAGTTCCACTGTAATGCTGCAAAGCTCTTCTACAGTGTGATTTATCTTTAAATTCAAGACCTTACATGAATTTAGTAGCCTTTCATAATGCTCTTTAAATAAAAAACCATACATTTTATCTTCATTTGCATCATAATAAGCCCTTATACCTTCAAAGCATCCAAGCCCGTAATTTAAAGCAACACTTCTTAAACTGATACTTGCTTCAGCATCGCTTTCATCCATTATTTTGTGATCATAGTAAATGTAGCCCATAATATCCCTCCACCTAGTTTTTATCTATTTTATTTTTACTTATCCAAGGCATCATGCTTCTAAGCTCTGCTCCAACTTTTTCAATTTGATGCTCGCTTTCCATCCTTCTTTTAGCATTAAATTTTGGACGTCCAACTCTGTTTTCAAGAAGCCAATCTTTTGCAAAAGTTCCATCTTGTATTTCAGAAAGAACCTTCTTCATCTCTTCCTTAGTTTCTTTAGTAACAATTCTCTTGCCAGTTGAGTAATCGCCATATTCTGCAGTATCAGATATGGAATACCTCATAAGCGATAACCCACCTTCATAAAGAAGGTCAACTATAAGCTTCATCTCATGTAAGCATTCAAAATATGCACTTTCAGGTTGATAGCCAGCCTCAACTAAAGTCTCAAATCCAGTTTTAATAAGCTCTGTAACTCCACCGCATAAAACAGCCTGCTCACCAAAAAGATCAGTTTCTGTCTCTTCTTTAAATGTAGTTTCTAAAACTCCTGCCCTTGTTCCACCAATTCCTTTAGCATAAGCTAGAGCTAAATCTTTAGCGGATCCTGTGGCATCTTGGTGAACTGCAACAAGGCATGGAACTCCAGCGCCTTCAGTATATTGCCTTCTAACTAAATGTCCAGGTCCCTTTGGCGCTATCATGAAAACATCCACATCTTTTGGAGGATTTATCTGACCAAAATGTATATTGAATCCATGAGCAAATAAAAGTGCCTTTCCAGCAGTTAAATTCTTTTCAATAGAGTTCTTATAAATATCAGCTTGTTTTTCATCAGGAGCTAAAACCATAATAATATCAGCATCGCAAGACGCTTCATCTACAGACAAAACCTTTAAACCTTGTTTCTCAGCCTTTTCCCTTGATTTACTTCCTTCTTGCAGACCAACTACAACATTAACTCCACTTTCTTTTAAATTTAAAGCATGTGCATGACCTTGGCTTCCAAAACCTATAATTGCAACAGTTTTTCCCTTAAAAAGATCTAAATTCCCGTCTTTATCATAATATAATTTTGCCATTTTAATCCTCCTAAAAATTTAATTTTTATATTTTAATTTGTTTATATATTGTCTTCAGTAATAATATTATTTATAGGATTTCCTGGGGCAACCATTGGAAATACCTTTTCTTCTTCCTCTATAAAGCAATCTATAACTACTGGTTTTTTTAAGCTGTAAGCTTCTTTTAATACACCTTCTAGCTTAGATTTTTCGCTAACCCTATATCCTTTAGCGCCATAACTTTCAGCTAATTTCACAAAATCAGTTTTTCTATTTAATATACTATATAAATCTCTTCCCTCATAGAAAAAGCTTTGCCACTGCCTTACCATTCCTAAAGAGTTATTGTTTAAAATTATTATCATAATAGGCAGATCATTGGAAACTATTGTAGCAAGCTCAGTGCAGTTCATTCCAAAGCTTCCATCTCCAGAAATTGTAATAACTCTTTTATCTTTGTTTGCAATTTGCACTCCAATAGATGCGCCAACTCCATATCCCATAGTTCCAAGGCCTAAGGAGCTTATAAAGGTTCGAGGCTTGTTAAATTTGTAATACTGAGCAGTCCACATTTGATGTTGCCCAACATCAGTGCATATTATAGCTTCATCCTTTACAACTTCTTGGAGCTTTTCAAAAAAATAACTCGGCTTTATTATACAATTGTCCTCTAGATCAGCTTTGCCATTTAAATTTTTAAGCCTAAAAACTTCATTTTCCCATGATTTATTATTTTTCTCATTAACTAAAGGCATCAATTTTTCAAGAACCAATTTAATGTCTCCGATTACAGATGAATAAGCCTTTACATTTTTATCTATTTCAGCATCATCAATATCTATATGAAGTATTCTAGTTTTATTTTCAAAATGATCTGCTTTGCTTATAACCCTATCAGAAAACCTAGTACCAACAGCTATTAAAAGATCACTTTCAAGCGCTGAAATATTTGAAGCCTTCGTTCCGTGCATGCCAATCATTCCAGTGTAAAGCCTGTGATTAGACGGAAATCCTCCAATGCCCATGGTAGATGTTGCAACAGGAGCATTTATCTTTTCTGCAAATTCTATTAAATACTTTGATGCATTAGATGAAATAACCCCTCCTCCTGAAAATATCATTGGAGATCTGCTGTTATTTATTAAATCTGCTGCATTTTTTACTGAATTTATATTAACTGCATAATTTTTTTCCTTTGGTTCTTCTTTTATATAATTTGCCTTAGCTGCAGTTATATCCTTAGGTATATCTATTAAAACAGGTCCAGGCCTTCCTGACCTTGCAATGTAAAAGGCCTCCCTTACAATGTCTGCTAAATCTTCCACATCTTTAACTATATAATTATGCTTTGTAATTGGCATTGTTATGCCAGTTATATCCACCTCTTGAAAGCTATCTTTCCCAAGAAGGTTAAGCGCTACGTTTCCAGTTATTGCAACCACAGGAATGGAATCCATATAAGCTGTTGCAATACCTGTCACTAAATTTGTAGCTCCTGGCCCTGAAGTTGCAAGGCACACTCCAACCCTTCCAGTTGATCTTGCATATCCATCTGCTGCATGAGCTGCTCCTTGTTCATGAGAAACCAATATATGCTTCAGTTTATCTTGGTATTTGTAAATCTCATCATAGATATTTAAAACTGCCCCACCTGGGTAACCAAATATTGTGTCAACTCCTTGCTCTAATAAACATTCCATTAATATTTCTGCTCCACTTAAAAGCATAAAATTCACCACCTTATTTTAATATTGCTCCCTTGCTTGCAGATGTAACAAGCTTAGCATATCTTGCTAAATACCCATCTTTAATTTTAGGTTCAATAGGTTTAAATGATTTTAATCTTTCATTTATGACATCTTCAGAAATCATAAGCTCTATACTTCCATTTGGTATATCTATTTTAATTAAATCTCCTTCTTTAACAATGCCAATTACCCCACCTTCAGATGCTTCAGGGGATATGTGTCCTATGGCAGCTCCTCTTGTAGCACCAGAAAATCTCCCATCAGTAATAAGCGCAACATCTTTATCAAGTCCCATTCCAGCAAGCGCTGATGTTGGAGATAGCATTTCTCTCATCCCTGGCCCACCTTTTGGCCCTTCATACCTAATAACTACAACATCGCCTTTATTAATCTTTCTATTCATTATAGCTTCATAGGCTTCTTCTTCTGAATTAAAAACCCTTGCAGGCCCTTCATGTTGTAACATATTAGGTGCTACAGCTGCTTTTTTTACTACGCATCCATCCTTTGCTATATTTCCTTTTAAAACAGCAATACCGCCATTTTTACTATAAGGATTTGAAATATCTCTTATTACACTGTTGCAAGTAACTTTAGCTTCTTTAATATTTTCTTCTAAATCCTTTCCTGTAGCAGTTATGCAATTTAAATTCAACAGATTCTTTTTAGATAATTCCTTTTCAACTGCTAAAACTCCACCAGCATAATATAGATCGTAAACATAGTGATCTCCTGAAGGGCTTAACCTACATAGGTTTGGAGTGATCAAGCTTATTTCATTTACTAAATTTAAATCAAAATTAACCTTTGCTTCATTTGCAATTGCGGTTAAATGGAGCACGCTATTTGTAGAACATCCAAGAGCCATATCTACAGCTATAGCATTTCTTATCGATTTTTCATTAATAATATCTCTAGGTTTAATATCATTTTCTAAAAGCTCCATTATCTTCATTCCAGCTAATTTTGCAAGTCTAATTCTTTCTGAATAAACAGCTGGTATTGTACCATTGCCAGGAAGTGCGATTCCTAAAACCTCAGATAAACAGTTCATAGAATTTGCTGTAAACATTCCTGAGCAAGACCCACAGGTTGGGCACACATTATCTTCAATATATTTTAATTCTTCATCTGTCATATTTTTATTGGCATGAGCTCCAACAGCCTCAAAAATAATAGATAACCCTACATCGCTGCCATTGCATTTGCCAGGAAGCATTGGTCCCCCACTTATTAATATGCTGGGAATGTTTACTCTTAAGGCTCCCATTATCATTCCAGGAACAATTTTATCGCAATTTGGTATTAAAACCAGTGCATCAAATCCATGTGCTATTGCCATGCATTCTATAGAGTCAGCTATTATCTCCCTTGTAGCTAGAGAATAATTCATACCAATATGTCCCATGGCTATTCCATCACAAACTCCTATGGATGGGAATACAAAAGGAGTTCCTCCTGACATAAGTATTCCTGTTTTAACTGCTTCTGTTATTTTATCTAAATTTATATGTCCAGGAATGATGTCATTTTGAGCATTTACAATTCCTATAATAGGCCTTTTTAATTCTTCATCTGTAATACCTGATGCTTTAAAAAGGGACCTATGAGGAGATTTTTCTGGGCCTTTTTTTACTCTATCGCTAATCATATTTTACCTCCTTATATAAATCAGATGTTTTCTTTTACTAAATCGCCCATTTTTAAAGTATCTACTAAAGTTTTTCCGCTGCTCATTATATCTTTAGTTCTATATCCACTTTCTAAAACTTTTAAAACTGCTTTTTCTATAGCTTCTCCTTCTTTTATAAGTGAAAAGCTGTATTTTAGCATCATAGCTAAAGATAAAATAGTTGCAAGTGGATTTGCAATTTTTTGACCTGCAATATCTGGTGCACTTCCATGTATTGGTTCATACATTCCAATATTGTTATCTCCAAGGCTTGCTGATGGAAGCATTCCAATGGATCCTGTTATCATGCTTGCTTCATCTGATAAAATGTCTCCAAACATGTTGCTTGTCAATATAACATCAAATTGACCAGGGTCTCTTATAATTTGCATTGAAGCATTGTCAACATACATATGAGAAAGCTTAACTTCAGGGTACTCTTTATGAACTAAAAGAACACATTCTCTCCAAAATCTTGAGCTTTCAAGTACATTGGCTTTATCCACTGAACATACTCTCTTTTTCCTCTTCATAGCTAAATCAAATGCTACCCTTGCTATTCTTTCAACTTCTAGTTTTGTATATTTTTCTGTATCAAAACCATAATCCAATCCTCTACCTTTTTCCCCAAAGTATATTCCGCCAGTTAGCTCTCTAACTACCATTAAATCTAAACTATCTTTTATTATGGAATCTTTTAAAGGACATGCTTCCTTTAATGGTTCATATAAAGTAGCTGGCCTTAAATTAGCATATAAATTAAGTCCTGCTCTAAGCTCTAAAAGTCCTGCCTCCGGCCTTCTACCATTTTTAGGATTATCCCATTTAGGACCGCCTAAAGCTCCTAAAATAACAGCATGACTTTTTTTACAAGTTTCGAGGGTTTCTTTAGGAAGTGGGTCACCATATTCATCAATGGCAGCACCTCCTGCAAGCACATAATTATAATTAAATTTATGATTAAATTTTTCTGCTACCTTATTTAAAACCTTTATTCCTTCATCAACAACTTCAGGCCCAATTCCGTCTCCTCTAATTACTGCAATATTCTTCTCCATAATTTTACTCCTTAATTCTCTTTGTTTTTTATATATCCAATTAAGCCATTATTTTTAATTATTTCCTGCATAAATTCTGGAAAGGCCTCAGCTTTGTATTCCTTATTTTTAGTCAAGTTTTTTATAATTCCAGTGCTAAAATCAACAAAAACTTCATCCTTATCATCTATATCGTTTGAAGCTTCTTCACATTCTAATATAGGAAGTCCTATGTTTATTGAATTTCTAAAAAATATTCTTGCAAATGTAGATGCAATTACACAGCTTACTCCGCTATTTTTAATTACAGTGGGAGCATGCTCTCTTGAAGACCCACATCCAAAATTCCTTTTAGCAACTATAATGTCACCTTTTTTAACTTTTTTTATAAAATCCTTATCTATATCTTCCATACAGTGCTCTGTTAATTCATTTAAATCAGCAATGTTTAAATACCTAGCTGGAATAATCACATCTGTATCCACATTGTCGCCATATTTAAAAACTTTCCCCTTTGCATTCATAAAAAAACCTCCTAAATATTCTCTGGATTTGTAATTTTTCCAGTCAATGCTGATGCTGCTGCCACTGCTGGACTTGCTAAATAAACCTCTGATTCTGTGTGTCCCATTCTTCCTACAAAGTTTCTATTTGTAGTTGAAATAGCCCTTTCACCTTTTGCCAAAACCCCCATATGACCTCCTAAACATGGTCCACATGTTGGAGTTGAGAAAACCGCTCCAGCTTCAACTATATCCTTTATAAGCCCTTCTTCTAAAGCCTTTAAATATATCTTTTGAGTGCCTGGAAATACTATTACCCTAACTCTTTTATTTACCCTTTTTCCTCTTAAAATATCTGCTGCTATCCTTAAATCTTCTATTCTTCCATTGGTACAAGAACCGATAACAACTTGATCGATCTCTATGCCTTCTGCTTCATCAATGGTCTTTGTGTTATCTGGAAGGTGAGGAAATGCAACAGTTGACCTTAAAGAGCTTAAATCTATTTCATATACCTTTTCGTATTCAGCATCTTCATCTGCTTCAAATATTTCATATTCTCTATTTGAATGCGCTTTAACATACTCTATAGTCTTTTCATCTACTTTAAATATTCCATTTTTTCCGCCTGCCTCTATTGCCATATTAGCCATGGTAAATCTTCCATCCATAGAAATATGACAAAGGCCATCTCCTGTAAATTCCATAGATTTATAAAGCGCCCCATCTACTCCTATGAGCCCTATTATGTGAAGGATTATATCCTTTCCGCTGACCCATTTATTTGGTTTTCCCTTTAAAACAAATTTTAAAGCTTCAGGAACTTTAAACCAGCATTTGCCTGTAGCCATTCCAGCTGCCATATCTGTTGATCCTACGCCTGTTGAAAAAGCACCAAGTGCCCCATATGTGCATGTGTGCGAATCTGCTCCTATGATTAATTCTCCAGGAAGTGCTAAACCTTTTTCAGGTATTAAAACATGCTCTATGCCCATTTCCCCTACTTCAAAATAATTTGTTATTTCTTTATCTTTTGCAAACTCTCTAACCAATTTGCACTGTTCTGCTGCCTTTATATCTTTATTTGGAGTAAAATGATCAGGTACAATTGCAATTTTATCTTTATGAAATACATCCTTAATCCCTAACTTTTCAAATTCACTTATGGCAACTGGTGATGTTATATCATTGCCAAGAACTAAATCTAAATTTGCTTCAATCAATTGACCTGCCTTTACACTATTAAGTCCAGCATGTTTAGCCAAAATCTTTTGTGACATCGTCATTCCCATTTTAATTCCTCCTAAAAATATGCTTTTATCTTATCTTCAATATCTGCTATAAGCTTATATTCAATGGAATCAACTAATGCAATCCAGCTTGCTTCTATTATGTCTCGTGAAACTCCAACTGTAGTCCAATACTCTTTTCCATCTGTAGATTCTATTAAAACTCTAACCTTTGCTTCTGCAGCATTTTCAGTATCTAAAACCCTAACTTTATAATCAATTAACCTTAGCTTTTTAAGCTCAGGATAAAATACTTCAAGGGCTTTTCTAAGGGCTTTATCTAAAGCATCCACTGGCCCTTCTCCTTCTGATGCTGTTATTTCTGTTTTCTCATCAACGCTTATGTTTATTAAAGCTGTAGAGCTAAATTTTCCTTCCACAATAGGTTGATCTTCAATTATCTTAAAATGCTTTAATTTGAAAAATGGTTTGTATTTTCCAATTATCTTTCTTATAACAAGTTTTACAGTTCCATCAGCACCTTCAAATTGATATCCTTCATATTCAAGCTGTTTTAACCTATCTAGTACCTTTTGAACCTCTTTGTTGTCCTTTGTTATATTAGGAAATACCTTTTGAATTTCTTTTAAAATGCTGCTTTTTCCGCTTACCTCTGAGACTAAAAATCTCCTCGTATTGCCAATTTTACATGGATCTACATGTTCAAATGAATTTGATGATTTTCTCACTCCATCAATATGCATGCCAGCTTTATGAGCAAATGATGAATTTCCCACATATGGCATATCCTCTGATAAGGTAATATTTGATATTTCTGCTATGAGCCTTGATATTTCTGTTAAATTAAGCATATCCTCTTCTTTTAAAACATTGTAATCAAGTTTTAATTGAAGATTGGCAATTATTGTGCTTAAATTTGCATTGCCACATCTCTCTCCAAAGCCAATTAATGTACCTTGAATATGTTGTATGCCTGCTTTTGTAGCCATAATAGAATTTGCCACAGCCATACCAGTATCATTATGGCAATGAATTCCTACCTTATCTTTAAATAAACTTACCACTTCTTTTGAAATCTCATATATTTCAAAAGGAAAGCATCCACCATTTGTATCGCATAAAACTATACAGTCAGCATGAGCTTCATTAGCAGCCTTTAAAACGCTTAATGCATATTCCTTATTTGCTTTATATCCGTCGAAAAAGTGCTCTGCATCAAATATAACTTCTTTGTTGTTTTCCTTTAAAAAAATTATGGTATCTTTAACCATATTTAAATTTTCTAAAAGCTCTGTTTTAAGTATATTTGTAACATGAAAATCCCAAGCCTTGCCAAATATCACTACCACATCTGTATCTGCTTCTAATAAGCTTTTTATATTTTGATCATCTTTAGTATCAACATTAGGCCTTCTAGTGCTTCCAAATGCAGCAAGCTTTGACCTTTTTATTTCATGCTCCTTAATCTTCTTAAAAAAATCCATATCCTTTGGGTTTGACCCAGGGTTTCCAGCTTCTATATATTCAACTCCTAATTTATCTAAAGCTTTTACAATTTTAATTTTATCTTCCACTGAAAATGAAATCCCCTGAGCCTGTGCTCCATCCCTTAAGGTAGAATCTAATATATTAACCTTATTCAATAAATCCCCCTCCTATAAAAGTACCTGTTCCAAATCCCTATCGTGTATATAAATGTTTTTACTTCCCCTTTCAAGGGCACTAATCCCTGTTCTAACCATTTCTTTTATTCCAAATTCTTTCATCATATCAATTAGCGCAGTTACTTTACTTTCATCTCCTGTTAATTCAATGGTCATTGTATCTTTAGAAATATCCACTACTCTGCACCTAAATACATCAACTATACCATTAATTAAAGATCTTTTATCAGGATCAGCATGCACTTTAACTAAAACTAATTCTCTAAATACGGACTTTTCTGGGTCAAGTTCAGTTATTTTTTTTACGTCGTGAAGTTTCTCCAATTGTTTAATGACTTGCCTTGTAATGTCATCATCCCCAACTAAAGTTATAGTTATCCTTGAAAGCTTTTCGTCTTCAGTTTTTCCAACTGACAAGCTTTCAATATTGTAACCTCTTCTTGAAAATAATCCTGAAACTCTAGTTAGAACTCCAGAATAGTTTTTAACTAAAATTGAAATAATATGTTTACTCATATAGATGCCTCCATATAGTTTTTGAAATTATGATTTTTATAAGATATTTGATAATTTTGGATTTTAAGATTAGAACCTGATTTTAAGTTAAAATTGACTTAAAGATTTAAATTTTTGTATATAAAAATTCCATCCTTAATGACATAACTCATAAGAATGGAATGAATTTCCTCTTTAAATACATCACCAGGTTCCAACAAACCTTTGCCAATAACGGTGCTTACCGGAAGTCGCCTACTAAAATTTCGGGACTCTGTTCGTGGAGTGATACTTATCTAATAAAAGTACTGATTTGCAGCAACCATCAGCTCTCTGAAACTTATATGACTTAGATAACAGTCTCCGTCAACACATTTAAAATTAATAATCTGTATTGGGTATTATGGTACTATAAAAGAAAACACTTGTCAACAGCCTAATCCCTAGTTTTTTTAATTTTATTAAATAAAAACGTATACAATTTTTATTTCCATAAAAATTTATTATAAATTTTCATTGAAAACTTTTGAAGCAATTTTAACTCCATCTAAAGCATCTTTAGCATAAAAATCAGCATTTATCATTTTAGCATAATTTTCGTTTAAAACTGCCCCTCCAACCATGATCTTGCAGTTTAATTTTTTCTTTACCTCTTTAATTGTTTCTTCCATATTTAAAACAGTTGTAGTCATTAAAGCGCTAAGGCCTATTAATTTAATATCCTCTTTACATGCTCTCTCAACTATTGTTTCAATTGGCACATCTTTACCTAAATCAATTATTTCATAGCCATAATTTTCCAGTATAACCTTTACAATATTTTTCCCTATATCGTGAATGTCTCCTTTAACAGTTGCAAGTATGATTTTTTTAGAATTTTTCTCAATGTTATCTTTTTTAATAACATCCTTTAAAATATCAAAACAACCCTTTATTGCTTCCGCACTTAATATAAGTTCAGGCAAAAACAGCTCTTTTTTCTCAAATTTTTCTCCAACAATGTTAAGAACAGGTATGATATTTTGGTTTATAATATCAAGCGGTAAAATGCCCTCATTTAACATTTCTTTGGTCTTTTCAATGGCTTCACTTCGAAGGCCTGCAATTAACAATTCCTTAAGATTTTTTTTATCTTTAAATTTAACATCTGCTGCATTATTATCATAATTTTTAAATTTCTTTATATAATCTACGCTTCCAACATCTTCATTTGCAAGCACTCTGTAAGCCATAAATTCATTCATAGATTCTACGTCAAGAGGGTTTATCATAGGCACATCAAGGCCTGCAAATAATGCCATTGAAAGAAAAGTTCTATCTAAAATTTTTCTTTGCGGAAGCCCAAATGACACATTGCTAATTCCAAGCACAGTGCAAACTCCTAAAGCTTTAACCATTTTTAAAGCCTTAATGGATTCTACTATTTCAGCTTGATTGGAGGATGCTGTTAAACAAAGAGTATCTATTAAAATATCCTTTTTATCAATTCCATAATCTTTAGCACGATCTATTATTTTTTCTGCAATTTTAAACCTTTCTTCTGCTGTTTTTGGAATTCCATTTTCATCTAATGTAAGGCCTAAAACTGCTGCTCCATATTTTTTAACAAGAGGAAATACTTCCTTCATAGATTCCGCTTTTCCAGATACAGAATTTACTATAGGCTTTCCATTATATACTCTTAAAGCAGCCTCTAAGACATCTTTTCTAACGGTATCTATTTGAAGCGGTAAGTTTATAAATCCTTGAATTTCCTTTATAGCTTTAACCATCATTTCCTTTTCATTTATTTCAGGAAGTCCTACATTTACATCTAAAATATTGGCACCTGCATCTTTTTGAAGAAACGCTTCTTTTAATATATAATCAATATCATGATTTTTTAATGCTTCTTTAAATTTATCCTTTCCTGTTGGGTTTATCCTCTCACCTATTATCTTTTTATCTTTTCCTAAAACCACTGTTTGATTAAAGCTTGTTACAGCTGTGATGGATTTTTTTACAATTTGGCCTGGTTTTTCTTCTCTGCATTTATCAAAAACAGCTTTAATATGCTCTGGTGTAGTTCCGCAACATCCACCGCATACGGATACGCCTTGTTTTACCATGTTAAGAATATACTTTGAAAATTCTTCCTCATTTATATCATATACAGAATTTCCATCTACAATTTTTGGCAGGCCAGCATTAGGTTGAGCTATTACAGGTATAGATGAATATTTTAAAATCTCTTTTATTAAAGGTTCCATTTCCTTAGGTCCAAGAGAGCAATTAATCCCTAAGGCGTCAACGCCAAAAGCTTCAAGTGTAGTGACAACAGTCAATATGTCCGCACCTAAAAGGCTTTTATTGTCTTCACCAAATGTAAATGTGCAAAATATTGGTTTGTCAGAATGCTCTTTACATGCAAGTATTGCAGCTTTTGCTTCATAAAGGTCTGAAATTGTTTCAATTAAGAAAAGATCCACACCATATTTATTTGCAGAAATTACTTGCTCTTTATATAAATCATAGGCTTCTTCAAATGATAAAAGCCCTAATGGTTCTAGCAATTTTCCAAGTGGTCCTAGATCAAATGCAATATATTTATTCTCATCTTTACTTTCCAAAATGGCATCTTTTGCACACTTTATAGCAGATCTTGCCACATCATCTACAGAGCATTTTGTATTTTTTAATTTTAAATTATTTGCTCCAAATGTGTTTGTGGTAATAATATCGCTTCCAGCCTTTAAATACTGAAGATGTATATTTTTTACTATTTCACTTTTTTCAATATTATATATTTCAGGAAGCTCCCCACCGATAAGCCCATTTTTTAAAAGCATAGTACCCATGGCGCCATCAAAAATTAAAATCTTTTTTGACAAATCCTCTTTAATCAACTAATTCCACCTCTTTCTCTTCAAAAAGTAAAATAGTTTACTGCATTACATATACTTTCATTTTTCAATATATTGTTTATAATGCTTGTTATACCTTCAATATTATTATTTATAAAAAAATGATTGCCATTAAAAGTATGGATTCTTAAATCCTTATTGGCATAATTTTCCCATTCTATCATTTCATGAAAAGTAATAAAATCCTCATCACCTGTAAATAGCGTTATATTGCAATTAATTTTATCTTCTCTTTTTATATAATTATAATTTTCTATAATTTTAAAATCATTCCGAATTATTGGAAGAAAACCTTCAAGTAATTCACCATTTTCTATTGCTTCATCATTTATTCCACCATACTCAATAATTTTTTTTAAGAACTCATCATCAGATAAAGTATGAATTTTTTCTCTATCATTTGCAATATTAGGTGCCTTATGCCCTGAAATGAAAATATGCTTAGGTACTTTTCTATTTTTATCCATAATTTTATAATATAATTCATAAGCTAATAATCCACCCATGTTATGACCATATATTGCATAATCATCGTCGCTAATCTTTGAATCTATAAACTCAAATATATCATCAACTGCATCTTCTAAACTCTCATAGAAAGCTTCATTAAACCTTTTTCCTCGTCCCTTTAAAGGAACAGGATATAATTTTATAAGTGGATGCAAATATTTCTCCCACTTAAAATACATTTCTTCTGACCCACCTGCATATGGTAAACAAAATAACATCATTAATAATCATCTCCGCATTACGATTTAGTTTCCGTGGTCACGCTTTAAACTCACAGCTTTCACTTCTTTTACATACCTTACATTTATCACTTATTTCGCAGGTCTCATGGCAAAGCCCTATAATGGCAGTTACAGACTTTCTAGGAATCATCATATAAGAATCAGTTAAGGTTATACCTATTTTAAAAGCATTTGAAAGAAAAATTATATCTCTTTGAGTCTCTATATTTAAATCTCCATAGCCAGGTGAAAATCTGCTTGTAATATTGTATCCTCTATCTTTAGCTTCTTTTCTTATTGATTCTTGTGCATAATCGCACACTCTTTCAATATAAGCAGTAGCTACAGCATCCATTATTAAGCTTTTGGTTAAATTTATTTTTTCATTTATTTTAATATTTCTATCAACTTCCGCTCCAAGAGTTGCTGCCATTATTGCAATTGAATTGGAATTTCTTAAATGATGCATTAAATTTAAGCTTTTAATGTTTATTTTTGTGTTTAAAATGCTTATTTGTTCAGCTTTTTTAATATCATAGAAGCTATATATATATTTTGGTGAAGATATTTTTTTAATTTCTTCTATGACATTTAATATTAAGGCTTTTATCTCATAGTTTTCCATTTCTGATGATTTTAAATACCTTAGCACTTCTTTATAATTTATATCTAAATTATCCATTTTTAGCTCCTAAAGTGCAAAGATCATATGGAGTTTCTTGATAAACATAGTAGTTTAACCAGTTTTGGTATAAAAGATTTGCATGGCTTCTCCATATTACAACTGGATCATTTTCTGGATTGTCATCTTTAAAATAATTTTTAGGAACTTCTATATCAAGGCCTTTTTCTTTATCCCTTAAATATTCTTTTTTTAAGGTATCATCATCATATTCCCCATGGCCAATTACAAATATTTGCCTTCCATTTTCTGAGCATGCTAAATAAACACCTGCTTCAGGAGACTTTGCTAAAAGCTCAACTCCATTTGCAGAAATTACCTCTTCTTCTTTTATTTCTGTATGCCTTGAATGTGGCACATAAAATATATCGTCAAAACCTCTCAATAGTTTTACATTATTTTTAACTCTTATATGGCTAAATACACCAAAAACTTTTTCATCTCGTTTGTGCTTTTTAATTCCATAATGATAATAAAGGCCTGCCATGGCGCCCCAACATATATAAAAAGTAGAAAATACATTGGATTTGCTCCAATCCATAATTTCCTTCATCTCATCCCAATAATCTATTTCTTCAAAATCCAAAGTTTCAACAGGGGCACCTGTTATTATAAGCCCGTCAAACTTCACATGTTTAACATCATTAAAGCTTTTATAAAAAGCCTTTAAATGTTCAATTGAAGTGTTTTTGCTTATATGATTAGAAGGGCTTATTAAAGTTATATCTATTTGAAGTGAAGTATTCCCTAAAACCCTTAAAAGCTGAGTTTCTGTATCTATTTTTGAAGGCATTAGATTGTATATTGCTATGCTAAGAGGCCTAATGTCTTGATGCATCGCTCTGTTTTGATCCATTATAAAAATATTCTCACCCTCTAAAATGCTAAATGCAGGAAGATCCTTGTGTATGTTTATTGGCATAATTTTATTTCCCTTCTAAATGTTATTTAGGGAATTCTTTAAATCTTCTACAAGGTCTAGAACATTTTCACATCCCACAGATACTCTAATCATATCCTCAGTTACTCCTGCTTTTATTAAATCCTCGCCTGATAGCTGAGAATGAGTGGTTGAAGCTGGGTGAATCACAAGGGATTTTTGATCAGCTACATTTGCAAGGAGAGTAAATAACTTCAAGTTTTCAATAAATTTCTTTCCTGCTTCAAAGCCGCCTTTTACTCCAAATGTAAATATTGATCCACATCCTTTAGGGAAATACTTTTTGCATAATTCATAGTATTTTGATGTTTTAATTTCAGGATAGTTAATCCACTCCACTTTATCATGAGTTTCTAAAAATTCTATTACTTTTCTCGTGTTATATACATGCCTTTCAACTCTAAGCGACAAAGTTTCCATGCCATTTAACACTAAAAATGAATTAAACGGACTTATACAAGCTCCAGTATCCCTTAAAAGTTGAACTCTAGCTTTTGTTATAAATGCTTTCTCCCCTAATTCTGAATACACAACACCATGATAATTATCATCAGGAGTTGTAAAATCAGGAAACCTTCCAGATGTATAATCAAATTTTCCGCCATCAACAATAATTCCAGCAATGCTAGTTCCATGTCCTTCTAAAAATTTAGTAGCAGAATGCACAACAATATCAGCCCCAAATTCAAATGGAGTAATAAGATAAGGTGTCCCAAAGGTATTATCAACAACAAGAGGAATTCCATGTTTATGTGAAATTTCTGCCACCTTTTCAATATCTATAAGGTTTATGCTTGGATTTCCAATTGTTTCAATGAATATCGCCTTTGTTTTATTAGTTATGGCTTTTTCAAAATTTAAAACATCATCTGGGTCAACAAATGTTGTATTAATTCCAAACCTCTTTAAGGTGCTCTTAAAAAGGGCAAATGTTCCACCATATAAAGTTGAAGCTGCTACTATTTCATCGCCAGATGAAGCTAAGGTAAGTATAGTATAAGTAATAGCTGCAGAACCCGATGCAACAGCAAGAGCCCCAGCTCCTCCTTCTAAAATAGCAATTCTCTTTTCTAAAACTTCTGTCGTTGGATTCATTATTCTTGTATAAATATTTCCTTGTTCAGCTAGGGAAAATAAATTAGCTGCATGATCTATGCTCTTAAATTCATAAGCTGCAGTTTGATAAATTGGGACAACACAAGCTCCTGTAGTAGGATCTGAAGTTTGCCCTGCCCTTAACTGATTAGTTTCAAAATGTAAATTCATTATTCTCATCCTTTCAATGTAAATAAAAAAACCCTTCTTAAAAATAGAAGAGCTATAAACTATTTATCTTCTATCTTCCATAAGCCTTTTGCTTACGTAGGAATTAGCACCTTGCATCGCAGGTTGCTGGGCTTCACAGGGCCAGTCCCTCCACCTCTCTTGATAGTTTTTAATTTTTATCATTCTATCATTTAAAATTATAAGTGTCAATAAAGGAAAACAATTTCAAAGAAACAAAACTTTTTGGAATGAAAGAAAAATGAAAGATTCTAGAAATCAAATCATAAAAAAGGTTGCCTTAATGATTTTAAAACAACCTTTTTAATAAGTTTTACTTTAAAATTACCCCATCAAATCCACTGTCAAAGTCAGCTTTTGTGATCTTTTCAAGATTTGTTACAAAGTAATATTTATTTTGCCCATCGTCATACAATGTTAAATTTTTATAATTCTTTGTTGTAATTTCACCAGAGCCAAATTTATCTCGAGTAGTATCTGATATAACAGTGAACACTCCATTATTGTACAAAAAATCTGTGATTATTGGATCGCCTTCAATTGTAAACTGAACTTTTCTTAAAAATGCGCTTTGATTTTTAGATATCTTTTCTAAAAACTCATTCATAACATTTTCATTTGAAATATTGCCATGAACATCAACATAATCTCCATTTTTTATAGCCATATCTGATGTGTAATCTTTAGGCAAGCTTTCAATTTTTATAGGAGATTTTACAGATGTACTATTTCCAGTTACTATAGTGTAATTAATGTCACCAACGTCTATATTATATTTAGTCTTTAGATATTCAGAAATGCTCGTTAAAATCCTGTTAACCGTGTAATTAATTTCATCTGGCTTAGTACCCGCAAAACACACATTAGAAAAACACAATACAGAAACCATAGCTGAAATAAAGATCTTTAAAAACTTGTTTTTCATAAAAACTTTCTCCCCTTTTAATATATTAACTTAAGCTATTGTATTAATTATATATGGTTAAAGTAGGACAATACAACTTAATTTGCAATAACAAAGCTTTATTTAATCAAAACCATTCCAATTACATAAATGCTTAAAAATGATTTTACTAACACTGCAAACGTAAATATGCTATTTCTATCAGATACAACCATGGTTTTAATTACACCTATGATTTTTTTATTTCCTGCTTTAAAAATATCCGTTACTGTCTTTAACCCTTTTGATTCTAACGAATTAAAAAATAAATTTGTAAACGCTTTTCTCTGTTCTAATTCAACTCCATCAATCCAATTATTAAGCATTTTACTTATTAAAACAGATTGCTTTATAAATTTTTCTTTTCTTACAAAGTTATTTCCTTCTACTTCCCAAGTCATGCTATCGTGCTGAAATATACCCTTAGCAGTGCTGTTTACAATGGTGTAATCTTTTATTGCTTTATGTTTGAAAAGCATACCAAAAACACAGTATCCTGGAACAAAGCGAATTAATTTATTTGCAATGTTTTTATATTCATTGCTCTTAAATATTTGCTTATCAAACCCTGGTCCATCGTTATCATAAACTTCAATAATTTTATTTTTTATTGAATCTTGGCACCACATTGAGGCAAATACAGCTAAATTCCCGCCTTTTGAATGGCCACCAACCCTAAAAAACTTATTGGAATTAGCTAAAGTATTTTCTAAGTAAGATAGTGCTTCAACTTGGGAAGGAGTTGTTCTATAGCTCATGCTAAAGTCTTCTTGCCAAGATATTAAGCGATCATCTGTGCCTCTAAAGGCAACATATACACTGCCATCGTCTAATTCTATATGCAAAGCTGCAAATTGTTTTTGCTCTTTTTCATCAAATAAACTAATATATTGAGATAACTTTGCTTCTTTAAAGCGCTTGCAATTAGCCATACCTTTTAGCACAAGATGAGTTAAGCCACTTAATTCACTCTCAGAAAACTTTAAAAAATATGCATAACATGCTTCTTGTACCTTTATAAAATCATTAGAATCTATAGATGGTACAATTTCTTCAAAATCTAAATATGATATTTGAGATAAAATTAAATTATCCACCTCATTGAATTTTGAATCTTGAAAAGTATTATCACCATATTTATCTAAATATGTCAATATATCTCCCATCGCCTCTCCCTTCTAGATATTTATTAGTATTTTTATATATTTAACTTATAAACAAATCTTTAAAAAAGTGAATTCATTATAAATAAAAAATACCTATAAATTTAATTTTATCCCTTATAAAGGAAAAAATACTTAAAAGTACATCTAATTAAAACGAAAAAAAGTTCAAACTAAAAAGCTTGAACTTTTTTAACTATTTTTCTATATATTTAAAATACTTAAAATCAGCATAACATGAACAGTTTTCCAAATCGTTACAGCTCATTCCTATAAAAGCACCAGTAAATCCATGAGGCTCTACATATTCATCGGACAAAATAGATGAATCTATGTTGTTTCCAATTTGCTTATACTCTTTGCCATCTAATGAACATAGAAATTTACCACAGCTAAAATGAACCTGAAGCTTCATCCAAATAACATCATCTACTAAATCCACAAATTCTCTACCTAAAATCTCAAATTTTCCTCTGTCTACCATAAATACATTAACCACATTTTTATCTATAGTTTCATCATAAGTTAAGCAAAAATAATACTGATTTTTTTCATTATATCTATAAATCATCCCAGCCATCTTTTTAAAATGCTTAAATGAAAATTTAAAACAAGTTTCTGCTTCAAATTTAAAGGAAGTCTGCCTTCTTGCAACAAGTGACTGTTCATGGACTGAATATATAGAATGCTTTCCATAAATCCTTAAATTATTGTTAATTAACTCAAATCTTTCATTTGAAAATGGAATTCTTAAGGTTTGAAAATCATTTAAAAAATCAAAATTTTCAAAAGTATAATTCTTTGCTTCATTTTCTCTCTTTTTAGTTTCATAAGGAACTAAAACAGTAACTGGCGGATTATAATCCTTAGATAAAAGATAAGGCCAATTATTTTCCCATTTTACCTCTGCAATGGCCGTTTCTCTCCCTAAAACGCTCCTCCTTGTATTAGGTATAGGTCTTGAACATAAAAATGCTATCCACCATCTTCCATCTAATCCACAGCATAAGCTTCCATGGCCTGCTTTTAAAAGCTCTAAATCATAATTATCCCTTGAAGACACTAAATATTTATTAGGATGAATTTCATAAGGTCCTGTTATATTTTTAGATCTTGCTACAGTAATTGCATGCCCATAACTTGTTGATCCTTCAGCTGTCAATAAATAATAATAACCATCTTTTTTATAAATATGAGGCGCTTCTGTATATCCTATTTCTGTACCATTAAATATTTTATATTTTGGGCCAAATAATTCAAAACTATCTGGGTTTAACTCTTGCATAATAATCCCAGTAAATTTTTTAACCCCTTCCTTTCTATAATCCCATTCCATGTTTAAAATCCACTTTTTTCCGTCATCATCATGAAATAAAGAAGGATCAAATCCTGAGCAGTTTAAAAACTTGGGATTTTCCCAAACTTTATCTATAGAATTTGCACAGGTTATATAATTAAAACTGTCTTGAAATGGATCATCTGTCCAAGTTTTTACATCTGTAAAAATCAGGTAAAACTTACCATTGCTATAGGATAAACAAGGTGCCCATACTCCACCAGAAGACACATTCCCTTTCATGTCTAAATGTTTAATTGATTTTAAAGGTCTTGATATTAATTCCCAGTCACTAAGATTTTTTGAATGGTAAATAGATACTCCTGGAAACCATTCAAATGTAGAAGTTGCAATATAAAAATCTTCACCAATGGCTAAAATGCTTGGATCTGGGTTAAATCCTCTTAAAATCGGGTTTTCTATTATTCCCATTATTTATTCTCCTATTTTAACTTTCCTGTAGATTCTCTTATAATAAGTTCAGTTTTTATATTGTAAAAATCATCATGAATAAAAGATTCATCCTCTTCTTCAGTATTTTCTAACTTTTCAAATAAAAGCCTTGCACATGCCTCTCCTTGTTCATATTTTGGATGTTTTATTGTTGTAAGAGTTGGAGTGGTGAGTTCACACATGTCAATATCGTCAAATCCAACAATTGAAATATCATCTGGTATAGATAATCCCTTGCTTCTAATGGCCTTCATAGCACCTAAAGCCATTAAATCATTAGCACAAAAAATAGCAGTAGGAGGGTCTTTTAAATTTAAAAGCTTTATAGTAGAGTCATACCCACCATTCCAACTAAAGCTGCCATCATTTATATACTCTTTTTTTATGGCAATATTATTTTTTTCTAAAAAGTCCACATATCCCTTATACCTATCTTTTCCAGACTTTGCAGTCATATCGCCTAATATAAAAGCAATGTCCCTATGCCCTAAAGAGAATAAATGGTCCATTGCCTTTAAAGATCCCCCATAGTTATCTACTTTAATTGTATCAATATCAATGCTCTGTGTATTTAAATAATCTACAAAAACAAGCTGAACCTGATTTTTGTACTCTTTAATTTTATAATCATTTAACCTTGATTTAATAAGTATAATTCCTGCAACCCTTTTTGATAGCAGCATATCCATATATTGAACTTCCTTTTCATATTTTCTGTCAGAGTTGCATAATAAAATAGTATATCCTTTTGAATTAGCAAAATCTTCCACGCCCTTTGCCACTGCTGGATAAAACGGATTGTCAATAGTTGGAACAATAAGACCAATTGTATTGGTCTTATTTGTTTTTAAACTCTTTGCGGTTAGATTTGGTATATACTTTAATTCCTTCATAGCATCTAAAACCTTGATTTTATTATCTTTTTTCACAGAACCAAGGCCATTTATAACATTAGAAACAGTTCCAACAGATACTCCTGCTTTTTTTGCTAAATCTTTAATTGTAATTATTTTAATATCTTGCTTCAAAGTACCACACCCTAATTATTTAAATTTCATCTTCTATTAAATTGCATTCTAAAACTTCCCCATTATCCTTGATTTTTAACGTTTTAATTTCACAAGGTTTAAAACATGCAGTATAATTTACATCCATAATTGGAATTGATATTTCGCATCTTTCTTCCATGCCAAATGGCTCATAAATTCTTATAACAATTCCATCATCATCCTCAGATCTTTTCATAGCTCCTAATATTAAGTTCTTGTTATTAAATTTTAAAAAGCTATCTTTACATTTTAAATTACCTTCATGATAAGTTTCAAACAAAGCAGTTAATGGCTGATTATATTCCCACGCTTTTTTAGGAATATTTTCACTTTGTAGAGTATTTTTATGTGGATAAATCATATAATTACAGCTTGATTCTCCCAAATCTAAATATTCATAATCCTCTTCATCATTTGGCACTTTAGGATCGTGATGAGCATATATTGGAGTTCTTAGCACAGTAAATCCAATTTCTTTATTTAAAACATCAATTGAGTATTTAGAATCATTTATTATAGAAAATCCTGAAGTTCTTGCAACACCTAATATATCTTCACCAAGGATAGTACCTGAAATATCCATATAGTTTTGATAAGGATATTCTTCTCCATCCATTTCTCTTTCCACAAATCCATATGGAGATCCAAAGCTTCCCTTTCTATGAATAAAGTTTACAGGATATTTTACTTTTAAAACCCTATGCTTTTCTTTAAAATCTATTTTCATTTTAACATAAATACCAGGTATATCTCTATAAATTGTATAATATTTTAAAATGGCCGAATCATTGTACTTAAGAGAAACCCTTATGGTACTTCTGACAGCCCCATTTTCAATAAGTTTTATAGATGATAATTCAAATTGGCCTTCTTTATCTCTATAGCTTCTCACAAGATGCGACCATGTGTCACTGTAATCTTTCATAACCTCGCACCTTCCACCATCAGAAGATAAATATTCCCTATTTTCATCATCTTTTATGCTTGTTATTGATCCTGTTTTATCATTAAATAAAACTTTATGAAATTTATTTTCCATATAAATATCATCTGCATTTAATGGAGGAAATGCGCTTGGAGTAGCCTGTGAATATAGTTTATAAAGTCTCCATCCTAAAGAAGGCACCTTTGCTACAAATACTATTCTGCCCCTTCCATTGCAATATGCTGATGATTGCACAACCTGATAAGGTATTTCAATGCCGTCTTCATCTGTAATTTTAAAAGGTTTATTTGATGGAACTAAAGCTTCTATTTCTACTGGCATTTCTACTTCCCAACCATGAGGATTAAAGACAACAATAGGTTTTAAATTTTCTTCTTCTTTAATGTTTATATTCCAGGATATGGCTTGTTTCGCATAATTCTCATTTCTATTTGCAATGGAAATAGCCTCTCCGTACATATCCCTTGCATCATCGTAAGCTTCCTTTAAGCTTGTGCCTGCAAGAATGTCGTGGAATTGATTAAATAACACATTTTTCCATGCTAGTTTGTAATCACAAGGATAATTTTGAAGCCCTAACTTGTCTGCAATAGTGGCAAACTTTTCTGAAGATGCTAATTTATTTTCGCTTCTTCTGTTCCATTCTTTAATATTAATGTGAGCGCTATAACATCCACTAGCATGGTGAAGCAAATCCCCAGTGTATTCAGGTATATTAAAGTTATCTTTACTTGCATCATCAAAAAATTCATTAGGGCTTGAAAATTTAAGGTCCACATTCTCCATTTTTTTATTTAAATCTCTAATGCTTTCAATATTTTGTTTTGTAGGTCCTCCTCCATGATTTCCCACTCCATAAAAGCACATCCCTTTATTAATTCCAAACCTTAATTCATCAGCACATCTTTTAGCATGCATTTCTAATTCTTTTCCCCAGGAACAATATTCAAAAGGTATTCTTTGGGTTAATACCTTAGAACCATCCTTTGATCTAAAGTAAAATAATTCTGAAGGCAGCGCAAGTTCATGAGGCCCTGGCCTTAAAAAAGTATATGCCTTCATTCCACCTTTATTTAAAAACTGCGGCAAGCTCCCACTGTGTCCAAAACTATCCACATTATATCCAACTTCTGCAATGACCCCAAATTTTTCCCTAAAATATCTTTGAGAATAGAGAATATGCCTTGCAAATGATTCGCCAGAAGGAATATTACAATCAGGTTGAACCCACATTCCTCCAACAATCACCCATCTTCCTTCCTTAATTCTTGCTCTTATTTCCTCAAACATTTTAAAATCATTTTTTTCAATCCACTCATAACTTGAAGCTGAGCTACAAGTAAATATGAAATCATCATATTCTTCCATTCTTAAAAGAGCTGATTTAAAGGTAGCCTTGGTTTCTTGAAAACCTTCAGTCCATTGCCAAAGCCAAACTTGATCTATATGAGCATTTCCTATCATATACAAAGTTTTTTCTTTCATAATATCCTCCATATCATTTATCTAGATTTTCAATGGCATTAACCTCTATAATGCCATTACCATCTCTTGTAATATTCAAGGTCTTAATTTCAAATGGTTTAAAAGAAAGCTCTACGTGAATATTAAATAGAGCAATATTTAACAAAGTTTTATTATAAAAACCTGAACATTCATATGCTCTTAAAATAATTCCTTCCTCATCTTCTGAAATTTTAACCACAGAAATATTTATATTATCATTGCTATTTTCTATAAAGCTATAGCTTTTATCTTTTAAATGTCCTTCATGACATGTGTCAAACAAAGCATATACTTTGCCATTTATTAAATCAGATGCTTTTTTACATTTTGCTCCATCTATATCATTGTTTAAACCTAACAAAACAGTAAATTCTTGATATCCTTTGTCGATAAATTTAAAATGTGTGTTGTTTATCTCTTTTAAATGATTTCCTTGAGCGTAAATTGGACTCCTTAAAATCGTTAAATTTAAAGTATCCTCTTTAAAGTCATAGGCATATTTTGAATCGCTAGAGATAATCATTCCATATCTATTCTCATCCATTACAGAAATATATGAATGGGTGAATTCTTCTTGCCCATGGATTATATCTCGCCTCTCAAAGCCATAAGGTACCTCATTTATAATGCAAGGATTGTAAATATTAAGTGGAATAGAAAGCTTAATAACACTTTGTTTTTCATCATTGTTTAAATAATTTTTAATTACTATATTCTCATCATTTCCATATATATTAAAAATTAGAGTAAGCGTAGACTTTCCATGTTCATAATTTACAGCCATAGATTTTCTTATTTCCCCATGTTCCATTTTTTTAATGTCCACAACTTTAAAAGTTGCAATTACCTTATTAAAGGAAAACCTTCCACCTGCCCAAGGGTTTTCTAAATCTTCTATAATTTTAAATTCTAAATTTGATTTAAGAATATTATTTCCAGTGGTTTTGTCTATTATTTTATTCAAACCCTTATCTCTAGTAAATTCTAGCCTTATTTTATCATTCTCAATATAATCTTCTTGTATAATTTGTCTTTCATAACTTGGATTAACCATAAAAGAAGGCTCTTCTTTAACTAAACTTAGCACAGAATAAGACATAGCCTTTAGATTCTTTTTAAATATTACCTTTCTTCTGCCATTAAAGTTTTTATTTATGGTAATAACCTCAGTCATAACTCTCTCATAATATACTTCATTTAAATCTTCATCTAAAATCCTAAGAGGCCACCTGCAATCATAAGGTATTTCAAGCTCTATCCACTCATCATTTTCATAAGATTTTGTGTTAAATAAAATTAAAGGAATGCCTTTTTCAAGCTTTGTATCTATATTTTGTGCAATCTTTTGCATAGATATATCCACCACTTCTTCACATATAACAAGGCAGAAGTTATACATGTTTATGGCATCATCACAAGCCTCCTTTATAGATGTTCCAGCAATCGTGTCATGAAAGTGATTTAAAAGCACCATTTCATAAGCTTTATCTATTTTATTTTTTAAATTAACCTCATTATTTAACATATAAGCTATTGTACTTAACTTCTCAGCTTCAAGAAGCCTATTTTCGCAAATTCTATTTAACCTCTTTAAACTAGATACTACTGAATAGCAACCTACTGCGTGGTATTTTATTTCGCCTTTAAAATTTTTAAAATTTTCATCCTTTATATGTTTAAAGAATTCATCAATTGATGAAAACTTAAACTCTACATCTTCATATTCTTTCATAAACTCATAAACATTTTTAATATTTTCAATAGTTGGTCCGCCACCATGATTTCCAACTCCATAAAAGCAAAGCATATCATGGGAGTTTTCGTCCATAACAGATAAAGAATCCTCTACATTTATCTTAAGAGTTTCTTTAGACCAAGCTGTATATTCACAAGGAACTCTGCAGGTTTTTACCTCTGTGCCATCTATACCTTCCCAATTTATAAAAGGGCTATCTAATTTCATCTCTATAGAAATTGGCCTCATAAATATATAATACTCAATGCCTACTTGCTTTAAAATTTGAGGAAGGTTTGAATTATGCCCAAAGCTGTCGATATTGTAACCAATTTTACAAGTAAAACCAAATTTATCTTTTAAATATTTTTGACCATACAAACCCTGTCTAATAAGACACTCACCGCTTGGCAAATTACAATCAGGTTCAATTAAAAAACCTCCAACAATATTCCATCTGCCTTCATTAACCCTCACCTTAATTTCATGGAACATATCTTTATCTATTAGTTCTATCCATTTATGAAAGTAAACAGAGCTTGTAGTAAATTTAAAATCTGAAAACTCTTTCATTCTATCTAAAGCTGATCTAAAGGTATTTTTTACTTCTTGTAAACCTTCTGATTTTGTCCAAAACCAAGCTAAATCAATATGAGAGTTTCCTATCATATGCAAAGTTTTATTCATCATTTTCCCCTTCGTTAAAGTAATTAATTTTAGCATCATCTATTTCACTTTTGTAAATTAACTCTATTTTAAAATTCTCCCTTGGTAATAAAGTAACATAGTTTTTATAAGCTGCTTTATCAGCACTTACAAATAGAGCTGCAATATTGCCAACATTTTCAATTAAAATTAAACCATGGTGTTTTGCTATATTTAAAGAAGTGCTCTTAACCTTTCTTATAGGTTCTAGATTTTTGCCATTAATAAAAATATAATCCTTAAAATCTTCATAAAGAGAATTTTTTAACCTTACAATTATAATTTCCTCTTTAATAGAAAAAATCTCCTTGCTTATGAATTTTCCAGTTTCTAATTTATCAATATTTATTTCATAATCTTTAAAAAACAATAAATCTCCTTTTAAATTATATATTTCTAACTTTCCATTAAATGTGATTTTTTCATCTAAACTGCTATTAACCCATATTTCAATTTGCAACACCTCATTAAATGTTTGACCATTGTATTTTAAACTTAAATTTAATTTAGCATAAGCATCTTTAACATAATAATACGCCATCTTTGGATATGCATAATAATCCACACTAGCTGTGCCTACTGCATTTGGATATGGTTCGTTAAACTGCCAAGGGAGAGTGCCTGATAAAGAAAGAGCCCTTCTTCTATTTGATTCAATCGCATATCTTAAACCCTCTGCTTGTATATAGTGGCTAACTTTTGCATATTCTTTAATGTTTAAAAGCATTCCAAATGTTTCAACCATCTTATCAAAATTTAAAAACCAAAGTCCATGATGGCTCCAAATTCTATTTTCCCTAGTAGGGGGCCACATTTTTTCAGGAGATAGGAATTTTTTTAACGTTTCATATTTTAAGCATCCTTCTACGCCAAATTCACTGTGAAAAGCACATCTATTTAAGTTATACAAATCATAATGGTCCTTAAGTCCTTGGTAAATCCAAGGGCCGTGCACATCAGCGTATTCTGAAAATTCATCCTCCTTTAAAGTTTTTAAATCAAATCCAAACTTTTCCCCATAAGGAGATGTTGGAAGATATATTTGATCATTTCCATAGCTTAACACTATTTCATTAAGCATATATAGCAATGGATCATTTCCTTTAAGAGGTCCATTTTCATCAGCAAGTTCATTTCCTCCACACAATATAGTCAATGAAACATGATTTCTCCTCTTCTTAACCACTTCTATTGCGTATTGACAAAATGCTTGTATAAACTCTTCATCAATAGGGGTTTTATTATCTATTCCTGAACTTGACTGATTAAATTCTTGCCAAATCATTATTCCATTTTCATCGCATAACTTATATAAAATTTCTTTTTCAATAAGTCCACCACCCCATATTCTAAGGAGATTTACATTGGCATTTTTTAATAAATGAACTAAGGTCTCATATTTTCTTTCCTTTTCTCCACCATACATAAGATCAATAGGTACAAAATTCCATCCTTTTATAAATATTTCCCTGTGATTTACTTTAAATAAATAATTTACTTCATCAGAAAATCCTGGATTAACAGATCTTTCTACTTTTTTAAATCCAAATCTATCTTCATAGTTATAAATAACCTTATTTTCTTCATATATGCTTATTTTTATTGTATATAAATTTTGATCTCCATAGCCATTTGGCCACCAAAGCTTTACGCCTGTTATTTTTTCAAAAATATTAATGAGATTTTTTCCCTCTGCTAAATTAAAATTTAATTGCCCAGCATTGTGAATTTCACCATTAAAGTCAATCTCATATTTTATGATAGCTTTAGTATATCTATTAGAAAAAATTTCAACTTCTGAATATAAATTGCCAATAGTTAATTCTTCATTTAACTTAGTTAAAAGCCTTACATTTTCTACAGATATATACTCATCAACAATTATATATGCTTCATCCCAAATTCCAAGGGGTATAACCCTTTGAGCAAAATCCCACCAATAATTTACCCTTGCTTTAATGGTGCTTACTTTACTTGTATATCCAATTTGGCAATATTCTCTTGGCGCCTCATCAATTGCAACAGCTAAGATATTTTCCTCATCAAAATTTATTAAACTTGTTATATCAAATTCAAAAGGAGTAAACATGCCTTCATGATTACCTAATAAAATACCATTGAAAAATACCTTACATGAATAATCCACTCCTTTAAATAAGAGCCTTACCCTATTTTCTAAAAAATCTTTATCAAATTTTATAAATCTTTTATAAAGCCAATTTCTTTGAGAGACCCACTCATAATTTAAAGTATTATCATCTTTATAAATATCCTTTATTATTCCTTCTTCAATAAGATCTTCTTGAACACAAGATGGAACTTTAGCTCCTATAAATCCTAAAAGTCTTTTATTTTTATGATCATTTCTTATATACCATTCCTCACCATTGTACCAAGCTAATTTCCAGTTAGAATCATTTAAACTTATAAAATTCATATTAAGCTCCCTTTTAAATTTTAACTTTTTCAAAAAAAAGTAGGCTTTGTGCCAAACTTTTCATATTTAGGTTTAAAATAGATAAATATATTTTAATTTAATATCTATACTCATCATAAAAGTTTTTAAACCAAGGGTTGTAATATATTGCAAAGCTATTTTTAGCATCTTCTATCCTTTTATTTGCATCTGCCATCAAAATTGGATTTTGATGACCTACAACCATTAAATCAAAATGAATTTTAGATAACTTATCTAAAGAGTCCTTCCATAAAACTTCAGATGAACCAATCTTATGAGAAAACCCTCCATATAACGTATCTCCTGCCACTAATATATCTAAACCTTGCATTCTAAGTTTATAACATACAGATCCTAAGCTATGTCCTGGTGTGTGTAAAACCTCAATTGTAAAATTTCCAAAATCAAATTTTTCCCCACCTTTTAATTTTTCATCAATTTTGCATTTAACAAATTTTTCATTGTATAAAAATTCTGCAGATGTCTTCATTCCGTCTCCTGTTTCCACAGCAATGCAATCATCCTTGTGAAGCAGTAGAGTAGAATTAAAATTTTCTTTAAATAAATAAAATGATCCTACATGGTCATAATGACCATGAGTTCCAAATACATATTTTATTGAACTTGGGTCTAATTTTAAGCTTTTTATATTTTTAATTAAATTATCATAACCCTTAGGACATCCACAATCTATAAGAACATTTTCTTTATTACCTGTCAATAAAAACACTGTAGAATCATATTTATGAGTTAACTTATCACTTGCTATTTGATAAAAATTCGAAAGTAATTTCAATTTAATCCACCATATCCATTTCTATTAAATTTACCTCTTTAACTTCGCTTTTTAAAATATCTATAGAAATTGTCTTAATTTCACAAGGCTTAAAAGAAAGTTCTATGGTTTTTTTTCCAAACATTAAAATACAATTTACATAGCTTCCTTCTGTCTCATAGAGCCTTACAATATAGCTATTATTGTCCTCTGAGATCTTTAAAACACTTACAATTACATTTTCCTTATCTACACTTAAAAAGCTCATTTCCCTTTGACAATTCCATCCCAAATGGTTATTATCTGCTAAATATTCAAGGCATGAATTTACACTATTAGAAAGTTTAATAAGGTAAGCATTATCAATAGCTTTTCCATGAGGCTTAATTGCAATTTTAAATTCCTGTTCTCCTTTATCAATATACCTGTATATTTTGTTTTCTTCTATTTTATCCGAAGACCCAAAGGAATAAATTGAGCTTCTTGAAATAGTCAATTCATATTCATTATTTTTCATTCTATAAGCATATTTGCCATCTGTAGCAATGGCTAAGCCTTTATTGCTTTCATTAATGTCCATGTAACTTAAAGCAAAGCATTCCTCATTATTTAAAAATTGCCTATCAATAAAACCATATTGAACCTCTGATCTCACTTGTGGTATATTTACATTTACAGGTATAGAAAGCTTAATGAGCTTTAATTTTTCATCAGAAAAAAGTCTATTCTTACAAAGCAAAAAATCCGAATCTTTATCTAAATAATAAATCACTTCAAGTGTTGAGTTTTCGCTTTTAAATAGAGATATAATAGCAGACCTATTAGCACCCTCCATTAAAGGTTTTATAGAAATTAATTTAAAACTATCAACAAATTCATCGCTTCTGCCTTCAGCTCCCCAGGTATCTCTTTCATCTTTATAAATTTTAAAAGCAATTTGCCCATTTAAGCTTTCATAATTATTTAATTTATCAAAAATGCTTTCAATGGATCCAGAATCTTTATTAAACTTCGCTTTTATTTTAGAGTTTTCAAGAGTTAAATCACTTATTTTCATTATCTGCCCTTTTAAACTCTGCTTTTCTTGAATTAATCTGTACACTGCATATCCCATAGAAGGAACAGATGCTTTAAATATAATTCTCTTTCTTGTGCTGTTTATAGTATTTTCATAAGAAACTTCCTCATAAAAAACATCAATACCACAATTATCTTTAATCCTTAAATCCTTATTTTCTCTCCAATAAATATCAACTTCTATCATTTCATCTACATCATAAGAATTAGCATTATAAATTATAAGTGGAAACCCATGGCCTCTTGTATCTATTTTCATAGCAATGCTTTCTTTAGCTAAAATTAATAATTTTCTGCCTAAGGAAATAGCTCCATGAAAATCATATGCTGCTTCGTTTCTTGCTTCAAATCTAGAAGTACCAGCTAATATATCATGAAATTGATTAAATAAAATAAGTTCCCACATTTTTTCAATGTCTTCTTTAGGATAATTATTTACCTTTAGAATATTTGCCATTGTCCACAATTTTTCACATTTTAATGCCAAGTACTCGCTTTTTCTATTTAAAGCTTTAAGCTCTGAATCTACAGAAAAGCATCCATCAAATATCCTTTGCAACTCCCCTCTATATACTGGCATATCTACATCTTTATTGTTTATAACAAAATCCTCTAACTTAGAAAATTCTATTATTAAATCCTCTTCTGACTCTTTTAATTCCTTAATAGATTTAATGTTGTCAATAGTAGGCCCTCCTCCATGGTTTCCTACACCATAAAAGCAAATCATCTCACTTAAATCACTTTTATCCATTTCTATAAGGGTATTATTGATGTTTCTCCTTATGGAATTTTTAGTCCATGCAGTATATTCGCCTTCAAGCCTTACTCCCATTACATGGCTTCCATCCATTGACTCCCATTTAAACATCATAGAAGGTAAGTTTAATAATTCTTTATGAGGTCTCATAAAAAAATAACTATCAAGTCCACTCTTTTTTAAGATTTGAGGCAGTGAACCATTATGCCCAAAGCTATCCACTGAAAACCCCACTGTTGCAATTTTATTAAATTTTTCTTTTAAATACCATTGAGAGTAAAGCGCATGCCTTACAAATGATTCTCCAGATGGTATATTACAATCTGGCTCAATAAACCATCCACCAACTACTTCCCATTTGCCTTCTTCTATTTTTTTCTTAATTTTTATAAAAATATCAGGAAAGTTATCTTCAATCCACCTGTAAAATGATATAGAGCTTGCTGAAAATATGAATTCAGGAAATTCGTCCATCCTTTCTAAGACAGACATAAAAGTAGATTTTACCTCTTGGAAACCCTCTTCATCTTTCCAAAGCCATACAATATCGATGTGAGAGTTTCCAATCATATATAATTTTTTTATTTTTTTATCTATCATCTAACCACCTACAAATTAAGTTTATTTAATACCTGACATAGAAACTCCTTCAATAAAATATCTTTGCAAACAGAAGAATATTATTACAACAGGAATTAATACAATTATGCTAGCTGCCATAAATAATTGCCATTCAGTACCATGGGCACTCTGAAAGGATCTAAGTCCAAATTGAAGGGTATACATTTTATCCTTTGTAATATAAAGAAGTGGTCCTAAAAAATCATTCCATTTAGCATTAAATTCAAAAATTGCTACAGAAATTAGTGCTGGCCTTACCAATGGAAGTATTATAGTTGCATAAATCTTTAAATCATTTGCACCTTCAATTTTAGCTGCCTCAAGATAATCATTTGGAATTCCCATCATAAATTGCCTAAGCAAAAATATATAAAATGCAGATCCAAAAAATGCTGGTACAATGAGAGGCAAATATGAACCAACCCAATGAAGCCTTGCAAATAGTATATAAGTTGGAATCATAGTTACAGATCCTGGAATCATCATTGTAGCTAAAACTATTGGGAAAATTATTCTCTTTCCTTTAAAATTCATCTTTGAAAATCCAAAAGCAACTAGTGAGCTTGAAAGTATAGTTCCAATCATACACAAGATTGTAATAAAAAGAGTGTTAAGAGTATATCTAGTAAATGGCACTGCTTGCCAAGCTTTAGGGAAATTGCTCCATTTCCAAGCTTCAGGTATTAAATGAAATCCCTTAAAAAGTTCTTCATCAGATTTTAAAGCAGTTGATATCATCCAAACCAGAGGAAATAATATTATTAATGCAAAAGCTGTCAAAACTACAATAGTTAAAATTTTTTTAATGTTTTCTGATCTTTTTTTGCTTTTATATTTTACGCTTTTTGTCTCTTCAACACCTACCATTATTTATCTCCTCCTTCATAATGAACCCATCTATTGGATATAAATAACTGAACCATGGTAATCGCTAATATAATAAAGAACAATATCCAAGCTAAAGCACTAGCATATCCCATTTTTAAATCTTTAAAGGCCTTGTTATATAGATAGAAAACATAGAATAATGTGGAATTCTGCGGCCCTCCTTTACCATTAGAAGCAATAAATGCTGTATCAAAAACCTGAAAGGCACCAATAATTGTAGTAATAGCAACAAATAAAATTGTTGGTGATATCATAGGAAGTGTTATATGCCAATATTTTCTAAAGCCAACAGCCCCATCCAATTCCGCTGCTTCATATAATGATATAGGCACATCCTGCAAAGCTGCTAAAATTAAAATCATGCTTCCTCCAATGCTCCAAATCCTCATAATTATAAGAGCAGGTTTAGACCAGTTAGGATCTTGAAACCATCCTGGGCCTTGAATACCAAATAAATGTAGTATTCCATTTATAAGCCCTCCACTTGGATCAAATATCCACATCCATAAAAGAGTAACAGCAACTCCAGACATTACAGATGGCAAATAATATATTGTTCTAAAAATGCCTATACCTTTCACTTTTGTATTTAACAAAGATGCCAATATAAGTGCAAATATTATAACTAAAGGAACTGTAAATAAAACATAATATAATGTATTTCCTAGTGCTATTCTAAAGTATCTATCAGTGGTAAAAATTGAAGTATAGTTTTTTAAACCAAGCCAATCTTGTTTTGAAGTAATGTTATAATCGGTAAAACTTGTATAAAGTGAAAATAACATTGGGTATGCAGTAAAAGCTAAAAATCCAATTACCCATGGAAGAATAAAAAGATAGCCATTAATGCTTTTTTTAAATGTTACAAATTCTTTAGGTTTACCTTTAAATGATTGCATTTTACCCCTCCTTGTTAATGAAGACTGGCATTTTAAGTATGCCAGTCTTAATTTAATATTTATTTACTATATGACTTATTATTTTATATCTGGGTCCCCATTATCCTTCATCATTTGTGATAACTCATCTTGAGCTTGATCCAAAGCTGTTTTAGGATCAACTCCATTTTTCATAATGCTATCTAACATTTCATTATCTATTGTTGAAGTATCAGGGTTATAATTTGATCTTGTAGTAACATGTGTGTAAGGAAGTAAATCAACAACTTGTTTCCAAATATCTCCTGATGATTGCACTATAGCATCATTGGCTTTTTTATTAAGCATAAGATCTTTTTGTTCTGTTCCCCATTTAGTTGTTGCCCATTCTCCTGTTATAAATTCAACAAATTTAGCTGCTTCTGCAATATGCTTTGTACCTTTACCAACTTCCCAAACAAATCCACCACCTGCTGCGCCTAATTCTCCATTAGCTGATGGTCCTGCAGGAAGTGGAGCAATGCCATAATTCATATCAGGAGCATATTTTTCAAGTGTAGCAATATAGTTCATTACTTCCCCTCTCATAGCAATCTTACCTGTTATAAATGGGTCATTTGCTTGTTGAGCTTGATCTGTATTTGTAGTCATAGCATCATAACTTTGTTGTCCATATCTTTGAACCCATTTTTGCATAAAAGTTGCAGCTTCAATATTTTGAGGTGAGTTATAAGTTGGAATATTTATATTTGATAGATCATATTTTGAACCACCATTTCCAAAAGCTATTGTATCAAACCCAAAATTACCTAAAGTAGGCAAGAAAGTATAAGTTTCATAAGATCCATCTGATGCTTTCTTGTCCAATTTATCAGCTGCTGCAAACATCTCATCCCAAGTTTTTGGGAACTCAGTTATTCCAGCCTCAGTAAATTTATCTTTATTATAGAATATAAATCTAGTATCTGTATTAAATGGTAATGCATACGTCCTTTCATTATACTGAGTTGTATACCAATAGTTATCCAAAAAATTATCTTTTATATTGCTTGGAAGATACTCAGTTAAATCTTCACAATACTGATTTTCAGCGTGGACTGCCACTGTTTCAATAGGTTGAACTATTGCATCTGGTGCCTCACCTGCTGCTACTGCTGCAGTAAATTTTGTCCTAATATCATTATATGGAACTCCAAGTCCAACAACTTTAATTTTACCTGCATTTTCTTCATTAAACTTTTGTATCATTCCATCAATTGTTGGCTTTCTTTGCTCTGACATCCAGTGATACCAAACATTAAGCACTACTTCTCCTTCTGATGAACCGCTTGTAGCATTTCCCGAACCAGCCGTTGCGGATGCAGCATCTCCATTAGTTGTACCAGAAGAATCGCTGCCTGTGCCGCCACAGCTGGCCAACATTGCTAAACTTAAGACAGAAGTTACTATCATAGATATTATTTTTTTAGTTTTCAAAATTATTCCTCCTAAATAAATATTCAATTAAATCTTCATAAATTTTAATTTAAAATTAAAATATGTAACGTTTCATTTATAATAATATGATATCGCTTTCAAATCTTATTGTCAATATCTTTAAAATTTTTATTTTGCATAGCATAAAATTTCAATAAAATTCTATCTTAAAAATATTTAAAAATCCGCACTTGATTTTTGTGTCAAGCACGGATTTTTTTAAAAAAGCTATTTTTAACTAAAACTTATTTTAATATTTTTTATTTCCCATGGGTTTATATCTATTGAAATTTCTCCATTTACTGGATTTATTTCATCTATTATTTCATCGTTTAAATCGCATATAAATGCCTTTAGGATTTTTTTATTAGTAAAAGAAAGATTAGCAAACCCTTTTTCTCCATTTGTCTCAATTATCCTTACAATATAGCCTGTGTTATTTGGATAAATAGTTGATATTTGTGAATTTTTACTTGAAAAATCTACAAATTTAATTTCATTTTTAAAATTATAAAATTCTACTTCGTTGCGATTTTTCTGAAGGCTTATTCTTTGAGCATAGATTTTATTTCTTTCTGAAAAACCAAATTTATAGTATTCACCCTTTGAAGGTTTTTCACCTGAAGTTATAGAATAGCTAAAATATAGTTTTCCTCCTTGCGACCCTTTGTAATTTGTCCTCCAATAATTATTTAAAACATAAGAATATAGCTTGCCATTAAATTTAACAAGTTTATTGTTCCATGTTCCTTTAACAATATCAGATGCTATAAATAAAGGCACTTCTTTAGATGCAATTTGAATGTAATTTCTATCTTCTTCAATTATCATTGATGTCTGAAGCGGAAACCATTCTGTGCAAGCCCCTTTTATAAGATCTTTTTCTAAATCTACATATCCAATTTGAGAATCATATAAAACTTTTCCATTTTCAAAAGAGCTAGGAAATGCAATATAAACAGCTTCAACATTTTGAACTTCTTTTTTATCATAGCAATAGTCAATCTTTAACTTTTTTTCAAAATTATATAAAGAAATTTCCATTTTTAAAGTTCCGTTGTGAACATCTGCTTCTAAAGCTATAGTTTGCTTTAATAAAGTTTCTTTAAAATATCTATTTTTTAAATTAAATGTTTTTAATATTTTAGGCTCTTCAATCTTTTTATCATAATGGTTGCCCTCAAGCCTTGTATTTTCACCACCAGAAGCATAAATGAATTTTCCAAAACCTTCACTTTTGCATATATCTTTGTTTATACATTTATCAAAAATTCCCTTTATCTCTCCATTTTCAAAATCCACAACAACCTTATAATACTTATTTTCCAATATATTTTTAAATTCAAAATCCTCATCTTTTATATTTTCTTTTATTAAGAAATATCTTCTAAGAGAAAATTCCGGCAAATCTTTTACTAAAAATTCTACAATTTTAGTTTGTTTGTTTCTCTTTTTTTCAAAGCTTGGAACATCTTTTTTTTCACTGTCTTTGATAACCTCATCTAATGAAATTTCAACAGTGGCAGAAGATGTCATTGCCCAGCTGTTTGTATTAAACACCACAATTTCTCTACCATTTGTATCTAAATTTAAGCTATGAATAGTGGCTGAGGAGTGAAGTAAGTTTTTACTTAATAAATAACTTTGAACTGCAAAATTCTCCTTTACTTCCCATTGATCCTTTGCAAGGAGGGATTCTGGATCGTGCCCTGATGAAAATGCTCCCCAAGTGTGTTCATCAAATAATATAATATTTTTCCATGCTTCTTTATAAATATCAAATCTAAATTTTCTTGAAGGGTTCTCAATTACGCTTAAGCTTTCTAAAATTTCAGCACTTTTTAAATTCATTTGAGCCTCTCGCACCATATATGATGGCTTCATGGTTGATTGTATTCCATCTTCCCAAAAAGATCCTTCGTCTCCTTTTATGGTCTTTATTTTTTCTTTGAAATTCTCTTCAATATATTTAAAAAAGCTTACTCCAGTTGAAGGTATTAATTTTGGAAATTCAAATTCTTCATTCCATTTTTTTATAAATTCTGGTGAAGAAGGGTCAATATCTGTATTGTCGGCATCTTGGCCAAACATTAAAATTGCATCATATACATAATCTTCATGGCTAAAGTTTTTAATCCACATTAAAAGCCCTCTTTCTGCTGATACTACATCCATAGGACTTCCACACACTTTTTTAATCTCACAATACATTCTTGATAAATTATATAGAACTTTAGAACCATCTGGACCTTCATAATAAAATGGAGAATATTTTGCTATATCTCCATTTATTCTAAATGGCCCTCTATCTTGGTTGTTTGCATGAATTAAATATTTAACCCCTCTTTTTGAAAGTACAGTTGCCATGCTCATAGAAACGGAGTCCACATCAACAACTACAGCACATTCAGGTTTAAGATCCCATTTTTTAAGCTCTCTATAAGAAAAATCACCATCTCTTATTAAATCCTCTAAAGAACAGAACTGATTTATATGAACTGCATAGTTTGAACAAACACCTATATAACCTTGTTTAATCCTTTTAAATAATTCTAAAACTTTTTCATCACTTCTAGAATTAATATAATTATCTATAGTCCATGCTGAATCAAGCATATATGCAAATGGCATATAGCCGTTTTTCTCTTTAAATTCATCATTATGGTTTAATATCTCAAGGACCTTATCTAAATTTCTTGAAAGCCTTTCACTAACTTCCCATTGTCTATGAGTATATCCTATATCTGTGTGAACATGAGGAACACAAAAAATCTTAAATTTTTTGGGAACTTCAAAGGAACCCTTAAAAATTTTATCTTCACCATCAATATTTAAATTAACTATATAATCCACTTTTCCATCAGAATCTTTTACATAAAATTCTTTTAATATTTCACCTAGTGTAAAATTCTCTACATTAAAATTTTCATTAAAAATTATTTCTTCATTGCTTATAAGCTTTATAAAACCATTAATCTTTTTACCTTTTAAAATATTAAAATTAGAAGTAACCTTATATTTTAATTCTCCTTGAATATTTTTATAAAAAGGTGATGGCTCTATTTTTACTACTAACTTTTTTAAATCGCTTATTTGAAAAAAACTAACTTCATCGTACCAAAAACCACATGCATCAGCCATTCTATCTAGTCTTAAGATTTCTTCATAATTTGTAATTTTATCTTTAGGGCTGGAGTCCTTAGCTGTTAATTTTAAAACATTTTTATCCTTTAAGTAATCACTAGGAATATTTATTTCTAAAACTCCTTTATTATAAATGCTAGAATGAAGCGCATGTTTAGGTCTCATAAATTCAGTATTATATGGATTAGAATTTAAATATCCATATCCTTTATAACCGTTTATATCTATTTCCAAATATGGAACTCGTGGAGTTGTGATTATATAATGAATCTTTAATTTAAATGTTTTACCTTCATAATTATTTAATTTAAATGAAATTCCATATTCATAATCCTTATAGCCTCCATCAGGATCTGCACAAGATACGTGAAAACCAGGCCATTTTTCATTTTCATTTAAATCAATATCATATATTTTAGGTGGAGCATCCATTGGATTTCTAAAATTATCAATAAAATTCTCCATATTTCCTAATGTCCAGATTAATTTGTCCATAATATCCTCAATTCTTAAAAAAATATTCTTCCACCATAGCACAAAGAGCATGGTATATAATTAAATGGCATTCTTGTATGTCTGGAGTGCTGTTTTGTGGAGCTTTTAAATTAACATCGCATATTTTAGAAAGCTCTCCTCCCTTTTCTCCAGTTAAAGAAATTGTAGCAATACCTAAAGCTTTAGCAAGTTTTGCTGCATATAAAACATTTTTTGAATTTCCTGACGTTGAAATTCCAAGGAGAGTATCTTCTTTTTTACCATAACCTAATAGCTTTTGAGCATATATTGTATCAGCATTTACATCGTTTAAAAATGCTGTTGTAAGAGCGGATTGTTCGCTAAAACTTATTGCACAAAGTGGACTTTGAAGGTTGTTTGAAATAAACTCTCCTTCTTTTCCAAATAATTCATTTAATTTATCCCTTAGTTCTTTTTTTAATGGTCTTTTTTTATAAAAACCCTTCATTAATTCTCCAACAATGTGATCGGCATCAGAGGAGCTTCCCCCATTGCCACAAATTAAAAGCTTTCCTCCATTTTTATAGGTGCTTTTTATTTGCTCATAGCTCTTTAATATATCATCTTTAAGGTTTGATAATTCATTATGCTTTTTTACCATTGAATCTAAAATTTTTAAAGCTCTTAAATCTGCTTCTTCATCGTTATTGTCGTCTATTTTAAGGCCATAAATTGCTACCATAACAGCAGCATAATCTCCAATGCTCTCTGATAATTCAGATTTAACCACTTTAAGGTTATTTTTTGATATATTAAGAGCTTCCCTTTCAATGGCCATTTCCATAGATGGGCGCAAAAATTCCTCACATCTATTGAATATTGATCCAATTACAATTAGCTCAGGATTCAATGTATCTACAATTATGGATATGCCTTCTCCTAATTTTTCACCAACTTCTTTAAATACCTCTTTTGCAAATTCATCTCCTTTTTTTGCTCTTTCTGCCAGCGTTTTTGTATCTATATCTTCAAAATCCTCATCATTTAATTTCATTTTTGCATATTTTGCAATGCCTGCACCGCTGCAAAAACCTTCAAATGACCCAATCTTTCCATAACCTAAAGGCCCATTTTCGCTAAGCTTAATATGCCCTATTTCTCCTGCATTATCATTTGCACCTGTTATTAATTTTCCATCTGCTATAATTCCTGCACCCATGCCTGTTCCCATTGTTAAGAAAACCATGTTTTGCGCATTTCTCCCAGCACCTAGTTTCCATTCTACAAGCGCACATGCATTGGCATCGTTTTGAAGAAATGTTTTAACACAAAAATTATCTTGTAGAATTTTTACAATAGGAACAAAATCCCAATTTGGCAAATTAGGAGGAGAAAGTATTATCCCTTCCTTAGAATTTAAAGGACCTCCGCAGGATATTCCTATGGCATCAATTTTTATTTTATATTTATCTATTAAATTATTTATATTAAATATTATCTCATCTATTATTTCTTTTGGTCCTCTATCTTTTGTTTTAGTTTCAAAGGAAATTTTATCTATAATATTTATTGGATAGCAAGTGGAAAGTGTTACAGCACACTTTGTTCCACCTATATCCACTCCAATTAAATTCATAAAAATCACCTCTTAAAATTATACTCCTTTAATAAATTGTAAGGCTTTGTACTGATTTTTCTAAAAAATCATCTTTTCCAAAGCTTCCAGATTTTAATACAAAAAAGTAGTTTTTATTCTGTCCTTTAAAATATAATGTTGGCACTCCTGGCACTATTTCTTTTACAATAAACATTTTATTTATTCCAAGGCTTTTTGCAATTTTTGCAGAAGTATCTCCACCACAGGAGATAAACCTATTAGTTTTGCTATCATTTAGCACCTTGAGCACAATGCTTGATAAAAAGCTTGATAAAAAAAGTCCAACTTCTTTATCATTTAAGCCTTTATCATATCCTAGCTCTTTAGTTTCTAAAATTTCTTTTGTAGAATTTGCTGTATGAATTATTACATTTTTACCATTTTTTATATTGCATACAAGATCATTTATTAAATGATTCTTATAGGATGAAATATCTTCATTTTTTATAAGCCTTAAAGTATCTATTTTTAATGTTTTATATTTTTCATCCATATATTTTATTTGATTTATTGTTTGCTCTGTTAAACTCCCTGCTACAATTAGAACACCCTTATTCTCGTCAATGCCTTCTACTTTTATCTCTTCTTTAGAATTAATCCCTAAGCTTTTTGGTAGAAATTCACCTAAGGCAGAGCTTCCACAATAATTTATTTCATCCTTTAAACAAGAGCTTAAAAGCATTAAATCATCGTCATCTCTAACGTCAAAGATTATATATGAATATTTTTCTTTCATTTTTTTTATTTCATCCGTGAGCTTTTGCGCATTGTCATATGAATTATAGCTAATGGCTCCAACTGATTCCTTAGTTTGGCTTTCTAAAATTTTAATTAAATTTGATTCTTTCATAGGATGAATAGGATCCTTTGAAAACTGAGAATCCTTTAACAGGGTACCATTAACATAGTGTATTGAGTTTATTGTAGTTCTTCCATTTTTAGGAAATCCTAAAACAATAAAAGAATTTTTAATATTTAAAGCTTCTCTCATTGCATCAAATTGAGTTCCAATATTTCCTCTAAACACCGAACAGGTTTTATTAAAAAATCTATCTGCTCCCCAATTTTTCAATACTAAAGAAGCATTTTTTACTTTTTTAAAGCAATCTTCTTTAGAATCAAACCTAGAATCTGTATCTATAATTGCTACGTCTACATCATCATCAATAATTAAATCTTCGCTATAAGAGTATATACAACATTTTGCACCACCATTAAAAAAGCAAAGGCCAATATCATTTGCACCTGTTATATCGTCTGCAACTACTCCGATTTTAATCATAAATAAAACCTTGCCTTATCTTTTGAAAAGAGGTAATTTTCAATTTTATCTTCTACAACCTTTTGTACTTCTTCGCAAGCTTTTAAAAGATCGCTTTCTAAAAATCTTTTCTCATATTCATTGTTTAAAAGCCTTTCAGAAATCCCTAAAGACTTAATAAAGGATAATTCTAAGTCTGTAGCTATGTTTATTTTAGAAACTCCCCCTCCTTCAAAATGAATGGCTTTATTTATAGTTTCATGAGGAAGGCCAGAACCGCCATGTAATACAATTGGTATATCTATAAGGTTTCTTATTTTTTTTAACCTATCAAAATCTATTTTAGGATCTTTAACCTTGTAAACCCCATGGACTGTTCCAATAGATATTGCAAGAGCGTCTACACAGGTTTTTTCTACAAAATACTCTGCCTCTTTAGGATCTGTATAAAATTCTTCATCGTTATCTGTTTCAATTTTATCTGAAGAGCCAATTTTTCCAAGTTCAGCTTCAACGCTTACACCTTTTTTATGAGCATAATCTACCACTTCTTTTGTAAGCTTTATATTTTCTTCAAGTGGTAAAGATGAACCATCAATCATAACCGATGTGAATTTAGCATCTATAGCTTTTTTTATTCCATTAAAATTATTGGTATGATCTAAATGCAGAGTCATTGGAATATGGTATTTGCTCTCTAAAGAATAAAATTTATGGCTAAAAATATCCACATCAAGCCCTACCCACCTTAATTCATTTGAAGAAACTTGAATTATAATAGGAGAATTTTTATTTTTAGCACCTTCCATGATGTATTTAATCAAATAAAGGTTCCTTGGAGAAAAAGAACCTACCCCAAATAAGTTATTTTGTGCAGGTTTTAATATTTCCTTAAGTGTTAATACTGACATAGTATACTATACCTCCTAAAACAATTTAATTAAATTTAAATACTCTTTAAACTTATTTTCATAATAATTTTTGCTCTCTTCATCTAAAAAGCATTCAACAGTTTTACTTGTTATTTGCGATTTTATATTTATGTTATAGGCTTTAGCAGCTATTATTGCAGCTCCAAAAGCACAAGCTTCTTCTAAATCTAAAATTTCCATAGTTCTATTTGAAATTTTGCTCTTAGTTTTCATCCATTCAATATTCTTGCAAGAGCCACCTACTATTTTAATTTTATTTATTTTTATTTTCATAACTTCTTCAAGGCAATTGAGTATAAGCTTTGATTGATAAGAAATTCCTTCATAAATGGATTTTATTAAGTCCTGCAGGTTATCACCATAGCTTAAATTAATAAAGGATCCCTTACATGATGGTTCAACTTTTGGTGTCCCTCTGCCGTTTAAATATGGAATATATATAATTGAATTTCTAATAGTTTCATCAGCACCTTTTAAAAAATCCTTATATGATATTTTTTCATTTATTGAAACAATATTTCTAAGCCACTCAATTGAGGCGCCAGAAGAAGGAAAGCTTGACATTAAATAATATTCATTATCTTTAAAAACACCTTGATTAAAACCATTATCTAAAAATTTTGCATTTAAAATAGGATTTTTTGTAAGGCTAACAAATACCTCAGATGTGCCCATGGAATCTAAAATCTCATCACCTTTTAAATCCGATAACATCACTGCACATAGATGATCATGAGCACCTAATATTACTTTAACTGGATTTTTTAATCCTAATTCATGCATTATTTCTTTTTTTATATATGAAACTTCCATGCCCATTTCATAAACCTTTGGAAAAATATCGCTTACACCTGCAAGTTCCATAAGATCTTTATCCCATTTTTTATAATTAATATTAAACATCATAGTCCGTGAAGCTAAGCTATAATCTGTAACATACTCGCCAGTTAATTTATAAATTGCATAATCACCTATAGATAACCATTTGTTTATCCTTTTAAAAACATGGTTTTCATGTTTTTGGAGCCATTTAAGCCTAAAAAATGGATGCTTTGAATGAATTCTAAGTCCAGTTTTTTTATATACTTCAAGGTTTGATAAATGCTTTTTAACAAATTCAACTTCTTCTAAAGCTCTAACATCATTCCATGGAATGATGTTATAAATAGAATTTCCAGCTGCATCTATGGGCACACCAGCTTCTGCCATGCTAGACACAGATAAGGCCACAAGGTCATCTTTGTTTAAATCTTTTAAAGAATGCTTTATAACTTCTTTTATCGTCACCCAAATTTTCTCTGGTGAATAAACTTTTTCATTGCTTGAATCAAGAATTGTATTATTGCTCAGTACATAAGTGCTTCTAATGTTTGCATTCTCATCTATAACAACGGATTTAATATGGGTAGTTCCAATATCCAATCCTAAAAATAACATTTATTCATCCTCCAATAAGGCCTTTACATATTTTATTCCCATCAAGGGGCTTGATTTATATTTTTCTTTATCTTCTTTAACTTTATATAAAACCCTTGCCATGGAAGCTTGAGCTAAAAGCACTATATCCACTTCTTTTTTTAAGTCTATGATTTTAGATGAAACTTTTGCATCATATTCATCTTCCTTACCTTGGCTTAGTAGATCATTAACATTTTCAATTAGCAATTCTTTAATAATTACATCTTTATTTATTTCATAAAGAAGCTCTTTTGTTGGCATTAGAGTTGATTTTAAAGTGGCACATACTCCTATTATTTTTCCTTCTTCTACTGCACTTTTAGCCATAGGTTCATCTATCCTAATAACTGGTATGTCTACTATGTTTTGAGCAAGCTTTTTAAGGCCACCAATAGAAGAACAAGCTATTAATATTGCATTTGGATTTAAATTCTTGCAGGATCTTACCATATTTAAAAATCGATCTTTTACATTTGATGTAATTTCACCTGCAGCATTGATCTCTGGTAAAATACTATCATCTAAAAAATTATACACTGTGGTATCTTTTAATAAGTCCATAGTTAAAGGTTTTAAAGAATTTACTGTAACTTGGGTTGTATGAATAATACATAATATTTTTTTCATATTATATCCTTCATAGGAATTAAAACCATTCCTATAATCCTTTCTCTTTATATCTTGTTATCATATTTTTAAGCTTACTTAAGCCTTCTTCATCAATTGCTTCTTTTGAATTATCTATAGAAGTCAAATAATAAATAGATGGAACTCCTAATTCAGGTTGAATATCCATATAATCTTCCCAGGCCTTTTTATTTGGCATTGGCCAATTATCTGTATCAATCAATAAATTTGGGCAAGCTAATTTTGCGACTTTTGCTCTGTGAATCATAGCATTGTTTATATTTGAACTTGTATTAATATCATTAAGCCTTACCATATCAAACACATCTTCTAAATATGGATTAGGGCAATGAGCTATAATTAAAGCATCTTCCTTTACATTTTTACTGCTTAAGTATATGATTTTTAAATACTCCCTCATAAGTTCAAGTCCCCATATATTTCCCGACTTTTTAATATATGGTCCTGTTGGAATTCTAGCAGTAAAGTCTATTTTAAATCCATCAGCATTTAAAAAATCCTTGTGAAGCATATACTTTATTCTCTCTTTAAAAAACAATTTATAATCTCTATTAGTTGGATCAACAGCAAGAGCAAAGCCGCTTTCATCTTTTATACAAAGAAAATCTTCTAAACCTTCTTTATCCCATGCTTTAAGCCATAAAAGAACTTTTTTTCCCTTTGAATGTGCATATTCAATAAATCCTTTCATATCAGGCCATTTTTTATCATCTACATCGCATATACCATAATTTTTTTGCCATTTATCATCTATTACTATTGTTCCTGCTTCTATATTTTTTTCTGATAAATAATTTAAAAAATAATAATAGCTTTCTTCACTAGAAAATTCAGGCGTAGGCTTATTTTTAACTTGAGAAAGCGCTCCTTGAGCTCCCCATCCACAAAATATTGGTTCCCTCCACCAAGAAAAATTTGTTTTATTAACCTTTATCGCAATTTCTCTGCAATATTCTCCTAAAACTTTATATTCATCTTCTCCAAAAATAAAGGCTACCTTAGGAGAGGTAAATTCACCATTTATTTCTGTATGCCCTTCATAATTTAAAGATAAATAATTTCCCCTTCCTCCTATGAAATTAAAACTGGTATAATTATTTTCTCCTGCATTGCACTTTATACCCATGGAAAAGCATGTATTATTTTTTATTAAAGCAAAGCAAAATGGAGGAGGAGTGAAAAACCATCCATCTTTTCCCCATATGGGCACACCATTTAAATCAATAGAAGAAGATTCCATAGGATTGTGATAATAATTTTCATCTACATAAGGCTCAGGATTAAATATTTTATCCACTAAAAGCTTTGAATAAAACCTTCCAGCGCTCCATCTTAAGCTTTCAGTGTAATGAGATGAAAAATATTCAATATCTTTTAAATGTCCCTTTCCCTTTACTTTTATCATATAATAAAATCTATCCTCTAAAAAATGAAAATCAATTATCTTTTCCTCCCATATATTGCTTTTTATATTGTAAGAAACTTTTATGCGCTCATCTTCAATTGTAAAATTTTTATCTATTACTTTAAGCGCAACATCTTCATGCTCTGATTCATTAATTGAAGATATAATAAAAAATTCACCAAGAATTTCTCCTTTTGAATCTATAAGTTTTAAATAATGCCTGTCCTTTAAAAATTTAACAGAGTATTTTTGTGTTCTAATTTCATTCTCATCGCAAAAAAAATTCATAACAAATCTCCTTTATGGAACGTTTCATTTATCTTTATGATACACTTATGGGTTAATCTTGTCAACATTTACAAAGTTTCATACTAGTTAAACTTAAGCCTAAACAACCTTGCAGACTTATTTGGCTGCCTTATAATTAAAGCATTTCTAGCATCATTAAAATTAAATTTACAAGGCAAATCTTTAGGGTACACTAAGCTTACAGAATTTATTTTTTTATTTAAATTGCTTAAGGGAATTATTATTTCTTCTTTTTCACTTGAAATTCTCCATACAGCAATATGTGCACATTCTTCATTTTTAAATCCAAGAGCTATAATGTCATCATTAAAATGAGGAATGCCTATTGGCCAAAATGGGTATGATTTTGGAATTAAATGCCTATATGATTTGTAATAATCAAATGCTTCTTTAATGAGATTTCTTTTTTCGCTTTTTAATTTATATAAATGGCCACTTTGATGAATTCGCATTGTCATAGCATTTATCATATTAAAAGCTACTTCTTCAAGATCACCATCTATTAATGGGTAGGACCACACTGCATTTTGCTCTGGTGTTACACAAGAAGGTGATGCTGCAGAAATAGATGCGTTCATTAAATACTTATCTTGGTCTGTACAAGACTGTATGCTATGCCTTCTAAGAAGTGCATCATTTATTCTCATGCCCCCACTTGAACAATTTTCAATTATAATGTTAGGGTAAGTTTCAAATAAAGAGTCAATCCACTTTAAATAAGCTCTGTTATGCAAAAGAAGTCCATGACCAAAACTATCTGCATCTATTTCTGTTCCAATTCCAGCATTTATGTTATAATCCATTTTTATATATCCTACTTTATATTCCAGCATAAGCCTTTTTATAACTGAATTTGCAAAATCTATTACATTAGGATTTCTAAAATCCAATTGATATCTTCCATGGTCTATAACCCTTTTCCCATGGCGAATAAAGAAAAAATCATCAGGAAGGCTATTTGCAAATTCGCTATCCTTTCCCATAACTTCAATTTCAAGCCAAAGGCCAGGTATCATTCCCTTTTTTCTTATATAAGAAATAACATCTTCTATGCCATTTGGAAATCTCTTTTTAGCTGGGTACCACTGTCCAACTTTTGTCCACCAAGGCCCATCTGCATACCATCCTGCATCTATAGTGAAATATTCACATCCCATTTCTGAAGCAACATCGATTAAAGGGAGTAATTTTTCTACTGTAGGGTCTCCTCCTAAGCAATTCATAAAATCGTTAAAAATTATGGGAAGTTCTATGTTATCGCTGTTTTTACGCCTTACACATCTTCTGTATTTTGTCATTTCACAAACTGCCCTTTCAAATCCACCAGATGTAATTGCGACAGCTACTGGTACGGATTTAAAGCTTTCATGTCCTTTTAGCTCTTTATACCAATGATTTTCATTTTCAGTAGGTCCTGAAGCTTGCAAATATAAATTCCCCTTCATATCGCTAAATTCATAGTGCCATGATCCATTATGAATTATTGAAAAATACCATCCTTCAGATGTTTCTTTATTTTCTACATAACCCATTGGAAGATGCTCATGAGAATTCCATGTGCCAGAAGATGAAATGGAAATTCTATTTGTGGAATATTGCGCAACTCTTCTTAATCCTAAATCCTTTGGAGTAAAATCTTGCCACTGAAATTCTCCAAACCAACCATTTGTTGGTATTTTTAAAAGTGCTGCCTCATCCCATAACTTTTTTGTATGCTTTGTCAATCCATTTAAAACAAAGCTTGATACATATGAAATTCCAATAACGTTATCACCACAGTTTATAACTTCAACTAAACTTTCTATAGCTTGAATATTATCATAGAATTGATAACTAACCTTTACTTTAGAATTAGTTATTTTATCATTTAATATTACTAAAATCACTCTTCCAAAGGAGTTTCTTTCATCGCTTATTTTAGAAAAAACCAATCTTTTCCCTGGAAGAGTACCTGTATATTTTGATCCATGGTGATCATCTTGATCCTCTCCTGAATATTGCAATTCAACAAGTGGAAACCAATCAATTTGATTATCATCTATAACATCGCAGTTAAATTTTTCTTCTGATAGATGGATTAGATAAATTTTTTCCTCATTAACTACACAAAATACCATGTTTATTTTGTTTTCATAAATTTCAATAAAGCGCTTCATATTTCCTCCAATTAATTAAACTAGAATTAGTTAATAAAAAATCCCCAAAAGGGATTTTATAAAATACTTTCTATTACCCCACCACCAATTACATAATCCCCATCATATAAAACGCAGGATTGCCCTTTGGTAATAGCTCTTTGCTTTTCTTTAAATTCTACCTTAATATTTCCATTTTCAAGTGGATAAATTGTTGCTAAGGAAGGTTTTGCTGCATATCTAATTTTCCCAAGGACTTCCATAGGCTCTTTTAATTCATCAAATGCAATTAAATTCACATCTTTAATTATTAAGGAGGATTTAAATATCTCATCTCCTAAAACCACTTCATTAGATGCAGGGTTTATATCAGTAACAAAACTAGGTCTGCCCATTGCAATTCCTAAACCCTTTCTTTGGCCTATGGTATAATAAACAATTCCCTTATGCTCTCCTAAAATATTCCCATTTTTGTCCACAAAATTCCCAGGTAAAACTTTGTCAGGTGCTAACCTTTTAATAAATTTTCCATGATCATCATCTGGAATAAAGCAAATTTCTTGAGAATCAGGCTTTTTAGAAACCTCAAGTCCAATTTCTTCTGCTATTTGTCTAATTTTAATTTTTTCATAATCTCCACATGGCATAAGAGTGTGCTTTAATTGATCTTGAGTTAAATTATATAAAGCATAGCTTTGATCTTTTTTATAATCCCCAGCTTTTTTTAATAAAAACCTGCCATCTTTATTTTCTATTTTAGCATAATGACCTGTAGCTATGAAGTTTGCTCCAATTGCCATGCTCTTTAATAAAAGATCTTCAAATTTAATATATTTATTGCATCTTACACAAGGGTTTGGTGTACGTCCGTTTAAATACTCATCTACAAAATTATCAATTACTTTTTCTTTGAAATTTCTTCTCATGTTAAATACATAAAAAGGTATGCCCAATTTATAAGCTACCCTTCTTGCATCTTCTACATCGCTTAAACTGCAGCAGCCGCCTTCTCTTTCAGTAAACTCCTCGTCTTCAGGAGATATTTGAAGAGTAATTCCAATAACATCATAACCCTTTTTTAAAAGAAGATAACAAGCTACAGAGCTATCCACTCCTCCACTCATTCCAATAACAACTTTTTCTTTCAAAATTTTCACCTCTATAAATTAAGAACCTTCTTAAATATTATAGAAGGTTCTTCAAATTTAACCATGAACTTCTTCATGAAGTTCATCTTCATCAATTTCAACAAAATCCCAAGGTTTTAAACCTGCATTTTTTCTGTAATCATTTATAGCTTTATGAATTGCTTGTTCTGCTAAAACTGAACAGTGCATTTTAACAGGAGGAAGGCCGTCTAAAGCTTCTGCCACTGCTGTATTAGTAAGCTCCCAAGCTTCTTCTAAAGTTTTACCCATGATAAGTTCTGTTGCCATGCTAGATGACGCAATAGCTGAACCACAACCAAAGGTTTGAAATTTAACATCTTTTACAATGTTATCTTCAACTTTTAAATAAACTTTCATTATATCTCCGCACTTTGGATTTCCAACTTCTCCAATTCCATTTGCATCGGATATTTCTCCAACATTTCTTGGGTTTTTAAAATGTTCCATAACTTTTTCACTGTATATCATAATTTTTTTCCTCCTTTTATATGATCATTCCATAATGGGGACATATTTCTTAATTTTTCTATAATAGGTGGTAAAACTTCTAAAACATAATTTACATCTTCCATTGTGGATTTTGCTCCAAGTGAAAGCCTTAAAGATCCATGAGCAATTTCATGTGGAAGACCAATTGCAAGAAGCACATGAGAAGGATCTAAGGAACCTGAGGTACATGCGCTACCACTTGATGCGCTTATACCTTCTCCATCAAGCATCAACAGTATTGATTCTCCTTCAATAAATTGAAAACACACATTTACATTATTTGAAAGCCTATCTTGCCCAGGTTTAGGTCCGTTTAATCTTGTATATGGTACTTTTAATAATCCTTCTATTAAAATTTCAGTAAGCTTTGACAATCTTTTATTTTCTTCTTCCATTTCAGAAACTGCCATTTCACAGGAAAGGCCAAGGGCTACTATGCCTGCTACATTTTCAGTTCCTGCTCTTCTTCCTCTTTCTTGTCCCCCACCTTCTATTAAATTGTGAATTTTTACTCCTTTTCTTATATAAAGGGCGCCAATTCCTTTTGGTCCATATATTTTATGAGCTGCTATTGATAATAAATCTATATTCATATCTTTAACATCTATTTTCAAATGCCCCATGGCTTGAACTGCATCTGTATGAAATATGATCTTTCTCTCTCTGCATATTGCTCCTATTTCTTTTACATTTTGAACAGTACCTATTTCGTTATTTGCATACATGATAGATACTAACGTGGTTGTATCTTTAATTGCATTTTTTAAATCATCTAAGCTTATTCTTCCTTCAGAATCAACTGGAAGGTAAGTCACTTCAAAACCCTGTTTTTCTAAATATTTAAAAGTGTGAAGCACTGCATGATGCTCTATGGTTGACGTTATTAAATGGTTGCCTTTATTTTTATTTGCATAAGCACTTCCTTTAATAGCCCAATTATCTGCTTCAGATCCTCCACCTGTGAAATAAATTTCTGATCTATCTGCATTTATAGATTTAGCTACTTGACTGCGAGCTTTATCTATTGCCATCTGAGGTTCTCTAGATAAAGTATAAATTGAAGATGGATTTCCATACTGCTCTTTGTAATATGGAATCATTGCATCAAAAATTTCTGGTTTGACAAATGTGGTTGCTGCATAATCCATATAGACTTCTCTCTTCATTTTAACACTTCCTTTTCATTTATTTTTTTATAATCTATAATCATATCTTCTAAGCTTGTATTTTCCATAATAGAATTGATGCTTTCGCTTAATCTAAACCATAATAATCTTGTAGGGCAAGAATCCATATTGGAACAGGTTTCACCTTCTATGCAATTTGATATTCCAACTGGACCTTCTACTGCATTTATTATTTCTTTAATAGATATATCCTTAGGTTCTTTGCCTAAAGTGTATCCCCCACTTGCTCCCCTTATACTTGAAATTATGTTTGCTTTTCTAAGGGTTGCAAATAGCTGTTCTAAGTAGTATTCTGATATATTCTGCCTTTCGGCTATGGATTTAATATTTACTGGACCATTGGTAGAATTAATGGCTAAATCTACCATGGCTTTTACACTATATCTTCCCTTAGTAGATAATTTCAAATTTATCACCATCTTTTCTAATGTTGAGTAATTAACTAGGGATTACTCTAAATTCATATTATCAAATCAGAGTTAAACTGTCAACATTATTTTATAATTGATTAAAACATGTTTTGTCTGTTAAAATAATTACAGCATATACTTTATTATTTTTAATTTATGGAGTTATTTATGAAAAAATATGATTTAACCGAAGGAAATATTTTAAACAAGCTTCTGCTTGTAGCTTTACCTATAATGGGAACTCAGTTTATCCAAATGACTTATAACATGGTAGATATGTTTTGGCTTGGAAGGCTTGGGGAAAAAAGCGCAGGTGCTGTAGCTGCTTCTGGAACATCTGGACTTTATATGTGGCTTATGATGGCTTTTATGCTCTTAGGTCGTATGGGCTCTGAGATAGGAGTTTCTCAACATCTTGGTAAAAAGGATATTGAAGGAGCAAAGGATTTTTCTCAAAATTCTCTTTTTATATCTTTTGTTTTAGGCATAAGCTGTGCCATCATATGCTTTGTGTTTAACAAACAGCTTATATCATTTTTTAAAATAATGGAATCCGATGTTGCATCTGATGCAGCTAGATATCTATCAATAGTTGGACTTGCCTGCCCATTTACATTTGTCACTGCTTCTTTAACTGGAACCTTTAATGGCTCTGGAAATTCAAGATTATCTTTTATGGCAAATTCAATTGGACTAATTATAAATATAATTTTAGATCCAATATTTATATTCATCTTTAATCTTGGCGTTATTGGTGCAGCTATTGCAACTTCTATAGCACAGGTTATTGTATGTATTATTTTCTTAACATCCATTAAAAAATACAAAGAAAGGCCTTTCCATAGCTATTCTTTCTTTGTAAAGCCATCTATAGATAAAATTTTAAAAATATTTAAATGGTGTACTCCTATTGCAATTGAAAGCTTTCTGTTTTCTTTTTTAAGCATGACAATTACCCGCTTTGTTTCGCAGTTTGGAGCAGGTGCTATTTCTGTTCAAAATGTCGGAGTTCAAATAGAATCCTTATCTTGGCTTATTGGTGGCGGTTTTGGTTCTGCTCTCACTTCTTATGTAGGACAAAACTTTGGCGCTAAAAAGTGGGCAAGAATTCACAGAGGGTATAAAATTTCTGTGCTTGTCATGGGCATTTGGGGAGTAATGGTAACTTTAATTTTATATTTTGGTGGCAAATATATATTTTACTTATTTTTACCTGACGCAAACCTTATGAAAATAGGCGACAATTATCTTAAAATACTTTCTTTTTGCCAATTAGCAGGTTGCCTTGAATCAATTTCTTCAGGTGCTTTTCGTGGAACAGGTAAAACAATACCACCTTCTTTTGTCAGCATAACATCTAATACAATTAGGGTGCCACTTGCATATTTTCTTTCAAGGACAGCTTTAGGGTTAAATGGAATTTGGCTTGGCGTCACTATTGGCGCATTTATTCGCGGCGCATGGATTTTTATTTGGAGAATTATTGAATCAAGAAAAGAACCAAAATTTGATTTAGATGATGCCTTTGTTCCTATTTCTCAAAAAGATGAATTAGTTATAAATGAATGAGAATACCAATTAAAACTGGTATTCTCATTTTATATTAATATTAAAATAAGTGTATTTTTCGCCTGTTGTAGGAAGCGATCCAGTGCTGTTATTATTTGTAGTATTGCTATTTGTGCTATTGTTATTTGTAGCATTATTGCCATATACTGTAGCATTCACAATAGCTATATCATTCCCTGAGCTATCTTTTCCGCTTATAGCTGGCAAAATGTTAATTCTTATGGCAACTTTATATTGCCCTGCTGAATTTTTTATATTAGTTGCATCTATTTTAAGTTTATCTGTTAAATCAATGCCTAGCTTGATATTCCAAGCTTTTATTTCAGCTTTATTTATTATATCAGCATCAGTTAGCGTATCTACTTCACTTACATTAATAGAAAAATCATGTGCATCAATAGCATTATCTCCTATTAATACAGTGTCTTTACCTTTTATAGTTATAACGCATTTTGCAGTTGTTGTATTTCCATCATTATCAGTTAAACCGTAGTTTATAGTGTATACTCCAACTTTTAATACATTAAGGTTTCCTGTAATAACAACCTTATCTTTTAAATCATCCCCATCTTCTGGGTCACTAGCTTCACTTATTAAGCTTTTCGTATCAACTTGTGTTCCTAAATCAAATATTTCATAATCAGGTACTTCTAACGTAGGAGCTTCTCCTATGCTTTGCCCACCAGTAACATTAGTAGTATTAATACCATGACTTGAGCTACTTGTGTTTGAACCACTCGTATTTAGGCTACTTGTATTTGGGCTACTTGTGTTTGAACTACTCGTATTTAGGCTACTTGTATTTGGGCTACTTGTGTTCGGGCTACTTGTATTTAGGCTACTCGTGTTTGAACCACTCGTATTTAGGCTACTTGTGTTTGAGCCACTTGTATTTAAACTACTTGTATTTAAACTACTTGTATTTAAACTACTTGTATTTGAACCACTTGTGTTTGAACCACTTGTATTTAAACTACTTGTATTTGGGCTACTTGTGATTGAACTACTTGTGTTTAGGCTACTTGTGTTTAGGCTACTTGTGTTTGAGCTACTTGTGTTTGAACTACTTGTATTTAAACCACTTGTGTTTGAGCTACTTGTATTTGAGCTACTTGTATTTGAGCTACTTGTATTTGAACTACTTGTATTTGAACTACTTGTATTTAAATTACTTGTGTTTGAGCCACTTGTATTTGAACTATCGTTTTCGTTTTCTTCATCTTCTTCATATATGAAGATAAATTCGTGATCTTCTGTTATTGTAGCATCTTTAATACTATTGCCTTTACTTAATGTTCCATCAATTTTAATTGCAACTGCAACATAACCATCTATGTCAGGAGCATCTTTGCTATACTTCCCATTTTTATCAACATGAGTTGTAGTTGAAGGCCTTAGCACAGTCCCATCTTTTGTTTCATACTTTTCTGTTATAAAACATCCAGGGTCGCTATCTGGTATTCCATCCTCGTTGCTATCAGCAGTGTATATAAAAACAATTTCATGGTTACTATTAATACTATCATTTGTAACAGTATCACCTTCCATTATTTCTCCATCAATTTTAATTGCAATTACAATATATTTTTTTATTTCAGGTGCTTTCCTACTATATGATCTATTTCTAATAACATGAGTTGATGTATCAGGTGATATTTCATTTCCTTTTTCATCTTGATATTTTTCTGTTATTGTAAATCCAGGATCATCATCTGGTACTCCATCATTATCGCTATCGACTTTATAAATATAAATTACTTCAACACTTTGAGTAATTGAGGTAATACCAATATCAGGATCACCCATTAATTTACCATTAAACTTTGAATTAACTGCTACATAACCCTTTATCTCAGGAGCTGTTGCTTCAAAGTTAGAATTCCACTCAACATCTGTAACCTTATCTTCAGCTATTGGAGTTCCATCTTCTTTTTGGAATTTCTCTGTAACTTTATAATCTTCATCATCATCAGGTATGCCATTATTATTTTTATCATCAGCATAAACAAAGATGACTACAAGATCTTTACCAACATCATCAACATTTACAACAGTATTTTCATACTTTTTGTCACCAACTTTAAAATATAAATAAACATAGTCTTTAATGTCAGGAGCCTCTTTTTCATACTTGCCTTTTGAAGCCACACTTGTGGAAGTATCATTTTTAACAGTTGTTCCCTTTGTATCTTGGTATTTTTCTGTAATTATAAAAGTTTCAGCTGCTTGTATTAAAATAGCATTTAAACAAAAAATACTTAAAAACAAAATGGAAATTAAAATATTATATGCATCTCTAAATTTATTCAAAATCATTTTCTCCTACATATCTTATTTTCAATTATTATTTTTAATTCAATTAATTTTTATTCATTTTTTAATAATTTTATATTATTATTCGACTAATTATATCATTTATCATCATAAATAAGTATACCCAATTTTTAAATTTTAATTATTGACATGTGTACTGTATTATTGTATTATATACTTAATACAATAATACAGTAGTACAAAGTAGGTGATAAGATGGAGTTTAACAACAACATACCTATATATCAGCAAATTGTTGATATCATTAAGCAAAAAATAATTTCAGGTGAATTAAAACCTGGTGATAAGATAAAACCAGTTAGAGAATTTGCAGAAGAATTAAACGTTAATCCCAATACTGTTCAAAAGGCCTTTAGTTATTTAGAATTTGAAAAACTTCTCTACTCTGAGAGAACTAGCGGAAGATATGTTACTAAAGATAAAAAAATTGTTGCTGATCTTAAGAAAAAAATGATATTTAGCATCATAAAAAATTTTTTTTATAATATGGATCAAATGGGAATTACCAAAGAAGAAAGCCTTCAAATTATAGAAGAATATTTAAAAGGAGATTTTAAAAATGAATGAGATTTTAAAGGTTTCTAATGTATCAAAATTTTATGGTAGAAAACAAGCTTTAAATAATTTAAGCTTTAACGTTGAAAAAGGATCAATTACTGGGCTTTTAGGTCCTAATGGAAGTGGTAAAACGACGATAATAAAAATTATAAATTCCCTTATTGATGACTATAGCGGTGAAGTATTAATTTGCAATAAAAAAATTGGGACAAATACAAAGGAGTTAATATCTTATTTACCTGATGTGGATTTTTTAAGAAATGACATGAAAATTAAAAGCACAGTTGATATGTATAGCGACTTTTTTAAATCTTTTGATAAAGTAAAAGCGCATGAAATGATAAAAGTTGTTGGACTTGATGAGACAAATCGAATTAAGGAGCTTTCAAAGGGAAATAAAGAAAAATTACAATTGGTTCTAACAATGTCAAGACAAGCCATGCTATACATCTTTGATGAACCAATTGCAGGGGTCGACCCAGCTGCTAGGGATTTTATAATAGATACTATCATTAAAAATTATCACGAAGATGGAGCTCTTTTAATATCCACGCATTTAATAAGCGACATTGAACATATAATAGACAAGGTTATTTTCATTAAAGATGGTGTGAAAGTTTTAGATGATGATGGGGAAAACATTAGAGTAAACCATAACAAATCCATAGACGCTGTATTTAGGGAGGTATTTAAATGTTAGGAAAATTATTAAAATATGATTTTAAAGCAGGATCTCAAATAATGATTACAATTATAATTTCAATGGCAGTATTTTTAGGATTATCGCTTATTTTAATATCATTTAACAGCCAAATATTAAATTCTTTAATTTATATTATAAGCACATTTGCATCTATTGGACTCTTTGGAGCTTTTGCTATAATCCGCATACTTTATTTTTACAATACCATGACTAAAAATGAAAGCTATTTTACTTTTAGCATTCCTTCAAGTGTAAACAAAATAGTGTTTTCAAAAATATTTACTTCATTTATTTGGGGCCTTATATGTATTTTATGCTTATTAACTTATTGGACTGTATTATTTAAATTCACTGGAAGTTTAAATAATGTTATTGAAGTATTTGATAATATGATTAATTTTGCAGTATTTGTTATACTTTTTCAGTTTTTATTTATAACCATACTTATAGCTTTTTCCATTAGTTTATCCATTTACTCTAAATTTAAAAACAATATAAACGGAGTTATTATAAGCATAATCTCTTATGTTTTGCTTTCAAATGCATGCGGTATAATACAGCTTATTGTTTTAGCTATTAGCCAGTTTTTTCAAGGTAACCTTTTTAAAATAATGAACAATGAGATTGTGGAGGATAGCTTAATTAAATTGTTTAACAGTTCTATAATTTCCATATCTACAATTTACTTTATTGCAGCAATGTTGCTATATTTTTTAACTGTTAAAATATTTTCTAAATATAAATCTATATAAACATAAATACCTTAGCTCTATTTAAAGCTAAGGTATTAGTTTATTTGTGGCTTATTTCATAATGTTAATATTTTCATATGCTTTTAACAAACCTTTTAAAAGCCTTCTTGATATAATACATTCAGATCCATTTTTCATTATAGCTATTTTTTCTCTAATGTCTATAGCAGATATATTTTCTACATTTACTATATAAGAATTGTGACACCTGTAAAAACTTTTATCTAGCTCTTTTTGAATATCCTTCATTTTAGCATAAAATTCTAGTATTCTGTTGAACAAATGTAGGTTAATTTTATGCATTGCATTTGATGTTTCAAAAAACAGTATTTCACTGCATTCAATATTCATAACCTTTTCCTCAAGTTTTAGTTTAAATATTTTTTTCTTTAAGATATTGCTATTTAAATGCTTTTCATAAGCATTTAAAATACATTTATGAATCTTTTCTTGAACATTTTTCATGGTATCTTTTATAATATAATCCATGGCTTCAATGTTATACTCAAAGGTTAAAAGCGTCATTTCTGCATGTGTAGTTACAAATACTATAAAACCTTGTGGATCGTATTTCCTTATTTCTTTTGCTAAAAAGATACCATTTATTTTGTTTTTTAAATCAATATCTAAAAAGTAAATCCCTGTTTCTTTAACATTTTTCACATGCTCTAGTACATCTTGTGGATCGTCGCTTGACATTTCAATTTTAATATCTAGCTTTTCTACCTCAATAGTATCTTGAATTATTTTTAAAAATTGATCTCTTTGACTTTTAACATCTTCACAAATATAAACCTTAAGCATTAATTTACCTCTTAATTTATCTTCTAATATTCAATACTTGCCTAAATTCACCATGATTAAATAAAGTATCTAATGTGACATTTTGGTAATGATTTAAAATTAATCTAAGATTATATAGTCCCATACCTCTATTTTCACCTTTAGTAGAAAATCCTTTAACAAAAATTTTCTGTAAATTTAAATCGCTTTCATTGTAACTGTTTACAATTATTATTTTTATGCTAAATTTATCATCTATAATTGCAAATTGAAGCTCAGGGCTTTCACAATTTAATGATTCCTCTATAGCATTATCAAGCAAGATTCCAACACATCTACACAAATCAATAATATCAAAATTTATGTTTTCTATAGGGTTAACTATTTCAATATTTATATTAATACCTTTTTCTTGAGCTACTATGATTTTTGAAGATACAACACCTTTTAATTCAGGTATCCTTATGTTTTTAAGCGTTCCTATTTTTATATTTTTCTTTTCTATATCCTCATTTAAAGGAATAATCCTTTCATAAAAAAACTTCTCAAGCTCTTTATATTTTTTTTCTTGAATATATCCATACATAGCTGATAATATATTCATGTAATCATGCCTAAATCCTCTCATTTCGGTATATAGCGCCTCTAAATTTTCAGTGTATTCTTTAAGGTTTTTAAGATCTTCTTCTTTCTTTTTAATATCAAATTCTTTTTTTACATCGTTTAAAATTATTCTAATGATTATCATAAGTAAAATAAAGTATATGATAAACATTACTGCATTTATAAGGTCTATGTTTAAATTTGTGATTGGGTTTCCATTTTGCCCTCTTATAATTATATTTGCATAAAATATTATAAGCGTTAAAAGTAAGCTTATGATTAAAAGTATTGCTGTTTTACTTTTAAACTCAATTATATTAAAATCTAATCTTTTGTGTATAAAAGAAGCAAGTAATTTACTAATTAATATATTTAATATTAAAATAATAAATAGTAAAAATACAAATTTTGGTCCACTTCGTTCTATTCTTCTATTATCTATAAATGAATTATAAAAAATAATTACAATATTCTCTGAAATGATGGTTATTATAAGGGCAAATATAGGTATTGTTATGCTTTTTAATAAATTTTTTTCTGATCTATATAGTAATATAATTGCTATTATTAGCATTAGAATTAAAATAACATAATTATTTATGTTGAGATATATGATTAACATACCAATAGCTTGTACAGAAATAACATATAATAAAAATCTTTTAGATATTATTTTCCATTTTGATAATATAGCAAATGGAATTCCAACTGAGATAATTGTGTCAAATAAAGAAATAACTGTATATATATCTAACATATAAACCTAAACCTCTTACCCTTGTACCCTCTAATTTTAATATCGATTATAATATTATAAGAGAGCATTTAACATAAGTCTACATAAAATTACTGGGTAAAATTCAAATACTATGAAGAAAACAAAGCAAAAGAAACAAAATGCAGTATAAATAATTAATTGTAATTTTTTAAATTTTACTATATTGATTAAATACTGCATTATATTGAAAAGAAATTAAACTCTTTTATATTAATTGGTCGCTTTTTTATATTAATTGGTTAACTCAAAACCAAAAATTATTAAAATTTAACCATGTAGTATAAAAATGATAAAAATATTGTTTTTTCAAGTAAAATAGAACCATGATAAAAATTTATAGCGCTTAAATAATTTTTATTATATATTTTTTTAAAATAAGGATGGTTGTTAAAATGATGTTCAAAACAAATCGGTACACTAAAAAAATTCGATTTATATTATGGTTTTGTATTATATTTAGTTTTCTTATTTCTTGGGGACTAAAACAAATATCCATTTATGCTAAACCAAACAGTCTTCAATATGTAAATTTGAATATTTTTCAAAGACCTGATACAGAAAAATATTTTAAAACATATGATATAAAATATGATAGTGCAACTAAATCAACTAATAAATTTATAAAAGAAAATGATTTTATGGAATCATACGATTTGTATAATTCAGATAAAATAGTATGTACTGTGATTTTAATGAAGGATAACAAAAGTATTGTTGCTTTATTAGATGAAAACAAGTTAATATTTGGAATAGTTGATAATACATGTTTTAAAGATATGAACTTATTGGGACGACGATATCAATATTAGCATTCTGTTAAAAATATAAACTTAATAGCAAATAGAATTATAAGACCATAGCGTCTCACCAATCGCCAAGGAGATAATATTGCTTTTCAATTTTTATTGTCATGTAAAAAAGCTAAATGGCTATGGGTTGGAGATAGTTCTGCATAATTTTATATGTGAATTTATAACAAAAAATGGCCTGCAACTTGGATATTTCCAGTCCGCAGGTCGTTTTCTTTTTTACTATATTTTAATTTTAAAAGGTCCTTTCCTTCTTTCTTTGCAAAATAATTTATTAATTGATAAAGATTGTGCAATATATTCAGTTAAACAGTATTGATTAAATACTGCATTATATTAAAAAGAAATTAAACTCTTTTATATTAATTGGTTAACTCAAAACTAAAATTAAAAAAACTAGTGATTTCACTAATTGTAAGTTTTACAATCGACTACTATTATTAATTTTTTATTGGAGGGAATTAGGTACACTATGCTAAATAAAGTAAAATATGCATTATCATATCTAATATTATTAATAATCATATTAAATTGCTCTGCTTGTGAATTAAAACAAGATAAGATTAACGATTTTTTTGCATGGATGAATTCATATATCGCAATGCCTGTAGAATCTAAATATTATATTGCATTAACATATTTTTTTGAAAAAAACAAAAATCAAATTAATCTAGATAATGTTCATGATTTAAGATTTGAAAATATATCTGATAAAATTGAAATTTTAAATTTTGAAATATATAAATGTGAAACACCTCCATCTTCAAAATACTTAGGGTATGGTATTACGATAAATTTTAAAACAACGGATAAAGGCATATTTAAAACTAATAATATTTTAATAACATTAAATAACAAAAATACTTTAAAATATCCTATTGGTTCTTGGGTATTTGATGTTGATAACACAGAAGAAATTGATTCAGATGAAAAATATGTTGATACAAAGAGTTCACCAGTAGTATCAAGCAATAATAAATTTTATAATTATTCATATAAAATAATTAGTTCTGACGTTAAAATTAAAAGGATATACTTTGATTACGATAAATATATTTATAATGAAAACGGGTTACCTGAAAGTGGCAGGATTGAAATTTCTAAAGATGGAATTTCTCCATATAGTTATATTAAAACAAAAATAGAATTAAGCATTAATGACAAAAATATTATTATGTATGATAAAGGATGTTATTGTGGAGCAATGAATGCCGACGAGTCTGTAATTGATTTATCAAAAAAATATACAGAAGAAAATAAATAAATATCTTTAGAGCTATATATCTTAATTAATATTTAAGGGTTGGTATTAACTAATCCTTGGCAACGATGCCGAGGGCTTTTAAATAGGCTGCCACCGAGCGGTGGATTCAGGATATAAGCTGTTTGGTCACACTTGAAAGGAGTATGGAAATACATGGAAATCTATCATGGAGACATTGTCTACGCAGAAGAAAAGCATCAGTTAAAGGTGTGTGAGGATAGCTATATTGTAGTACAGAATGGTGTAGTAGAAGGAATATGTTCTTCCTTGCCTGAGAAATATTCACACATCAAGGTAATAGATTATAAACGAGGACTGATTATTCCAGCATTCTCTGATTTGCATATTCACGCATCTCAGTATGTGCAACGAGGAATTGGCATGGATGCGCTGCTTTCGGATTGGTTGAATCAGTATACATTTCCACAAGAAGCAAAGTTTGCTGATATAAATTATGCTAAGAATACATATGATTCCTTTGTAGAAGATCTAATTCGTCACGGAACATTTCATACTAGTATTTTTACCACGATACATCGTAAGGCAACTGACTATCTGTTTAGTAAAATGGAAGAAAGGGGATTGTACGGCTTTGTAGGAAAAGTCAATATGGATCGTAATTCTCCTGAGTATCTGTGTGAAACAACTAAGGAATCACTACAAGAAACAGAAATATATCTTCATGAGCATAGTACATGTACAACAGTAAAGCCAATCATTACACCTAGATTTGCACCAACATGCAGCAAAGAACTAATTGACGGATTAGGAGTACTTGCAAGGAAATATCATTGTAGTATGCAAACTCATTTAGTGGAATCTAGATGGGAAGCACAAGAATCACTGAGACTGTTTCCTGGTTATCATTCAGATGCAGAAATATATGAACGTGCTGGCCTCATGGACAATGGAATATCCATATACGCTCACTTTATCTTCCCCACAGCAGAAGATATCCGGATATTGAAGAACCATAATTGTATAACAGTGCATTGTCCTGATGCAACAACAAATGTAATTGCTGGTATCATGCCTGCGGCAGCACTGCAGGCTCAGGATATAAATATCTCCATTGGCAGTGATATAGGAGGAGGCCACAGTATTGCCATATATCGCCAAATTTCCCGTGCTGTTCAGCTGTCTAAATTAAAAGAATTTTATGAACCTGAAGGCAACCAGGCCATCACGTTTTCCAATGCATTTTACATGGCAACGAAAGCAGGTGGGAGTGTGTTTGGAAAGGTTGGTTCGTTTGAAAAAGGCTATCTTTTCAATGCACTTGTGATTGATCATATAGAAGATAACAAAATTAAGCTTTCCCCAGAAAAACGATTGGAACGCTTCTGTTATATTGGTGATGACCGCAACATTATTGCCCGATATCTGTCTGGATCATTTATTGACTAATGAGACGACTCCATTCATAAACGCCAAAGAGTAAATAAATTGACAATGTGCTAAATTTTAGTACATTGTTTTTTTAATATATAAATCATATAATTAAAATAAAAACGTAGTTAACTCCAATTTTTAGAAATTACGCCCTATGTGTTACCACCTTTTTAGAATAAATTTTCATACCTTTTTTTATAATTTTCTATGTATTTTCTCATTTTTATGCAAGTTTTTTTGTCGTTCACATTCTATCCATATATTTTTGGGCATAGCTTCGCCAATTCGTCCACAGTTCGACATTGGTTTTTTTTGCTGTCGAAGGAACGAATCCTTGTTTTCGGATTTTATTTGTAACCTTTTATAAAACCCTTATTTAATTCCCCATTGTCATTTTTTTATTACTTCAGTTAAAACTTTACTAAATAGCCTATCTATATTTTTCTTATCAACAAAGTTTTTCTCAAGGAAAAATTCCATATGATCTTTATCCCAATCTACCTTTAATATTTGATTTACGTTTTTT
>JAVBPD010000097.1:0-18006 GCA_031549885.1 Clostridiaceae bacterium
TTTATGCTGATAAAAATATAATTGATAAGAACTTATTAAAGAAATTAAACTCAAAAACTTGTGCAGAATTCTTTAAATAATATTTACTTGACTTAAAATAAGCCAAAACTAAATAAGAGCATTCTTTCATAAAACCCTTTCAAAAAAAGAAAAACATGTCAGGGTTATTTGCCATATCTAAAAATATCTATTTAAAGAACAGTGTCCTTTCTTTTAAAATTTTCCCCTTGTCGAATGTAAATTTCAAAGTAAATTTTGTCTTAAAAAATTTTTTTAAAAATAGGAATATTTTAAACTATACTTTCTTGAAGGTGTAGTTAATTGCAACTAAAAACTTTAAAAACAAGGGGCTGTCGCACTAAGGATTAAAAACCTTAGTGCGACAGCCACGAAGTACTTCAGGTTATTTACAAGTATGAAATTATAAACACTTAAAAATAAAAACATTTATATATTGCTACCAAGATTTCTTGCTTCTTCTGTTTTCCCGCTTCCCAAAACTTTCCCTAGATTCTTCCAGCCCACATAGCGTTCAAAGTGTTCATACCATCTTGTTGCTTGGCTATAGTCCGGGGCGCCAGCCGTCATCAGTAACACACTTTCCCTTTGAAATTCTTTACGTCCGAGATTATTGGAAGCTGCATATAAACGGTCGGTTGCTGTTTTCAGCGGGCCGGTTATGCTAAAGAAATATACTGGTGACACAAACACAACAACGTCCGCTTTCATAAAAGCTGCATAGATTTGCGCCATATCATCCTGTTGCACGCACGGATTATCACAATCTTTCGGCATACAGTGACAGGCGAGACATCCAAGGCAACCGTGAATGTCCATATCTTGCAAATAAAACGATTGAACCTGATGCCCTTTACTTTTTGCTCCATCAATAAAAGCATCAAGCAATTGGGCAGTATTTCCGTTTTTTCGGGCTGCCCCATTAAGAACTAATATACTTTTCATGATTTGCTCACAAGCCTGCGACCAATTTCGTAGGCCGCCTTTAAGTCCTTGGGGAATTGTTCATCTCGGATTTTTTTCTTGTGCGCTTCGTCAAAGCCTGCGGCGTGATACCTCGAGTAATCGTCGAATTGGTATGTATCGCAGCTTGCGTATGTTTCTACTTCGCCACCCAAAAAATGTAGCATTGCGTTACGTGCCTGCAAGCCTTCCTCCATTACACCTTTATAATACTCTTCTGGGGCATTCATGGTATAGAAAAACGCAGCGTTGACTTTTCCGTCAAAGAGCTTTCCGTAATCATCATAGGAAAATAGAGGGAATTGAAGCCGCTCAAGAAAGCTGACCAGTTGCCCCGTGATGCTGCCAAAGTAAATGGGAGATCCTAAGAATATGGCATCTGCTTCCAGTATCTCACCTAGTACGGGCGACAAATCGTCTTTAATTACGCAATGGCAAGATTGTGCGCCTTTTCTTTTGCATCCGAAACAGCTCTTGCAGCCGGTATAGTTGAGGTCGTAGAGTTGAACCAATTTCGTTTCCGCTCCAACAGATGCAGCGCCTTTCAGCGCCTCTTTTAACAGCATTTCCGTGTTCCAGCCCTTTCTCGGGCTGCCGTTTATTGCGATTGCTTTCATACGAAATCTCCTTATTCTTGAATATTTTAGTTTTTTTTTCCCATTGTGATATGCCATCAAACGAATTATAGAATACGGCATGATCTATATCAAAACGCTTGAAGTGAACCGGATGGGGACTTGTATCAGGCGCAGGATTCCCCATGGGCAACAGGGCGACAGGCACCAGATAATCTGGTATATTAAACAGCTCTTTTGCTTTGTCATGGTTAAACGCAGCAACCCATGTGCTGCTGATTCCCAAACTTGCGACTTCCAGCAGCATATGAGTTGTGACATTGCTTTTCTTTATTTTATATTGTATAATACAAGAAACAACTAATCAAGTACGCACATTTTTGTTCCCTTAAAAATGTGCTTTGGAGGACTTATGAAAAAAACAACTGATGCCGAAGTCATCACAAAAATTTGTGAAAAAGTATGCCCGATTGTTTATGCCATCAATATCATCGGGCAAAAATGGAAAATCCCAATTTTGTGGCATATCGGCGAATATAATATGCTGCACTACAACGAGTTAAAACGTCTGATTACACCGATTACAAATACGGCGTTGACAAGATGTCTCCGAGAGCTTGAGGAGTTTGGCCTGGTTAATCGGCATAATCACAACACTATCCCGCCATCTGTTGAGTATAGCTTAACAGAGCATGGAAGATCGTTGATACCTACACTAAATGAGTTGTATCGTTGGGGTGAGAAACAAATTGAAACTAACGCCCATCACTAATCCGCCGAAAATATAAATATAATATACCAATCCAAAATAAAGATAAAGCTAAGGAAGATCGAACAATTTCATATTCTGAAAATCCAGATACAAGTATTGAAGCAACTATTATAGGTATCCATATGATATATTTGAAATTTATTTGTTTTTTGACTCTCTGGTAATTCAAAAAAATCACCACATTTTTAATATATTATTGGATAGTAAACATCACTAAAGTAAGCTTAATTCTCCCATAGACTTTAGTCAGAGGCTTCATGAAAGAAGTTTAAGCTTAAGCTATTCTTATTCTTAAGGGCGTGTCCACGTCGCCCCTACTGTATAGGATACTAAGATCCACAACGCTACTTTGACTATGTTTTAAATTTAAAACTACTTTTTACGTCTTGGCTTGATAAATTTCAATGTCGTTGACTTTGTGAAAAATTTATGATAACATAGCATTTGCGGGGGGACTACTTTGTAGTTGAGAAGGTAAAACCTGACCCTTTGAACCTGTTGGTTAACACCAGCGCAGGGAAGCAATCTAATATAAAAAGTGTATTTGATTAGGACGCTTCCTTTAATGGGCGTCCTTTTTATAATTTAATATTTTTGTAATACGTTGCATGAGCTGAATATAAATATGGGGGAATGTGAATGAAATCAAATGTAGGTGATAAAGTAAGTACCTTCAGTCAAGTGTTGCTATGGTTTGGTGCTGCAGTTTCAATTGCTGAAATCTTAACAGGGGCTTTTATTGCACCTCTTGGATTGACAAAGGGCATATTTGCAATATTATTAGGCCATGTAATTGGTGCTATTATTCTTTTTTTGGCAGGTTTAATCGGTGCTAAAAGCGGTTTATCAGCAGCATGGTCAGTTAGGATATCCTTTGGCAAATATGGTTCTTATGTTTTTTCAATAATAAACATTTTGCAGCTATTAGGCTGGACAGCAATCATGATTATTAGCGCAGCTAAAGCTTTAAACGGCATAACAGGTCAGCTTTGGAATTTTACAAATGAAAGCCTTTGGTGTGTTGTGATTGGTCTGCTTGTCAGCATATGGGTTATGATTGGAAATAAAGAAATGGTAAAACTTAACACTGTAGTTATGTTTCTTTTGTTAGGATTTTCGCTTGTTCTTGGGGCTGTTGTTTTTAAAAACACAAATACTGCCCATAAAATAACTGAAACAATGTATTTTGGCACTGCTGTAGAGTTAAATGTGGCTATGAGCCTGTCATGGCTTCCTCTTATTTCAGACTATACAAGAAAGCTTCAAAAGCCTGTGAGTGGGACATTGGGTAGCGTGTTAGGCTATTTTGCAGGAAGTGTTCTTATGTATGTAATCGGCCTTGGCGCTGCTATATTTACTGGCACATCAGATATAGGGGAAATTTTGCTTGTTGCAGGGCTTGGAATAATAGCATTGTTCATTGTGCTATTAGCAACAGTAACCACTACCTTTTTAGATGTATATTCTGCTGGTGTAAGCATAGAAAACATCAATAAAAATGCCCAAGAGAAAGTAAGCGCTGTTATTGTATGTTTGGTTGGCACGCTGCTTGCTATATTTGTTTCCATGGATCAGTATGAGAATTTTCTTTATTTGATTGGCTCATTATTTGCACCATTATTTGCCATTTTATTTACAGACTATTATATTATTGGCAATAAGACAGTTGCACCGCAAAAGATGCTTAATGTCAAAAATGCAATATTGTGGATAATTGGTTTTATCTTTTATCGTTTTTTTATGCCATATGCAACATTTTTGGGCGTAACTTTACCTGTTATGATAATGATTTGTTTAATTTGTGCAGTCACTAATTTAAGAAAAGTTAATGGGAAATGGGTAATCAGATATTTTTGTTGACAGTTTATTATTCAATGTGATAGCCTTAAGGAAATTTAGATAAAGAATGGGGGTATTATTTATGAATTTAAGAAAACTAGTTTTAGTTGCATTATTTATTGCATTATCATTTATTGGAGCAAGCATAAAGATATTTGGAACCATAGCCTTTGATTCGCTACCAGCATTTTTAGGTGCTTTGCTTTTAGGACCAGTTTATGGAGCAATTATAGGATTTTTAGGTCATTTATTTACTGCCTTATTATCAGGATTTCCATATGGCATAGTTGTTCACAGCGTTATTGCTATTTCAATGGCTATTACAATGATAGGTTTTTCTTGCACTTATAAATTTTTAAAAAATAAGGTTTCCTTGCCTATGAATTTTGTGATAACTGCTATTGTTGGGGCAATATTAAACGGCCCTGTTGCCTTAGCTTTGTCATATCCTTTTCTTGTGCCGCTAATGGGCGGTGCTGGCACCATAGCGTTACTGCCAGTTTTAACCATTGCAGGTGTAGTAAATATTATCATATCAATGGTGCTTTTTAGCGTATTTAAAAGATATGGAGCAAAAATTTATGCAAACATGGACTAGAAGAGATTTAACAATAATTTCTGAATTTTCACATAAAAATTTAGTAATTGCTTGTGATAGTTGTGGAGGTATAGGAAATAAAAGCGGTGATATGCTTTTATTGTCTCCGTATTATGTCGGTAAACTCACTGTGAGAGTGTGTTTAACTGAAGTATTATGCTCTGGAGCTATTCCAATTACAGTATCAAATTGCGTATGCTGCGAAATGAAACCTACAGGAGAAGAAATAATCCGTGGCATAAAAGATGAATTTAAAGATGCAAATCTAGAAAATCTCATATTAACTGGGTCTACAGAAGAAAATTTTAAAACAGTTATGACCGCAGCAGGAATTACAGTAATTGGAGTATCTGAAAGTGATCTTAAATTTAATAAAGCTTTTATTAAAGATAAAGTTGTCCTAATAGGTACACCTAAAATTGGTGAAGAAGTGAATTTAACAGATAAAGGGTTTTATGAAGAGATAAAATATCTGCTATCATTAAAAAATGTGAGAGAAATTGCTCCAGTTGGTTCTAAAGGAATAGCATATGAGGCTGATACTTTAGCTAAACTAAATGGGTTAAATTTTACTGCCTTAAACAAAGAAGCTTTTATGTATAAATCTGCTGGTCCTGTTACTTGTATCATTGCACTCTCTGATGAAAAAACATCTAAAGATATTTTAGATCACATCAAAGGCTCCATTATTGTTGGAGAATTAAATTAAAAATATAAAATATTATTTATTGATTTTATTAATAAATAATATTTTTTTATTGAAAAACAATAAAAACGTGATATAATATTTATAAATCTAAAAATAAGGTGGTTTTATGATTTTTATAAAAAAATATGGTTTTTATTTTATTTCTTTGCTAATATTTATTGCAATGATGTATTTTAGTTCTATTATGAACGAAAAATATGTACAATTTATCTTAAGAAAGTATGCAGATGTAGTTGAACTTTTTTTCAACAATTCACATGAATACGTTTTAGGAATAGGCTATGTGGATTATAATAATACATATATTATAGGGCGAAACTGCTTAGGAATAAATTTTATATCACTTTTATTTGGTTTTAACTCTTTTGCTTTTTTAAAGTATTTTAAAGGTTTTAAAAAGATATTATGGATAGGTATATGCTTTGTTTCTTCAATAATTATTGGATTTATTGCAAATTGCTCAAGGCTAATAAGCTCAATACCATTTGCAAGGTATTCAAAATTTAATTTAATTCATGCATCTATTGGAATTGCAATATATTTATTTATAATCATCTTTATATATGGAATTTTAAAAATAAGATTTGAGAGGAAAGGTTATGTATAAAAAGATATTTACTCCAAAATTTATGATGTTATTTTCATCAGTGCCTTATGCGATTTTTGCAATTTATTCTTATATTAAAGTAGCTTCACTGGTGTCTTTGTTTGTTTTTTTAGGGTTAGGGCTTTTGATTTTTCTATATTATTTGTTTTTTAACAAAAATAAGGATTTAACAAAAAGAGATTTTTGGATTATGGTAATTGTTTCAAGCTTAATAGTGTTTATTTTTTCAATGCTTATTTATAATTTTTTTGATAGAACAAACAATACTACAATGCCATTTATAATTATGGCTTCAATACCAGTTGTTTATAATATAATGGGAATTGCAAATTTTTCTTTAACCAATGATAAAGACAATGCAGTTTTGTATCTTCTTGGAATGGTATTAGTTCCTTTTACAATGTTTATGATTTTTAATTTTATCGGTGGTTCAAACTTTCAGTCAATTCAGATGATTTTTATAATATTCATGTATTATACAATAATATTTTTGATTATACATATATGCTTTGCATTTATAAGAAGCAAGAGAGCTAATGTGGAAAGAGAAATTTATGGAAAAACCTATTATGTAATTACATTTATCTTAGGAATATTTTTACCAGTTTTAGGGCTTACATTAAATTTAAGCGGGATTATTGGAGATTTTTCATATCCTATTTTCTTTATAATTGCAATAACAAACGGAGCTTTGCTTCTTATTCCTATTCCAAAAAATAAAAATGTGCGCCTTGTTTTGTTTTATTTAAAATCTGTTGGATATAGCTATATATTATATTTTTTCATAGCTTTTGTTCCGTTAATCCCTTTAGGGTTTTTGCTTCTTGTTTTTATAGTTGGAATACTCATCTTTGCGCCACTTCTTATAACCCTTTGGCAGGGCAGAATTCTCATAAGAGAATGGAAAGCCTTAAAGGTTCAGTTTAATAGTTTATTAGTTATAGGTGTGTTTATTTTAGGTATTGTTACCATTCCGTTAAGTTTATTTGCTTTAATTTATAATGATAGGCCTAATTTAGAAAATGCAGTAACATATCTTAACAAAAGTGATGAAAATAAAAATATTAATTTAAGCGCTTTAAACCGTTCATTAAAATTCATTGAGACTTCTTATATTTCTAACAATAGAATGGGTTTTATGAATTTAGATGGAATGTTTAATGGAAACAACATACCTATCATTTCTAGTATTTATAGCAAATATGTAATGCAAGATCAAGTATTAAGCCACACTAGCTTAAATAGCTTAAAAAATATATTCTTTGATAAATCATTAAAAGATAATGTGGATGAGTTTAATGCACCTAGTAACAATGTAGAACTTTATGATTATAAGGTAGAAACTTCTCATGATAATGAAACTGATGCTTATAGATCATTAATAAAATTGCAACTTAAAAACAATGATGGAGATAAAGCAGAATATAAAACAAAATTTACACTTCCTGAGGGAGCATTTATCAGCGATTATTATCTATATGTAAACAATGAAAAAAAGGAAGGCATTTTAGCAGATCATAGGGCAGCAACATTTGTGTATAACAAAATTGTGTCAAGGGCATTAGATCCTGGTATTTTACATTATATTGATGAAAATACACTCGAATTAAAAGTATTTCCATTTAGTACAGGTGAAATTAGAAATACAGGATTTGAAATTATTCACAAGGGAAGTTTTGATTTTTCAATAGACGGTAAAACAATAAGCGTAAAGGGTGATGATAATTTTACAGAAGTAAACGCTGGAAATGTGGCGTTTCTTAATTCATCATATATAAATAAAATGCCTTTAATAAGTAGAGAAGCTCAATATAATTTTGTAATTGACTGCTCTAAAAATAGCGACATTGAATTTTTAAAAAAGCAGTTATCTGATTATATACAGATAAAAAACATTAAAGATGCTAATGTGTATTTTATAACATATAAAGTAGAAAAATCGGATTTAAATGATTTTAAAAATGCTTCTGTTAAACAAGAGGGAGGATTTAACTTAAACCTTGCAATAAAAACTATATTTGAAAATACTAATTCAAAAAAATTTCCAATTATCATAGCAGTTACGGAGAATATGCCAAATAGCGTTTTTGGAGATAATTCAAAAGCACATTTATACCCTGAATCTGAATTTTTTTATAGTTTAAACCATAATTTCACCTTAACTCCATATTCTTTTTTAGACAATGAGAAAAAAGATAGCGTTAAAGATCCTGTAATTGCTGCTTGTGTATCTTACAATGGAATAGCTGTGAAAAAGGATGGGAAGGATCATTTGGTTTTAAATGAAAATGAGAAATCAGAATTAAATCAGAATCAATATGAAAATGCGCTAATTCTTTATGGTCAAGGTAACGGCAGTACAGGAAAAGAAATTATTTCAAATGTAAGAAATAGCTTTCGTGCCAGAATTTTAACAAAAAACACAGCATTTATCGTAGTAGAAACAAAGGATCAAGAAAAAGATCTTTTATATATTCAAGAGCAGCTACTATCAGGTGAAAAAACAGATGTAATTCCCACTCAAAGCCTTTCAGAACCACCAATTTTTATCATAATTATTTTAACTATAGTGATAATTTTATTTAAACCCTATATTAAAAAAATGGCCATTGCAAAATTAAGAAATTAATTTTGCAATGGTTTATTAAATCATAATTAAACTTCCTCTCTTTATTCTTTGGCTAAAACAGGTTCCCCAGCAGCGATGAGTTCTTTAAATCTTAGCATAAAAATACATATAATTATCATCATGCTACCAGTAATTATAAGCTGTATTTCTATTTTCATAATATCTGCAAGAGGCCCAAAAAAAGCCATCGAAAGCGGCATTCCTGTTGAGCCTATTATGCTAGAAAGTCCAAATACACGGCCCATGTATTCAGGTTCAACTTTTGTTTGCAAAACCGTCATATAACCTGTGTTGATAAATGGAATAGTAGTACCCATAAAGAACATGACCACAAGATAAAATATAAAATTAGGCGAAAAACCCATAATCATTGTGGTAAAACCAAATGCAGTTGATGATACAAGGAGAGTTATAGTTTTATTTTTAAAACCACCCCAAGAGCTTACAGCAATTCCACCTAACAAGCTGCCAATTGCAAAAATCATTTCATGAATAACAAGTCTCCAAGATTCAGGGCCAAAGCTTCTTGCTACCATTAAAGGTGTAAGAAATATAACAGGTCCAAACATTAATGAATAAATTAGGTAAAATGATAAGAACTGTTTCAGCCATTTTGTGGAAAATACATATGCAATTCCGCTTTTTAAGTCATTTAAGAAGTTCTGATTTATTTCATCATTTTTAATATATTGAATGTGAAGCAATAGCATTAAAGATATGCCTATTGCAGCAGTTATCACATCAACCCATAGCGCAATACCTAAACCAAGAAAATTATACAAAGCCCCAGCTGCTGCTGGTGAAATAAGCATAAGAAAACTCATAAGGCTTGAATTTATGCCATTTACACGCATTAACTTTTCCTCAGGTACAATATCTGGAAGCAGTGCGCTAACTGCAGGCATTTGAACACCAGCTCCAGCAGATCTTATTGCTGAAATTATAAAAAGAAGCCAGATTTGTGTGTATCCAAATGCAAATAATATTGCAAGTATTGTAGTACAAAGGGCTATTATAGCATCAGCAATTATTATGATAAATTTACGATTAAAGCGATCTGCCCATACGCCGCCAAAAAATGAAATAATAAGTTGCGGTAGAAAGCCACAAAGTGTTGCAATGGTCATCATAAGACCACTTTTAGTAGTAAGAGTTATATGCCAACTAATCGTAAATTGAACAATAGAAGAGCCAAATAAAGAAATAGTTTGCCCTAACAAAAATATAATAGCTTGACGCTTCCAATTATCTGCTTTATTAACCAAAAAGTTCACCTCTTATAATTTTACTTACCAGCTTATTTTAACAAAGATTAGCTTGTATTTCTAGTAAACTTTAAATTATAGCAAATAACATAAAAGTATATTAGCTTATATCGATTTCTATTGCTACAGGGCAATGGTCACTTCCTAAAATGTCAGGATAAATATAAGAGTCTTTTAATTTTTCTGTTAATATGTTTGACCCTATAAAATAATCTATTCTCCAGCCAATATTTCTCTCTCTAGATTTTTGCATATAAGACCACCAGGTATATACATTTTCTTTATCTGGGTAAAGATAGCGATAAAAATCAGTAAATCCAGCATTTAAAAGGTTTGTCATTTTATTTCGCTCTTCAATAGTAAATCCAGCATTTTTTGTATTTGTCTTTGGATTTTTAAGATCTATTTCCTTATGAGCTACATTAAAATCTCCGCATAATATAACTGGTTTAATTTTATTTAATTTTTCTACATAGTCTCTAAAATCATCCTCCCATTTCATTCTATAATCTAGCCTTGCAAGTTCCCTTTGAGAATTTGGAACATAAACATTTACTAAATAAAAATCATTAAATTCAGCAGTAATCATCCTGCCTTCATGGTCATGCTCATCAATGCCCATCCCATAATTTACAGAAATAGGATTTATCCTTGTAAATATTGCAGTTCCAGAATATCCTTTCTTATCTGCACTGTTCCAATATTCTGCATAATCTTTTAAATCTATGTCAGTTTGCCCTTTTTCCATTTTAGTTTCTTGCAGACAAAAAACATCTGCATTTATTTTTAAGAAAGATTCCATAAAGTCTTTTTTTAAACAAGCTCTTAATCCATTTACATTCCATGATGAAAGTTTCATAAATACCTCCCGCTTTTAAAACATTATAAAAGAATTTTATCATAGATAGGCAAGATTTCCACAATAAAATATTAACAAAGTATGAACAATAAACTAAAATACTTTATTTTTAATTAAATTGGTATATAATGTTAATACTAATTTAATTAAATATTAAATTAAATTAAAATTATATAAGAAAGGGTATATATGAATAAATCAGTAAAGAGAATAATTATCTATGCCAATTCACTAATTTTAGTATTTTCATTATCATCATTTGGACATAATTTGAGAAATGTATATGCATCAGAAGTTAGTCCTATGATAAGCGCACAATCTCAAAGTTCAATGAATTTATATGTGGATGAAACAGAAGCTATAAACTTAAGCTCTCAGGGAGAAGTGTTAATATATAAAAGTTTAAATGATGAAATAGCTACAGTAAATTCTCAAGGTATAGTTAAAGGTATTGCAATTGGTAAAACTACCATTGAAGTATCTAAAGAAACGCTTTCAAAAATAAATCCAGCCGAATATGTGCAATGGGTGGACTTAGGAGGAAGGGCGACTGAATTAAAATTTTATTTTAAACCTACAGCAGCTCATAAAAATGACACATTTCGCATAGAAGCTGTTTATCCAAGTGGAACAACATCTAAATCTGGATCCTTTGATAGAAGTGGTGTTTATTGGAGCAATCCATTTACAACACCAAAATACAATTTAAACTGGCAAGGTGGTGCTGTAGGGGATAAAGGCGGAATTTACAATCTATATGTAACTATAAATGGTGAAGAATATTTAATTTTTTCTGGAAGAGACAAAGATTTACTACAATATGGAGCTATTTATTTACCAAATAATAGCAATTTAAATGTAGCTAGTTATGTAGAATATGTAGACTTAGGTGGAACAAGCAACAATTTAAAATTTTATTTTAAACCTACAGCTGCACATAAAAATGACAAATTTCGAGTAGAAGCCTCTTATACAAGTGGAATACAGTCTAAAACAGGTTCTTTAGATAATAATGGTATATATTGGACTAGTATATTTAACACACCTAATTATAAACTAAACTATGATGGGCACCCTGTAGGTAACAACGGGGGAGTTTATAGCTTATATACAACAATAAATGGTAGAGAAACTCTTTTGTATACTGGAAATGATTTTGACCTATTGCAGCCTGGAGCAATTTATTTATCAAATAACAAAGCTACTGATAGTGGCATAACAACTACTGAAATTGTTCAAAAAATCGATGTAACAGTTTCTGAAAAATCTAAACCAACTATTGATGTAAATACTAAAGAGATGACATTATATGTAGGAGAGAATAAAAAATCAGATGTAACATTTACACCACAAGATGGAACCTTAAGTTATACAAGCGGTGATGCTGCAATAGCGCAAGCAGGTCAAGATGGAACAATAACAGGAGTAAAACCTGGGCAAACTACTGTAAATGTAGTAGTAACTGATAAAAACGGACAAACAGCCCAAGGAACAATTAACGTAACAGTATTAGAAAAGCCATCAATTAATATAAATACAAAGGATATAACATTATACGTAGGAGAGAATAAAAAACCAGATGTAACATTTAATCCAAAGGATGGCAATATAAACTATACAAGTAAAGATTCTGCAATAGCACAAGCCGGTCAAGATGGAACAATAACAGGAGTAAAGCCTGGGCAAACTACTGTAAATGTAGTAGTAACTGATAAAAACGGACAAACAGCTCAAGGAACCATTAACGTAACAGTATTAGAAAAGCCATCAATTAATATAAACACAAAGGATATAACATTATACGTAGGAGAGAATAAAAAACCAGATGTAACATTTAATCCAAAGGATGGAAATATAAACTATACAAGTAAAGATTCTGCAATAGCGCAAGCAGGCCAAGATGGAACAATAACAGGAGTAAAGCCTGGGCAAACTACTGTAAATGTAGTAGTAACTGATAAAAATGGACAAACAGCCCAAGAAACCATTAACGTAACAGTATTAGCAAAACCAACGCTAACTACTCATGATGTGGAAGTTAAAATGTTTAAATCAATACAAGCAAACATCAATTATACACCTGAAGATGCAACAGTAACTTATGAAAGCGTTGATCCATCAATCGCAAAAGTAGATGAAAATGGTAAAATTTCAGGTGTTAAGGCTGGAGATACAAAAATAAATGTAACTGTAACAGATAAAAACGGACAAACAGTACAAGGCGTAATAAATGTAAAAGTTATTCCACTTGTTAACTAACCTAATAATGTAAAAAAATCCTAAGGTGAATAAAAACCTTAGGATTTCTAATTTATAAAATTTTATTGACAATTATTATTTTGAAAGTATTTCCATAAATTCTACTCCACTTATTGTTTCCTTTTCATAAAGAAATTTTGCAATCTCTTGAAGCTTTAAATGATTTTTTTCTAATATATTTAAAGCTTTTTCATGGCACTGTTTTATAATAAGTCTAACTTCTTCATCAATCAAGGCACCAGTAGTTTCTGAGTAATTAGGCACAGGTCTACCATCTAAATACTTACTTTCAATGCTTTCAAGGTTAACCATGTCGAATTTATCGCTCATTCCATATTGAGTAACCATATTTCTTGCAAGCTTAGTTGCTCGTTCTATATCATTAGTAGCGCCTGTGGAACATTGATGGAATTCTATCTCTTCGGCAGCACGACCACCTAAAAGTGTTGTAATCTGTGTAAGAAGTTCATCTTTAGTCATAAGGTAGCGCTCTTCCTCTGGCATATTCATAGTATATCCTAATGAACCCATTGTACGTGGAACTATGGTTATCTTTTGAACTGGTTGGCCATGCTTTTCTAAAGCTGTAACAAGTGCATGACCTACCTCATGAAATGCAACCATTAATTTCTCTTTTGGATTCATTATGCGGTCCTTCTTTTCCTTACCAGCTATTACTACTTCTACAGCTTCCATTAAATCCTCTTGAATAACAACTTTGCGGCCCATTCTAACTGCACGAAGAGCAGCTTCGTTTATCATATTGGCAAGATCTGCCCCTGATGCGCCACTTGTTGCAAGGGCAATTTCTCTTAAATTACAAGAAGAGTCCATTTTAACTTTGTTTGCATGAACTTTTAAAATTGCTTCACGACCAGGAAGATCAGGTCTTTCTACAATTATTCTTCTGTCAAAACGTCCAGGTCTTAAAAGAGCTTTGTCTAAAATCTCAGGTCTATTTGTAGCAGCCAGTACTACAATTCCCTTTGAAGTATCAAATCCATCCATTTCAGCTAGAAGCTGATTTAATGTCTGCTCTCTTTCATCATTTCCACCAAGTTGGGAATCTCTACTTTTTCCTATAGCATCAATTTCATCTATAAATATTATACAAGGAGCTTGTTTTGCTGCTTGTTTAAATAAATCACGAACACGGCTTGCACCAACCCCAACAAACATTTCTACAAATTCTGAGCCAGATAAAGAAAAAAATGGAACCTTAGCTTCGCCAGCAACAGCTTTTGCAAGAAGTGTTTTACCAGTTCCAGGAGGGCCAACTAAAAGAGCTCCTTTAGGTTGCTTTGCCCCTATTTCTTCATACTTTTGAGGATTGTGCAAAAAATCTACTATTTCATCAAGGCTTTCTTTGGCTTCATCTTCTCCAGCAACATCTTTAAATGTAATGCCAGTGTTTTTTTCCATATCATATAATTTAGCACTAGATTTACCAACACCCATGAAATTATTAATGCCGCCTTCCATATTGCCCATGCGCTTTCTAAGGCTGCGAAATAATAACGTATAGAGTATATACATTATAACAATAGGTAAAACCCAACTTGCAATAAAGTCGACAATAGGTGAAGATCTTGTAATAGGTTGGTAAAGTTCAACATTATTATCTAAAAGCCTTTGAACAAAGTTTGCATCATCTACACGGCCTGTGTAAAAGACATTATTAGATTTTATAGCTGAATCAATTTGATCTTCTAAATTTTTTAGTCTTTCACCACTTAGCTCTTCGCCGCTATTATCTTCAGTTAAAATACCTTTAATAATATTAGAATCAGCATTTTTTTTCATGGTTATTAAAAGTTCATCAATATTAAGCTGAACTTTTGATACAGTACCACTATCAACAAGTTTTACAAATTGACTATAGGTAACTTGCATCTTGCTATTTGATGTTAAACTTCCAAATATTATATTTAAAATAAATGTTAATAATATGCCTATTATTAGGATATTAAATAGGTTATTTGAGTTTCTTGTAGGTTTATGATCAGGAACATTATTTGAATTTTTATAATTATCGTTCATATTTTCCTCCTTCCTTAATTATATGCAGTCATCATATAATTCTTACTTATATATGTCAATAGCTTGAGTGAAAATATTATTAAATTATGTAGCAATTTTGGAACAGTTAAATAAATCTTTAAAAAACACCTTGTTGGTGCTTTTTAAAGATTTTATGAAATGCTAATATAAATGGTAAATTCAAAATCGTAATAGGATAATTGGAATGTACAATTTTGATATTTGCTTAAAATTTTATTTGTATAATTTAATCCCATTCCTATATGATTCTCCTTTGAAAAAAGATCTGGATGGGATATTGATATTATATCTATATCGTCTTTTGTGCTGTTAGACAAAACAATGAGTTTACTGCCATTTGGTTTTTCATCTATAGAAAAATTAACCCATCCTTTAACGGATATCTTTGCAGCTTCAATAGCATTATCAAGTAGGTTTCCAATAGCACGGCATAAATCTAATTCATCTATATTTAAATTTGCAATATTGCAAGTGATATCTATCCGAAGCTTTACTTGCTTTTTTTCCGCTAGTTCAAGCTTGCTCATGAGCAATGAAACCAGTGCTGGATTTTCTTCCATCTTTTTATTTAGTAAAGCGTTTTCATTTAACAATATAGTGGTGTTTAAAAGTGATTTATGGTATTCTTTTAATTTTTCCCAATTTTTAACAGCTATATAACCTTCAAATGGTTGAAGCATATTATTTAAGTCATGTCGCAGGCTATTAAATCCGTCAAGTAACTCATTTTGTTTTTTTGTATGTAATGCTTTATTGACTAATTCTTTCTGTAAACTGCCTATATAATCGCTCAATAGGTTTATAATTAAAGCAAGTATCAAAACAGTAAACATTACAAATAAATATAAGTTTTTACCTATATGAACATATATTGGGTACACTATCAAAAATGCATATACTAAAGAGGACTTAACAAATAAAAGAAGAATCTCTTTAATGAATGGTTTTGCCTGTACGTTTTCAGTTAATCTTATTATAAATTGAGATTTTATTATTAATTTTTTAAGCAAAATATATATTATAGAATAAATTATTGTGCATACAATAAGTGAAACTGCATCAATTAAATAATTCCAATGGCTGCTATCAGCAGGCTGTGGAAAAAAGGAATAGCCGATTAATCGCTGAAATATTTTAATAACCATAATAAAAATATATGCGTTTGCTAAAAGGCGCACCGAGCGATAAGGAGACAACTTTAGAACTTTAACGCCAAGAAAAAAGAATAAAAGGGCAAATATTGGATTTGGAATAGTTACTAAATTATAAATAATTGGAGAAAAATCTAGCATGCCTCCTAAATAATAAATTCCATATGTCCAAATATTATTCATCAAAGTGCCTGTTAACAGAACATATACTGCTTTACGTTTAAAGCTAGTTTTTTCCCCATATATTAATAAAATGAGGTTGGCAATATATGCATAAAAAATAATGGTTGTAATGCATGAAACAAAAAAAAGAATAGTCTGCATTGCTCCTGTATATGCAAAATCAAAGTCAAACATTAAGTTCTCCCCAATCTGTAAATAGCTTGGTATACTTGTTTTACTATATTGTAGTAATTATACTAGTTAAAAAGAATATGTACAAGTTTTTTTCAAAATAGATAATAAGAAGGGGTAAGGTATGAAAAATAAATTTGTGTATGTTGATAATGCTGCAACTACTGCTCTTTCAGACACAGCTTTTAAAGAGATGTATCCTTATTTTAGGGAATCTTATGGCAATGCATCTTCTATACATAGCCTTGGAGCCGATGCAAAAGATGCAATAGAGAAGTCAAGAAAAAAGATTGCAAAGGCTATAAATGCTCTAAATAGTGAGATATTTTTTACCTCAGGAGGAACTGAGTCTGACAATTGGGCAATTTATGGTAGCTTGTTAATGAAAAATGCCAAGGGAAAGCATATAATAACTTCCTCAATAGAGCACAGTGCAATATATCGAACCACTAAGTTTCTTGAAACTAAAGGCTATGAGGTTACATATTTGCCAGTGGATAAGTATGGAAAGATATCTCCTACAAAATTAGAAGATGCCATTCGTGATGATACTGTACTTGTAAGCATTATGATGGCAAATAATGAAATTGGTACAATTGAGCCTATAAAGGAATTATGCAAGATATGCCATAAAAGGCATATACCTTTTCATACAGATGCAATTCAAGCAGTTGGGCATATTCCTGTGGATGTGAGGGATTTAGGCGTTGATATGCTTTCTATGTCAGCTCATAAATTTGGAGGACCAAAAGGTGTTGGCGCTCTTTATGTTAGATTAGGACGTATACTTCCACCTATGCTTATAGGTGGCGGACAGGAGAGGACTTTGCGCTCTGGTACAGAGAATGTGCCAGGAATTGTAGGAATGGCAGCTGCCCTTTATGAAGCAGTGGAAAATATGGATGCAAATATTAAAAAAATAACATCTATGCGCAATAAAATAATTGAGTCTGTACTGCAAATAGATAATACTGTGTTAACTGGTGACCCTGTTGATAGGCTTCCTGGTATAGCTTCATTTTTATTTCCTGCTTTGACAAACCAAGCTATTATATCTAGTCTAAGCGATGTTGGTATCTGCGCAAGCTCAGGCAGTGCGTGTAGTTCAGGTTCAACAGAATTAACACGGGCAATAGATGAAACAATACCTATTTTTAAGGATAATACTAGCGGTGATAATCATCGAGGAGCTCTTAGAATATCATTAAATGAATGCAATACAGATGAAGATGTAGACTATATAATTCATTGGCTACCAATTGTCATAAGAAAATTAAGAGAATCAAAAAAACCTGCATTGTTCTCTTTATTCTCAGATACAAGGACGTTAGAAGATCCAGATAAATA
>JAVBPD010000032.1:0-81259 GCA_031549885.1 Clostridiaceae bacterium
GTTTCATCTTGTAATTTAGCATCTTTTGAACCCCAACCATTTTGCATTAGTTGCCTTGAAAGAGTACTTTTTGGTACCTGACCTTGTTTGATTTCTCCCTCAGACTCAAGAATATTGATAATGCGACGTACACTTCTAGTAGGTAGTTCACGACGTAGCTGGATTGCTTTTTCAAGGACAGATGGGGAAATACTCTTACTTATACCTTTATCCTTTCTTTTATGATCTATAAGTCCTTCATAGCCATACTTACAATACTTTTGGACATAACGACGTAAGGTGCGTTCTGAAATATCATATTTATCAAGTATCTGCCTTCTTATGATCCGTTTTTCACAAGCTTCAAGATTTTCATTCAATAATGGCACAATGATCTCATACTTTTTCAAACAAGACTCTAATTCTTCTTTTGTCATTTAATAAAACCTCCTATTATTAAAGATATATATATAAATAAAACCTTTTTATCTTGCTTTTTTCATTATATTACTATGAGCTTCGGTCATTTCACCAACTTATGTGGAAATAATTTTGAAATTAAAATGGTTAAATATGTAAATAGCAGCATACCCTAATTTATTACCACAGGATTGTATTTTAGGTAATTTATTAGTCAAAGTAGTCAGTTGTTCCATAAGCGAGAGCCCATAAAGACTAATTTCACTTATCATTTTGTTTTCCATCTTAAACACCTGTGCTTTTAGCAGCGAAATCCAAACTTCTATCTGCTTGTGCATTCCTTTAAGCCATCGTCGCACTGTATATACACTGGCATCTGTTTCAATATCATATACTCCCATTGATTCTGAATCAAACAATACAACTTCAATTTCATTTGCACTATATTGTTTGTAAGGTAACAAAAAATCAGGCAATATAGCCACTGTTTTTCTGCATTTATAACAGATAAATCTATATATTAATATTTCTTCTCCAGTTTCTTTTATTTTACGTTTATAATGATCATGAACTGCCATCTTAGAAGTTGTATGATTTGGACAACAGACATCCATATTTAAAAGAATTGATAAAGAATTTTGTTTATAATCATTGACTGTAGATCCTAAATATGCAATAATAGGCATTATGTTTATTGGTCCGAAACAAAGTTGCCTGGTAGCAATTTGCTTTGTTTTGGCCTTTTTTTCATCTCCTTTTTTGTTTTGTCTTATGTGTAAGTATGTTTACTTTATCATTCTTATGCTTGTATCTTCAATACTTAAACTCAATTAATTTTCTTTCTTAAGGTCTGCCGCCTTCCACCTTGGAACCTTCCCTACGGACTTCCCTTCCAAGGTTCCAGTTGACATTTTGTCCAATTTCAAAATAAAAAAATAAGAGCAGAACTATCATAATTACTATAAGCTCTCTCTTTCATGTATAGTTAATTTTTTGCTATTATTTAAGTTTATTTATTAAATTTCTTCCTAATTGGTCTCTCTATGTGAGACGTTTTAGGTCATTTTAAGAGGGTAATAACACTGTTCATTTCATTGTGCTTTTTAAAATAAACTCTATCGGATTGATGTAACATAAATTTTTGAAAAGCATCAAAGCATCGAGTCGCTATTTTCTGAGCTGTGAAACTGTCTATGTTTTCTTTGAAGTGATGTTGCATAGGTTTCACGTAGTCGTGAAGTAAATATTCTGTCAGTTCATATTTTTTATTTAACTCTTTGAATTTAAGATTTCGCATTTTACCTTTTTTCATATTAACTACTTTTCTGTATTCCTTAGATTCGCACATGATGTTATATCTTTTATACAATTCACTCAAACAACTATTATAAATGCTTCTACTTATGTTTAATCTTGTATTTAATATATTTTCTTGATATGTTTCTGTATCTAATCTTAAAGTTAAAGCATAACTGGCGATGAATATTCACCTCTTTTCCTTTAATATCTTGTTTTTTGACTTTCTACATAATCGCGCTCAATAGCGATGACTTCTATATCCAGCTCCTTACATTTTTCTCGAACTAATGTTTTAAACATCTCTTCTAAACCATCTACGTTTGAAAATACTTTCCCTCTGTAGCATGGGCAAAATATAAAATGATAATTAATTAAACTTATAGTTGTTTTCGTTTTTCTATATCTATTTTCCATACATTAATACATATTTTTGTATAAATATATTCGTGCTATCCATCCCACCCCTGAAGGAGAGTGGGCTTTTTGCACGTTTTTGTAATAAATCTATTCTACTTAGGAAGTTTTTTACCGCATTTGCTACAATATTCATAATCTGGTGAAATATTAGATCCACAATACGGACAAAATTCCCCCATTTCATTTTGATTATAATCATGATCCAATCCTTTTTTTGAAAAATGCTCATTAAAATAATCTTCTTCTTTATCGCTTGGTACAATATCATACTCAGAAAAACGATTTTTACTTGTAGCATTTTTAAAATTATATATAGCTTGTATAATTCCAACTATTATAAAAATAACGCCAAATATGGGAAAAAAGAATGGTGCACCCATAATTAAAGTCATAATAGTCCAAAATATTCCAAAAACAACAGCTACAATTGACCCTATTCCATTCATAAACGATGGCCCTCTTCCTGGTTTAATGCTTTTCACTGTTTCTCACCTCCACACCCTTTAAAATTGCCCTAATATAATTATAAACATTATTATCAAGTCTAGTGCATTTACCTTTTAAAAATTATTATTTATGGACTAAATATTTAATTCTATTATAGCATACGTGATTTTCATTCTTTATACTCTTTTGTTTTTATATTATAATTAAAAAATACTATGTTAAGGAGCTTTGTAAAATATGGATTTTAAAAAACTAATTAAAATATTTGAGAAAGTCTATGGTGACAGCCATGGAATATCAACATTTTTTTCACCAGGTAGAGTGAATCTCATTGGAGAGCATGTAGATTACAATGGAGGATTTGTATTTCCTTGCGCATTAAGCCTTGGAACTTTTGGAATAGCAAGAAAAAGATCAGATGACATTTTAAATTTTTATTCTACGAATTTTGAAGATCCAATAACATGTTCTATAAATAATTTAAAATACGAAAAGGAACATTATTGGTCTAATTACTTAAAAGGCGTTATTTATGAATTTCAAAAATTAGGATTTAATTTATGTGGAATGGATATTCTTATCTCTGGAAATTTACCTAATGGCGCAGGCCTTTCTTCTTCTGCTAGTGTAGAGCTTTTAACATCTATTATATGCAAAGAGTTATTTTCTTGTGACATAGATATGATAGATCTCGTTAAACTATCTCAAATGGCTGAAAATAAGTTTATAGGCGTTAATTGTGGAATAATGGATCAGTTTGCTGTTGGCATGGGTAAAAAGGACAATGCCATACTTCTTAATTGCGCTGATTTAAAATATGAATATGTACCTGTTGTTTTAAATGGATATACTCTCATTATATCAAATACCAATAAGCGTCGCGGGCTTTCTGACTCAAAATATAATGAAAGAAGAGATCAATGCAACGAAGCTGTTAAAAATTTAAATAAAGAATTAAATATTGAAAATTTGTCTCAAATAAGCGCAGAACAATTTGAAAAATACAAATACCTCATTGAAGATCCAGTGGTTTTAAAAAGAGCTACTCATGTAATATATGAAATTAAAAGAACGCTTTCTGCAGTTGAAAAGCTTAAAAATAACGAAATTAAAGACTTTGGAAAGTTAATGATTGATTCTCATAATTCACTAAGAGATCTATATGAAGTTTCTGGCATTGAGCTTGATACCTTAGTTGAAGAGGCTCTTAAATCAACAGGCGTTTTAGGATCACGAATGACTGGAGCTGGATTTGGTGGCTGCACTGTTAGCATTGTTAAGGATGAATGCGTCGAAGAGTTTAAAAAAAGCGTAGAAAAAGGTTATACTGATAAAATAGGTTATCCTCCATCATTTTACACTGCTTTAATTGGTGATGGAGCAAAAAAAATTAACTTGGAGTAATAATATGAAAAAAGATGTTTCCTATGATATAGAAAGGCTTTTAAAGTTTTCGTTAGAAAAAAATTTAATTCAAAGAGAAGATGTGGTTTTTTCAAGAAATGCCCTTTTAGATCTTTTAAAATTATCAAAACCCTATAATTTTTCTCAAGATGAAAAAATTGAAGATGAAAATTTACAAACCCCTTCTCCCATATTAAATTCAATTTTAGATTATTGTGCTGAAAACAACCTTATAGAAGAAGGTTCAAACGCTTATAGAGATTTAATGGATGCTAGAATAATGGGATGCCTAATGGGAAGGCCTTCTGAAGTTTCAAAAGAGTTCTATAGATTGTATAGCACAAATAAAAAACAAGCAACGGATTACTTTTATGAATTGTCTAAATCTTCAAATTACATTCAAGTAGATAGAATAAAGAAAAACCTTTACTGGGAAGTTTCTACAAATTTTGGAGATCTTGAAATAACGGTAAACCTATCTAAGCCTGAAAAAGATCCAAATGACATTGCTAAAGCAAAGCTTTTATCACACACAAATTATCCAAAATGCCTCCTTTGCCTTGAAAATGAAGGTTTTAGCGGCAATTTAAATCACCCTGCTAGGCAAAATTTAAGATTAATTAAGTTAAATTTAAACAATGAAAGCTGGTATATGCAATATTCTCCTTACGTTTATTACAATGAACATTGCATTGTGCTTTGTAAAGACCATGTTCCAATGAAAATGACCCCTGAAACTTTTAAGCGTTTACTTGATTTTGTGGATTTTCTTCCTCATTATTTTATTGGATCTAATGCAGATATACCTATTGTTGGAGGATCAATATTATCTCATGACCATTTTCAAGGAGGTTGCCATGCTTTCCCAATGGAAAAGGCTACATCTTATGCTAAGTATTCACATCATGATTTTAATGACGTCAATGTTAGCCTTGTTAAATGGCCCATGTCAACTATTAGAATATCCTCAAAAGATAAAGAAAAGCTCATTTCTCTTATTTGTTTTATAAACAATTTGTGGAAAGATTATTCTGATGAAGAAGTAGATATAATTTCTCACACTGAGAATATCCCTCACAACGCCATAACTCCAATAGCAAGAATAAATAAGGATAACCTTTATGAATTTGATATAGTGCTTAGAAATAATAGAACTACAGATAAGTTTCCTTTAGGCATATTTCATCCTCATAAAGAATTACATCACATAAAGAAAGAAAATATAGGTCTCATAGAAGTAATGGGTCTAGCTATTTTGCCTGGAAGGCTTGAAAGGGATTTTAAATTAATTGAAAAAATACTTTTAGGTGAAGAGGAAATTAATTTAGAAATACTAGGTGAATATGGGGATTGGACTAAAAAACTTCTGATGAAATATGGAAATAAAAATTCAAAGGAAGAAGTTTTAAATATATTAAAGAAAGAAACTGGACTTGTTTTTTTAAATGTACTAGAAGATGCAGGTGTGTTTAAATATACCAATAAAGGAAAAGAGCATTTTAATAAATTTATGAATAGCATTGGCTTTCATAGAATTTAATATTATATAGGGCTGCCAAACTAAGGGTTAAAATCCATAGCGTGGTAGCCTTATTTTTTTAATACCATTCTTTAATTTTAGCTCTTCTTTTTTCTTAATATAGCAGTCCCTTTTTTAATTATTAAATTCTTTTTTTCTAGCATTTTATTTAACTTTTCAATATTTTGAATTGTGTGTTTATTTATAAAGTGCTCAATTTTTTCAGTTTGCTCAAGCTCATTTTCTGAATTATTTAACAAGCAAAAAAATTTATTTAACACATTGTGCCTATAAAGTAAATATTCTCCTATTTCAATGCCTTTTTTTGTTAACTTTATTTTACCGTATTTTTCATATTCCACATATCCAATCACTCTAAGATTACTAACCATCTTTGAAGAAGATGAAGGCTTTACATTTAATTTATCTGCTAATTTATTAATGCCAATAAAGCCTTCTTCATTTATAGAACGATAAATCATCTCTAAGTAATCTTCCATGGCATAAGTCATCTTACTATTATGGCTTAGTTCATACCCTTTAAGAGTTCTAAAATCTTTATCCATATTTCTCCCTGCTTACAGTAACAATATTTATTTACAAAGCATAGATTAGTTATTGGAAAACAAAGTTTCCTTATGCTAATTAATATTATAAGGTGGCAATATTTATGAATGAGAATATAATTTCTTTAAACCTAGTTCCAATTGGAAAATCAGTTAAAGTAAAATCTTTAATGTCACAAGGATCCATAAGAAGGAGACTTTTAGATATTGGATTAATTGAAGGAACGATTATTGAATGCCTTCATAAAAGCCCATCAGGAGACCCTATGGCATATTTAGTTCGAGGTTGTGTAATTGCGCTTCGCTCTGAAGATTCTTCTAATATATTCGTGGAGATACTTTTATGATAAATATAGAAAATAATAATAAATATAAAATAATTGCTTTAGCAGGTAATCCTAATGTTGGTAAAAGCACAGTATTTAATGAATTAACTGGGTTAAACCAACATACAGGTAATTGGCCAGGTAAGACAGTAGCAAGTGCAAAAGGATATTATACTTTTAATGATGAAAAATATATTTTAGTTGACATCCCTGGTACTTATTCTCTCATGGCCCATTCATCTGAAGAAGAAATAGCCAGAAATTTTATTTGCTTTGGTGAAAATAATATTGATGCTAATTGCGTTGTAGTTGTTTGCGATGGAACATGCCTTGAAAGAAATTTAAATTTAGTGCTTCAAACTTTAGAAATCACTTCTAATGTTGTCGTATGCATTAACTTAATAGATGAAGCCAAAAAAAAGAAAATTGAAATAGATACTGATAAATTAGAAAAATATTTAGGTGTTCCTGTTGTAACGACTACTGCAACAAAAGGTATTGGCTTAAATGACTTAAAAGAAGCAATATATGGTTTTAAAAATAAAAAAAATCCTATTAAGATACAGTATTCTAAGCCAATTGAAATAGCTATTTCTACATTAGAGCCTATTATTAAGAATAAATGCAAAAATTTAAATTCAAGGTGGCTATGCCTTAGGCTTTTAGAGAATAACGAAGATTTCATTAAGGATTTAGATAAATATTTAGGGTATTCTATATGTGAAGATGAAAATGTAAAAATAGCGTTAAAAGAATGTAAAACTCTTATAAACGAAAACAATTTAGAGGACTTGCTCGTTTTAAGCTTAATAAATAAAGCTGAAAATATATGCAACAAATGCATATCATTTAAAAATCCAAATTATAATTCTTTTGATAGAAAAATAGATAAAATTATTACCAGTAAATTAACTGGCATACCAATTATGCTTTTACTTTTAGCATTTATATTATGGGTTACTATAACTTTATCAAATTATCCATCATCAATGCTTTCAAAATTGCTTTTTTTTATTCAAGATCAGCTTTTAATATTTATGAATTTTATTAAAGCACCTTATTGGCTAAGTAACTTGTTAGTATTAGGAGTATATAGAGTGGTAGCATGGGTAGTTTCAGTAATGCTTCCCCCTATGGCTATATTTTTTCCATTATTCACACTTCTTGAAGATTTTGGCTACCTTCCTAGAGTTGCATTTAATTTAGATAATAGCTTCAAAAAATGCTGTGCATGCGGTAAACAAGCCCTCACAATGTGCATGGGATTTGGATGCAATGCGGTTGGAGTTATTGGATGTAGAATAATAGATTCTGAAAGAGAGCGGTTAATTGCAATTATTACAAATAACTTTGTGCCCTGCAATGGTCGATTTCCTGGGTTCATTGCTTTAACTGCAATGTTCCTTGTAATTGGATACTCTAGTCCAATACAATCATTAATTTCAGCTTTTTCATTGACCATTATAATTTTATTAGGAATTTTAATGACATTTTTAGTTTCTAAAATTTTATCAAAAACCATTTTAAAAGGCATACCTTCTTCCTTTACCCTTGAACTACCTCCATACAGAAAACCTCAAATTGGAAAGGTAATAATCAGATCTATTTTTGATAGAACTTTGTTTGTTTTAGGTAGAGCCATTGCTGTGGCAGCTCCAGCAGGATTAATAATTTGGCTCATGGCAAACATAAAAATTCAAGATATGAGCATTTTAATTTATTTTACTAGATTTTTAGATCCCTTTGCTAAATTAATTGGCCTTGATGGTGTAATACTTGCTGCATTTATTTTAGGTTTTCCTGCAAATGAAATTGTGTTTCCAATTATTATAATGACATATCTTTCTAAGGGAACAATTTTAGAAATGGACAATTTACTAAATTTAAAACAGCTGCTTTTAAGCAATGGTTGGACAATTTTCACTGCTATAAACGTCATGCTCTTTTCTTTATTTCACTGGCCATGTTCCACCACTTGTTTAACCATAAAAAAAGAAACCCGAAGTTTAAAATGGACATTAATTTCATTTATAACCCCTACCATAACAGGAGTTATAGTGTGCTTTATATTTAATACCATTGTAAAATTAATTAGCGCTATATAAAAAGGATGCCTTTAGGCATCCAATTTTAATTATTTCTTGTTTTATCAGATACTTTTTTTAATGTATTTTTAGCGAAATCTCCTCCGCCTAATCCAAAAGAAATTATAAATGCAATAGCTATAGCGCCTGATATCATAATAAAAGATATATTCACAATATTTTTAGCGATTCTTAATTGATTTAACATCATAAATCCAGCCATAACAAAAACTATATATTTTGCAACTAAGCTTAAAAAACTTGAAATTTTAAATTTATTTATCATTGTAGTTTCAAGCCATGTGCCAAACAATATCCCAACTACAATGATGATGGTTGAGCTTAAAAGAGATGGTAAATATGCTAAAGTATCAGATCCAATTTGTTGCAGTATATCTAATTTTATAACGCTAAAGGCTTCCACTATAAATATTATAATTATTAAATATCTTAAAATTTCTCCTATTAATTTAGAACATGAAAAATCAATAACTTTTCCATCCTTTTTCCCCATATAAGTTAAAACAAAACTATCTAATCTAGTTTTATTTAGTAGAGCAGTTATGAAATTTCCAGCCATTTTAGATAAAAATGCACCTATGAAAATTAAAAATCCAGCTACAAATATTAAAGGAATTACATTCATTATCATATCTAAAATACCAAGGGCTGGTTCAGAAATAGATGAAATATTAAGCACCTGCAAGGCCGCTATTATAGCTAAAATAATTATTAAAGCATATCCAAAATTTGCAATAACTTCTGATAAAGTTATGGAATCATTTGCCGTCTTAATTCCTGCTTTAGATTGTATATTATCCACCTTTAAACGCTTAAGAAGTGTTATTAAAATACTCTTAAGAAGTTTAGATAGAAAAACTCCAACTACTATAATTAAAATAGCTGCAAGTATATTTGGTATATACCTTAAAATTGTTGCAGTCATATTCATTATAGGATCAGAAACTGATTTCATACCAAGCTTATCAAGTATTCCTGGAATAAATAGAATAAATACAATTAAAAATGCTAAGTTGCCTATAAAATCTAAAGATCCTTTTTCATTTTTTAGGCCCATCTTATCTGTATACTTCTCAATTCCAAGTTTTCTACCACCTTTAACTATGATAATTTTTACAATATTAGCCACAATTAAAGCAACAATAAATATGAGTAAAGCGCCAATAATTCCAGGTACAGAAGATACAATTGGATTTAAAAACTTCTGAATTACATCCATATAAGTATACCCCTCAAAAATTTTTTAAAAATATAAAATGAAATTTAAATTCCTTCCACCCTTCACCTCCTTAATCAGTAAAAACCTTATCCTAAAATAAAATGCCGAATCATGTTACAATAATTTATTAAAATTAAATCTAATTAAATTATATTTAATTAATGTCTATATTACAATATGTTTATAAAATTATAACTATTTTATAAAAATTTTTTTAAACATTAAAAATTTTTGCATAAACTTTAGATTTAAAATCAGAACCACCTATTCTCTTAGTTACATATCTATAAAGCCCTAAACACTCAATTATCATTGATAATTTATCCATTAAATTAACTATTACAGCTTCTTTTGTATTTGGTAAAATATCACTAAGAGGCCACATATGGCTTTCAATTATATTTTCTTCCTTTTTATTTAACACATAATTTTCCTTAGCATTAAAAAGCGCAACTTTAGCATGTGTCACTAAATGCTTTGGCATTTTACTAAAATCCTTTTTAGTGTCATATAAAAACATATCGTGCATAAGTGCTCCTCTTCCAGCACTTATATAATCTAAATCAAATTTAAATGCTAATAAATAACTTAAATAAGAAACGAGCAAAGAGTGGCTAAAGCAATTCACAGTTCCATGTTGCCTAAAACTTTTCATAGAACTAATAGGAACTGAATAAATCAAATCTCCCATATCTTCACAGTAACTTATTAAAATATTATTAAAACTCATGAATTTTATACCTGCTCTCTTTGTAGTATTTTAATATTAATTATATCATGGCCTTTTAAAAAAACTATTATTTTTTTATTAATGCCTAATATAATATATGAAAATAAGCTGTAGTTATCACATTAAAAAATACTTTGATAGATCCATACCTAACAAGAAATAAAATTAAGGCTAAACCTCATATAAAAGTTTAGCCCATTTTTTAAAATTATTTCTGAATTAATTTATCAATGTTCTCCATAGCATTAGACACGTAGTCTGCAATATAAACAAATAAACTAGGCACATAGTTATAACTTACAATATTGTCCTCAGGTAATACTTCGCCAGTTATAGGATTAACACCATAAATCAAATTTTTATAATATGTATTCGAGGAAGCAAGTATTGGAAACTCTGTCATTAAATTTATATACACATCCTTTATCATTGTTAATATATTATATTTCATTAATGATAAAAATATTCTAAAATTTATAATATTTATCTTGACATGATAAGCTTTTCAAAGTATATTTATTTTACATACAATGCATCGTAGCATAGTAAATTTTAGCATTGAGGCTATTTCTCTTAGTCCCATGCTTTTTTTGTTTCTTAAACATTAAACAAGGAGGATCATTATGAAAAAACTAAAAGTATTCTTTACCACTTTATTAATTTTTTTAACTTTTTTCACTGTGTCTGTATATTCACTGCCTAAAAAAAGTACTAACCTTCAACCATTAAATTGGGATACTACTTTATATAACAGCTTAAACTCTTTGATAAAGAAATATAGTATAAACAATGAAAATTATGATATAAGGAATAAACCCTATGCTATATTTGACTTTGATAACACAACTTCCATGAATGATGTAGAGGAAGCTCTACTTGTTTATCAACTTAGCAGATTAGAATTTAAAATACCACCTGAAAAAATGGGAGATGTTTTAAAGACAAATGTGCCAAAGGATAATTTTACTGATTCATATAAAAATACAAATGGAGGCACATTAAATATTGATATAGTCGTATCAGACTGTGTTTCAAGTTATACATGGCTTTATGAACACTATAAAGGTTTTAATGGTAATATGACTTTAGATGAAATTCAAAAAACTCCAGAGTATCATGATTTTGTAACAAAAGTTAGATTTTTATACGATGCCATTGGAGGGACTTTTAGCCCTGATGTAAGCTATCCTTGGGTTACTTATTTATTTTATGGTATGACTCCAAGTGAGGTACAAGCTTTAACTGTTAAATCAAATACCTATTGGTTTTCCTATGGAAAATATGACACTATAAAATTAACTAGCCCTGCTTCCCTGCCTGGAAACGCTGGTGTAGTTTCAGTAAGCTATAAAACTGGACTTAGAATAATGCCTGAAATGAAAAATCTTTATAACACTCTTATGGATAATGGAATAGAAGTATATATAGTTTCAGCTTCCTTTAAAGATGTAATTGTAGCTACAGCTTGCGATCCTGCAAATGGCTTAAATGTAAAACCTTCAAATGTTTTTGCAATGGAATTAACTTTAGATGATAATTCTTGCTACATAAATAAATATAATGTTGCATATTTCCAAACTCAAGGTGTAGGTAAAACAAATACCATAGAAAAATTTATTAAGCCAAATCATGGTATGCTTGATCCTATATTAGTAGCTGGAGATAGTGATGGTGACTATTATATGATGAAGGATTTTAAAAATATGGAAATTGGTATAATTGTAAATAGAGCTAAAGGTGGAAATATAGGAGAATTGTGTAAAAATGCTGCAGACACTATGCATAAGCCAAATGCTGTATATTATCTACAAGGAAGAGATGAAAATACAGGGCTATTTAGAAAATCTCCTAAGTCAATTCTTCTTCATTCAGATGAAGAAAAGCTGCTTAAATAAAAATGAGGGTGATTAAACCCTCATTTTTATTATAAGCCTTCTGACCAATTTGCAGGATATGTTACATATAAAAATCTTGCTTTATTTGGAGATGAAAATCTTATTGTAGAATTCTTTGGAATGTATATAACTTCTCCTTTATTTGCAGTTATAGTATTTCCATCTACTATTATTTCTAAAGTCCCATCTATTACATAATCGATTTCATCATATGTAAGTGTCCAACCAAAACTTGTATTATCAAGCTCCATAACTCCACATCCAAGCCTTGGGCTCTCTTCTAATGAAAGCACATCTGTTAAATAAACTCCATCACTTTCATTTTGTGCTGTAAACTTTTCACACTTAACCTCTTGTGCCTTAATGGCTATAATACCACTTTTATCAACTTGTTTAATATGAGATTTTTTCTCTAAACCCTCTTCAATAAGAACTTTTTTTATTATTTCAATAAGTCTATCCGTATCCATTTTAAGCACTCGCCTTTGCTTTTTTATTTCCTTTTTTAACCTCAGCGGTTTTTGGTATAAATAATGATGCTATAAAAATTGCAATTACCCCACCTAAAAGCTTTCCAATTATCATTGCAACAATTTGTTCTGGCGCATTAGCAGTTGTGTATCCTAAGTGATCGCCTAAAGCGAAGGAAGCTGGAACTGAAAATGCAACTGCAAGAACTTTTCCACGTGTATCCATATCTTTTAACATTCCAAACATAGGTATATTATTTGCAACAGCTGCAATCATTCCACCTATTGAAACTTCATTTACTCCAATTAATTTTCCAAGAGCTCCTAAAGGTTTTGATAAATATTTAATAATAAAATGAACAAATGGATATGCACCTGCTAAAGTAATAGCAATAATTCCTATAACTTCAAGCTGTGGTCCAATTGGGTCCATACCTGGTATAATAGTAAAGCCAGTAAGTCCTTGAATAATTGCACAAGCAAAAGCAACTAAAATAATCCAAGTTATCCCAATTGAAAAACCATTAAATCCCCTTAATAGCGCATCTGGAATAAACCATAAACCTAAAGCCAGTAGCAATGCAATTATTATAACAGGAATTAAGTTTGCTAAAATCACTAATATATTCATTCCTGATACAAGACCGCTTATAAAGCAACCAAATGGTATAGCAATCATTCCAGCCATCATACCTCTAGCAAGATAAGGTTTATCTTCTTTTTGAATAATGCCTAGTGAAACAGGAATAGAAAATACTATTGTAGCTCCCATCATAGATCCTAAAATTATTCCAGAGAAATTAGCAACTTGTGCATTGTCAGTCATTACCTTTGCAAGAGGCGTTCCACCCATGTCTATAGCTAGTATAGTTCCTGCAAACATAGCTGGATCAGCTCCTAAAAGTCTATAAACTGGTCCTACAACTGGAGATAGTATATTTCCTAAAACAGGAGCAAGGCACATTATACCTACCATAGCCATAGCCAAAGTTCCCATAGCCATTATACCAGCTTCAAACTCTGGACCAAATCCAAGTTTATTTTTCAAAAAAGCTTTATCTACTACACCTATTACCATAAAAGCCATCATAATTATGATGATAATTTGATTAATACTCAACCTCATTCACCTCTCTAACTAATTTTTTTAATATTCTTTGGGTCACCTCTTCTTTTTCTATTCCATAGTCTTCCTTCAATATTTTAATAACTTTGTATTTTAAATTATTAATTGTTTCATCATGACACCCATAAACTATTTTAATATCCATTTCATTAAGTAAATCCATTGTACTAGATGTTAAAATATAATCAGGTTTCATTACAAATATTCCACCTTTTATTAAATCTAGCTTTTCAATATATTTCCCATGGATTAATTTTTTCTTCAAAATATAATCACTCCTCTACACCTAGCTTCATATATAAAAAAATGGTTCTTAATCATAGTTAGTTTAACAAACAAAATAACATATTATGGAGATTTCAACTAATCATACTAAGAACCATTAATCAACTTATATTTTGAGTATTTTCTTTATTTAAATCTAATTGTGAAAGAGGCCTTTTTATGGTTAATTATTCTTCTACATTAGCTGACTTTGGTAAAATAAATTCAACATCATTATGTGGTCTTGGAATTACATGAACAGATATTAATTCTCCAACTCTTTCAGCTGCTGCAGCGCCAGCATCAGTAGCTGCCTTAACAGCTCCTACATCTCCTCTTACCATAACAGTTACAAGACCTGATCCTATTTGCTCTTTTCCAATTAAAGTTACATTTGCAGCTTTTACCATTGCATCAGCTGCTTCAATAGCCCCAACTAATCCTTTAGTTTCTATCATTCCTAATGCGTTTGAAGTCATCATAAAATTTACTCCTTTCCAAATTATAAACTCATTTCCTTTATTATTTCTTTTATAAGCAATTTAAGTGAACTCATATCTAAATCTTCTGCTTTTTCATCAAGCTTCCATGGTTTATTACCAAAAGCCACACGCCTTATATTTATCAAATGAAGTGGAGTTACATTATCGCTAGTTGAACTTCCTCCAACAGCACCACAGCCTAAAGTTAAAGATGGAGCAAGTCCTGTAGATGACCCAATTCCTCCATGAGTTGAAGGTGTGTTCACTAATATTCTATAAGCAGGTTTTTTAAGCGCAAATTCCATGATTATATCTAAATTTTCACTATGTATGGAAAGTGAATGTCCAATTCCACCATATTTTAAAATCTCAATGCACTTTTCACAAGCCTTTATCCAATTTTCCTCAACATAAAATCCCAGTATAGGTGATAGCTTTTCCATGGAAAATGGATATGCTTTTCCAACCTTTTCTTCAAAGCCAATTAAAACTTTTATATAAGATGGAATGCAAACTCCTGCCATTTTAGCAATTTCAAAGGCCGTCTTTCCAACTATTTTTGGGTTTAAAAGCCCACTTGCATTAACCATTACCTTTTCTAGAGCCTTTTTTTCTTTATCATCAAGGAAATAACACCCTTGCTTTTTAAACTCATTTATTACCTTGTCCTTTATCTCTTCTTCCACCACAATAGCTTGCTCTGATGCACATATAACTCCGTTATCAAAAGTTTTGCTTGCTATTATCATTGATACTGCTTGCTCAATATTTGCTGATCTTTCTATAAAAGCCGGAACATCTCCAGGACCAACGCCAAGAGCAGGATTCCCTGAACTGTATGCAGCTTTTACCATAGCCTTTCCTCCAGTTGCAAGTATTAGCGCAACATCATTATCTTTCATAAGCGCATCTGTAGCTTCCATTGTAGCCATGGAAAGAACTGAAACTAAGTCTTCTGGAAGAGATATTTCTTTTAAATACCCTCTAATTAATTCTGTAGCTTTTGTTATTGAATTAATAGCAGCTGGATGAGGGCTAAATATTATGGCATTGCCACTTTTTAAAGATATTAACGCTTTATAAATTACTGTAGATGTTGGATTTGTAGAAGGTATAAGTCCTACTATTACTCCCATAGCAACTCCTACTTCCCAAATCTTATTCTTCTCATCAATATTTATTATTCCATGTGTTTTCATATCCTTTATATACTCATAAAGGGTCATTGAAGCAAATTGATTTTTAACAATCTTATCTTTTACATTTCCAAAGCCAGTTTCATTTACAGCAAGTTTTGCAAGTTCTTCAGCATTTTCATAAATTTTTAATGCAACATGTTTAACAGCTTCATCCATTCTAACTTGATCACACTGGCTATAAATCTTTTGAGAAGCTACGGCTTTCTTTATTAAATCTCTAGCTTCTTGTATTGATGCTAAATCTTTATCCATAGCATCACCTCCTAATTTAAGTTCTATAATAAATGTTTAAAATTCATTAAAAATTCTATAACACCTTTTTTCGAATTCAGCTTTGTACCCTTTTTATGAGCTTCTTTAGCAGTTTTTCCTTTTAAAATATCCTTAGCCATATTTCTTAAATTTGCAAATTTCATTGAAGATAGCCTTTTAAAAAGCTCTTCATCATTTTCCTTTTTATTTAAAATAAAATAAATATCATCAGAGGGTCTAGGTATAACATGAGTGCTTATGACTTTGCCTATTTTCTCGGCAGAAATTTTTCCTGCCAAAACTGCTGCATTTACTGCACCGACATCTCCCTTTACTATGACTGTAACAAGGCCAGATCCAATGTTATATTTGCCAACAATGCTTACATTTGAAGATTTAACCATAGCATCTGCTCCTTCAATAGAAGCAACTAATCCATATGTTTCTAACATGCCATAAGCATTCATTCTAACCCCCCTGACTTATCTATAAATACATCCTAATTAGTCCATTATCAATACTTAATTGGGTTCTGAGCACAAAATGCAACTGCATCTGCAAAGGCATTACAAGCTGATTTACAAGCTGATTGACTACCTGTTAAAAGACCTCCACCAAAGTTTGTTTCAGATGGTGGTCCATAAAATGCTGCAAGCCTTACATCTGCTGCTTTAAGTGCGGCATCTAAACCATACATAGCTTCAAGTGGTGGAGCAATTAAATACGCAATTGGTTCTCCTTCTTTTATGCCAGCAATTTCTGATAAATATGATCCTGATCTTGAAATGCAATGAGCATAATATGGCACACTATCATCATCATTTGCTGATATAAAACTTGCTTCTTCAGCTATAAAGCTGCAAATTGAATCAAGTCCACTTTTAACTTCTGCAGGAGTTGGGCCTGAAATTATTCCAATTACTTCTCCTGCAAGTTTAGTATTTGCATTTGCAGCCCCTCCATAAAATGATCTTGCATAAACTACTTTAATATCAACTTTTTTAGTGGCATCATCCAATGCTGTATATGTAACATCATCGCAATCTGCTGTAATCATGCCAATTGCCCTATGGCCCTTTGGAAGTTTAAATTGTTCAATCATTTCATCGTCAACATTTGAAATCATTTTAACACTTAAAACACTTGGAATTAGTCGATCGCCTTTCATCTATTAATCATTCCCTCCTATATTTATAACTTCAAATCAAGTCCACTAGCTTTTTCATCGAGCATTTTCTTTAAAATATCTGCTATATGAGCACCTGCTTCAGCTGCAGGAGTACCTTGTCTATGTATATTTGATATTACAGTTCTCTTTGCCTCAGGTATTCCTCTATAAGCTTTATAAGTCATATAGCAGCTCATGCTCTCTCCTGTAACAAGGCCTGGCCTTTCACCTATTAAAACAGCAATAACTTCTGGTTCTAATATTTCAGAAATATGATCCATGGAACCAACGCGCCCATATTTTAAGAAAAATGGTGTTCCAATTTCAATCCCATAAGCTTTAAGGCCTTGAGTTATTGATGCTAAAGTATCTATACCATTTGCTTCAATTGCAGTTGAACTTAATCCATCTGCTAAGTAAATTAAAGCTCTTGGTTTTAATTTGCATCTTTCCTTTAAAGTTTTAATTCCTTCTTCATCAACAATCCTTCCTAAATCAGGACGTGTTATAAATTCATCTTTATTTGAAATTAAGGTTTTAACTGTAAAAAGGTTGTTTTTATTTAAAAAGTCTTCTGAAACATCATTCCAAACAGCATCCATAGCTGCTGCATGGTCTGCTCTAAACCTTAAAAGAGTTTCTGTTCTATACCTTACTCCACATCTTCCAACTCCGAGCCTAGCAGGAGTTATCTCCTTTAGTTTTAAATAAGCTTCTTTATTTTTTGGATTTTCAATGTGAAAATCTTTTCTTAAATCTATAGAAGTAATATCAGGTAAATCTATATTTTCAAACAAATCTTTATTTTCGCATAAATTTTTATTAACAATTTGTTCAACTTCTTTATTTTGCTTTCCAAGACTCATTTCCATCAAGACTTGTTCAATGACTTTCTTTAAATCAGTATCTGTAATCACTTTTACCCCCCCTTTGCATTATAAAAACAAGGATGCATCCCCTGCAATTTTTGTCAATTTACCATTTTCCATTATACCCATTTTATTAAGCCACTGTTCAAATTCTAAAGTTGGACGTAAATTGAACATTTCACGAAGTGTGGCTGTATTGTGATATCCAGTAGTTTGATAATTAAGCATAATATCATCACCAGCAGGAATTCCCATAAAATAATTGCATCCAGCTGCAGTTAAAAGTATTTCAAGATTGTCTAAATCATTTGAATCAGCTTTCATGTGGTTAGTATAGCAAGCATCCACTCCCATTGGAATTCCAGTTAATTTTCCCATAAAATGATCCTCAAGCCCTGCTCTTATAACTTGCCTTGAATCATATAAATACTCTGGTCCAATAAATCCAACTACAGTGTTCACTAAAAATGGCTTAAATCTTTTAGCAAAACCATAGCACCTTGCTTCCATAGTAACCTGATCTGATCCATGATTTGCATCTGCTGACAATTCTGAACCTTGACCTGTTTCAAAATACATTACATTTGGACCTGTTGACATTCCTTCTCTTAAACAAAGTTCTCTAGCTTCTTTTAACATGTCGCCATTTATTCCAAAGGCTTCATTACCTTTTTGAGATCCAGCTACGCTTTGGAAGAACATATCTGTAGGTGCACCTTTTCTAACTGCTTCCATTTGTGTTGTTACATGAGCTAAGACGCAAATTTGAGTTGGTATTGAAAATTTGTTTTTAATTTCTTCAAACATATGAAGAATCCTTGAAACATTATCAACAGTATCATCAACTGGATTTAACCCTATAACAGCATCTCCTATTCCATAGCTTAAAGCTTCATATATGGCTAATCTAACTCCATCTAAATTATCTGTAGTGTGATTTGGCTGGCATCTAGCTGCAAGCCTTCCAGGTTTACCTAAAGTAGTATTGCAATGAGCTTCTACTCTCACCTTTTGAGCTCCATAAATTAAATCCATATTGTTCATAAGCTTGGCAACCCCTGCCACAACCTCAGATGTTAAACCTCTTGAAATCCTTCTAATATCATTAGTCGTAGTTTCATGCTTTAATATCCACTCTCTTAGTTCTGCAATTGACCAGTTTTTAATTTCGTTATAAATTTTTTCATTTACATCATCTTGAATTATTCTAGTTACTTCATCTTCCTCATAGGAAACCACAGGGTTGTTTCTAAGATCGGATACCAATAAATTTGCTAGTACCTCCTTTGCAGCAATTCTCTCTGTATCAGTTGCTGCTGCAATACCTGCTAATTTGTCTCCTGACTTTTCTTCATTAGCTTTTGCCAGCACCTCTTTTACAGATTTAAATTGATATACATGTCCAAAAAGTTTTGTTGCAAGAATCATATTAAATTCACCTCACTATATTTTTTAATAATTAAATACTAATGTTTTCACTACAACAGGCAATACAGACCCCATTCCAACAGGTTTTCCTATATCTATGAAGTCACCATCAGATGCGCTTATGCTATCCATAGATATTACATCTATTTCTTCACCGAGTTTTGCCATTAAGCTTTGACCTAATACCTTTCCAAAATCATTTAACATCATGACTATGATCAGTTTATTTTTTTCAATTAATGGCCTCATAGCATCAATAATAAGTTCAGATAAAGATACAATTTCTTGAAATCTCATATCCTTTTTCCCATTTAAAGAAAGCGCTATATTTTCAAGCTCTCCATTGTTAATCCATGTAATTTTTTTTCTGATGACATCTACAAAATTTTCTTTATTTTCTTCTTCTTCTTTTGTAAGCTTTAAAATTGGAATATTCTTCATAGGAAATAAACTTGATCTGGAATATTTAATGGTACTTCCACTTATACTGGTAGAATGGCTGCCTGCCCCTACTACTGTAGCTCCAATAGTTTCAGATGGCTTTATTAATGAAATATCATATTTTTTTATTTCTTTTTTAATAGAATTTGCTAAAATTATTCCAATATCATCAAATAAAAAATCATCATTTAAAGATTCATCATAAATTAATTTACCAATGCCACCAGAAAATGAAATATGCTTAGGATTACATTCCTTTTTAAAATCCTTTCCATTTGTAATTAGGAAATGATAATCTTTGGATTTTTCTTTAAGGTGAGTAGATTCAAGGATTACACTTGCTAATTTATCGCAAATGCTTTCTATTTGATTTTTTGTCAATAAAGCTCCTTCAATTGCATTAATCCCCAAACTTTTTGCTAAGCTTTTCATTTTTTCATATATATACTCAATTTGGCATGTCCCTTTTTTAAATCTAATAAGCCTGCCGCCTATATCTAAACAAGCAACATCGATTACGTTTCCGTTATCGAAAATAGCAATATTAGTTGTGCCTCCTCCAATATCGAGGTTCATAACTTTTGTATAGTTTAACTTAGAAAAGCTATCTGCTCCGCTTCCTTTTCCAGCTATTATGGCTTCAAGCTCAGGCCCAGCTGTAGCTACCACAAAATCTCCTGCAAGATCGGAAATTGACGAAAGCACTTCTTCTGCATTTTTCTTTCTAGCAGTATCACCAGTTATAATAACAGCACCTATGGACACATTGCTTGGCTTAATGTTTGCATTTTCATATTCTTTTAAAATAATATCTTTTATAGCTAATACATCTAATAAATTGTTAGATATAAGAGGAGTAAAGTATATTTTACTTCTGTATATTATTTCTTTTTCAACAATCTTATATAGCGGAATATGGCTTCCATGCGATGAGTTTTCTATTACAATCTTGCTAAATATAATAGATGTAGTTGATGTACCAATATCTATACCTACACTTAAAAGAACTTCCTTAAAATCCATAAACCCCCTCCTTAAAAAAAAGCCAAAAAACTTAATTTTAACTATCTAAAGATAATTAAAATTGTCTTTTGACTTCATTGTCGTCATTGATACTCCTATGTACCAATTTAATTATTCTGTTAAAAATGTAAAGCTTACTTTTGTACCATTGTTTGAAGATTTAAAATCAAAATTCCCACCAAGCTTATCTGCAATCATAGATTTTACTATTTTAAGACCTAAATTGTGCTTTTCCTGGTCCTTGCTAACTCCAATTCCATCATCTTCAATGGTTATTTTAGAACTTAATTGGCCTTTTTCAATTTTTATCTCCACATTACCTGCTATGCTATCCCTAAAAGCATGTTGATAACAATTTTGCAAAAGTTCATTTACCACTAAAGCTATGCTAGTTGCTGTATCTGATTCAATATTAAAGTCATCACCAGTTATCGTTATTCCAATTTGAGAATAGCTTAAGGTAGCTACTTGAAGGGTATATTTTACAAGCTTTTCTAATATTTTTTTTATGCTTACTTCGTCTACTCCATTATTTGCTAGTATTTCATGGGTTAAGGCAATACTTAAAGTACGATTTATGCTCTCTTCAAACATCTTTTTAACTTCTAAATCTTCAACCCTCCTTGATTGAAGTCTTAAAAGAGATGCAATAGTTTGAAGGTTATTTTTAACTCTGTGGTGTATTTCCTTAATTGCAACAGATTTTAATATTAATTCTTTTTCTTTATTTCTAACTTCTGTCACGTCGGTAATAAGCATAACTATTCCCATAAACTTATTGTTTTCTTTCATTATGGAGTATTGCACCTTTAAAACATAATTTCCTATTGAAAGATCATTAAACTCCATATATTCATTAGCAATAATATCTTCTACTTTAATTTTATCAAGCACAAGGTTTTCAAACCTCATGCCAATTATAACATCTCTATATCCTAAATTCTCATATAGCATTCGAGCTTTTGAATTAGCATATACAGATATTCCATTTTCGTTAAAATAAATTATAGCATCATTTATATATGTACTTATGCCACCATTTTTATCATAATTTACTAATTCATTTGCAAGTTGTTCTGTGGTTTTAGCAAGCACAGTCATATTAAATTCTCTATTATAATTATTTGTGTCATCCTTTTCCATAATTAAAACACCGATGACTTTGCCATCGTCATTTCTAATAGGCGCTACATTTTGAGTTATAGCAATCCTTTCTTGTGTAACCCCTTTTAAACCATGAGATGGAATTCCAAGTTCAAGTGTTCTAATAGCAGCAGGTTCATCATCTCTATATGCTAACATTCCTACAACAGAATTTTTATAAAGAGAATTTTTAGGTCTAAACTCTGAAGCAACAATAGCTTTATTTGTATCACTTGTAATACAATCTATAAATACATCACAACCTATTATTTCAGATATTAATGGTAAAAACTGCTCTAAATTTAAAAGTATATTAATATCGCTAGATTTCAAAGTAGTATACTCTTTACAAAGTTCTATTATCCTGCTCATTACTTAATTTACCTCTTCGTTTAATATTATGGCGTTTGCTACCTTAACCATCTTATATCCTTTATTCATAGCTATTTTTCTAATATAATCATAGGCCTCTTTTTCGCTTAATCCATCTTTTTTGCTAATAATCCCCTTAGCCTTTTCTATAATTTTACGTTCTTCAATTTTCTCCTTTAATTCGATAACTTCATTTTTAATGCCATTTATTTCTTCTTGCTTTGCAATGGATACTTCAATAGCTGGAAGAAGCGAACTTACAGATATAGGTTTTACTACATATCCCATTACTCCTGCTTTTATAGCTTTTTTGATAATATCTTCATCACTATATGCTGTAAGAAGTATGACACAACTTGCAAGTTTTTCAGAATTTATAATTGATGAAGCTTTGATTCCATCTAAAAAAGGCATTTTTATATCCATTAAAACTATATCTGGATTTTCTTTTCTACTTAATTCTACAGCATCAAGACCAGTAGACACTGATCCTATAACTTTATATCCATGTTCAGTTAAAATCTCCTCTAAATCCATTCTAGTAATTGGCTCATCATCAGCAATTAAAATTCTTTTATTCATAATATTATCCTCCCATATAATTCGTTAAGTCCTTCACAAGTAATGGAGCTTATCAAAAAAATCTCATTGCAACCTGCCTTATTTAAAGCTTTTTTAGCATAATCAATATTTATATTAGGTAAGTCAATTTTTGTAATAACGCCAATTATATCTTTATTAAACATTTTACCAAAGTATGGAGGAAATGTCGAAATTCTATCTGTAGCACTTTGTACAAAAATGATGGTATCGTATTCATAAGAGCTTACAAGAAGAGCATTATAAAACCTTCTACTTTCTAGATATTCCCCAGGCGTGTCAAGATAATTTTTATAGTAAATTAAGCTTTGAGTCTTTCTATATATAAGATTTTCATCATTAAGTCTTTGTATAAGAGAGGTTTTACCACTTCCTGATTTTCCAATGAGCATTATCTTTTTCATAAATTTAACTTCTAGTTATTTCTGGATAAGAAAATCCCATTTTATAGCATATAAATGAAATAATCTCTTTTACAGCAACTTCACAATTTGAAGTATCACCAGAAATCATTAAAGATCCACTAAACCTATCTATAAATAAAATTTCTACATTAGCAGATTTAGTTGCTATGTCGGCTGCTATAATTACAGCTTCTGAAGGAGTAATGGTCAAGATAGCTACAGCATTGTTTAATTTTTCATCTGATGATAAAATACCTAATTTAGCGCAAAGATCTTTTTCAGGATTTGATATGATATGAGCTAGAGTAATCTGCCTTCCAGGAACATATTCTTGAATAATTCTTTGTTTTTCCAAAAGCATCCCTCCCATTACAAAAAACGGCCCACATATAAAATACACTATCTATATGCAAACCTCATTGTAAGCTTTAAATAATTTAAAACACCCCATTGTGTTTAATTATACAATTTTCTTACATAATACCACTATTAAATAATCATGTCAATTGTAAAATTTTTTTCAAACATGCTAATATTATAGCAAGTTAAGTATATTTTTACATTGTTTAGGAAAAAAACAATTAAATTCTAAATAAATAGTATTAATATTATATTGCTAGCACATTAAATTTTAAATAATAAATTAACTAATTTTATTTTATTTAAATGGAGGAAATGAAATGAAAAAAAGTGAATTGATTTCTATTGAATTTGAAGGGTTTGAAGCACTTGAAACTGTAGTTGCCCCATCATTATGTAGTATATCAGCGTGTAAACCTGTTTGCGCACCAAAACCTGTTTGTGTGCCCAAGCCAGTTTGCCCACCAAAACCAATTTGTTTACCTAAATGTTACTAATGTTTAATAATACTCTCTAAAAATACCCTATAGTAAAATATACTATAGGGTATTCCTATTTTATTAAGCTATTTAATATTGATTTTGCAATATTAATTGGAATTGCAAATCCTATTCCTTCCACTCCACTTGCTTCTATTTTTGCAGAATTTATACCAATAACTTCACCATTTGAATTTACTAGAGCGCCTCCGCTATTTCCTTCATTAATGGCAGCATCAGTTTGAATAAAATTTTTAGTTACACCATTTCCAATATTAACAGCTCTATCTACTGCGCTTATTATTCCTTGAGTAACTGTTCCAGCAAATTCTAAACCTAAAGGATTTCCTATAGCAAGTGCTGTATCCCCTACCTTAATATTTGAAGAATCTCCAAATGTAGCAGGTGTTAAGTTGTTTAAGTCCACTTTAATTACAGCTAAATCATTTTCTTCATCTCCACCTATAAAAGTAGCTTTTGCAACTGTGCCATCGCTAAAATGAACTTCCATATTATCAACTGATACATTTGAATTTAAATTTGGATCAGCATAAGAGACAACGTGATAATTTGTCGCAATATAACCATCTTTTGTAAGGACTATTCCTGAACCTTCTAAAATAGCTTGCTGTGGCTGAGCATTGATAAATCTTCTGCTTATACCAAAGGAGTCCTGTGATACATTTAGCCTAATTCCAACAACTGAAGGTGAAACTTCAGATACTATTGAGCTAATATTATTTGCTGTGGCATAAGATGCTCCTACTAAAGAAGATCCATAATTTAAGCTTTCCTTCTGAAGCTGAGCTATTGCAGCATTTTGTTTGTCTATTTTACTTGAAAAGTTATATGATAAAACTCCACCTACCATTCCTGAACATATTACGCATAAAACCAAAGTAGCAACTATTTGACTAAAATATGGATGCTTTTTTCTTTTAACTTTTATATTTTCATTAGTATCAACAACTCTTTTGTTTAAGTTATAGCCCTCTTCAGCATAACTATATGTCCAACTATTATTAATTATAGGCTCTTCTTGTTTATTTTCCATATTTGAATTATATATAAAACCATTATTATAATTGAAATTATCTGACATTTTAATTCCCTCTTTCACTTTACTATGGTTTTATTATATAACCTGAATATGGTTTTAATATGAGGAAGATATGTGACATTTATGATTATTTTGTGAAGAAATTTATCACATTTAATATTATAAAATTAAATTACCATTAATTATAACTTTATTTACATTAATATCTTCATCAAATAAAATTAAATCTGCATCAAATCCTTCTTCAATTTTCCCCTTTGAATTTTCCACAGCGCAATGCTTTGCAGGATTATATGTTGCCATTTTAACTACTTCATATAGTGGAAGTGATGAGTTTTCCTTTACATTTCTTACTGCTTTATTTAGCGTGAGTATTGATCCTGCTAAATTTCCTTCTTTAAGCCTGCAAGCTCCATCTTTTACATAAACATCTTGGCCTCCTAAAGAATATTTCCCTTCAGGCATGCTACACGCCATCATAGCATCTGTGACAAGGAGTACTTTTTCTGGTGTTTTTATTTTGTAAGTAGTTCTTAATGCTGGATATGACACATGTATTCCATCAGATATTGTTTCTGTTGTAATATTTGAATCATAAACTGCTCCCACAATTCCTGGCTGTCTATGATTAAACCCTGTCATAGCATTAAATAGATGAGTTGTATGCGTGCATCCACAGTTTATTCCATTTATAGCCTCTTCATAACTTGCCTTTGAATGCCCTATTGAAACTACAATTCCTTTATCCACCAAGTAGTTTATTAATTCATATGCTCCTTCTAGTTCTGGGGCAAGTGTAACTACTTTTACAACATCCAAATGCTCTAAAGCTATTTCTTCAAATGCATAAATCGATGGCTTTAATACATAATTGGGATTTTGTGCCCCTATCATTTGCTCACTTATAAATGGTCCCTCTAAGTGTGCCCCTAACACATTAGCACCTTCTGTACCCTTTTTTATTGACATTTTAATTGATTTTAATGCTTTTTTAATATCTTCCTTAGAGCATGTCATAGTAGTTGGTAAAAAAGATGTGGTCCCAAACCTGCAAATAGTCTTTGAAATAAGGTTTATTGATTCATATGAGCCATCCATAGTGTCTACACCGCCTGCACCATGAATATGGGCATCTATAAAACCTGGTGATAAATATAATCCATCTCCATCTATTATTTCTTCATCTTTAACATTAACAGGATTAATTTTTTCTATTTTTCCATTTTTTATAAACAATGATCCAACTTCAATTTTATCTATATAAATTATCTTACAATTCTTAATTAACATTAAATCACCTCAAAGACATTTTACATATATAAAAATTTTAGGTCAATATGCTTATTGATTTGAATTAATAATGATTATATAATCTAAATTGACACTTAAAAATTGGGGTGATTGTAATTAAGATAAAAAGCAAATACAAGAAATTCATATTTAAAATTTTACCATTTCTAATAGTAATGACACTTTATGGAGCTTTAATAATTCCTATTTCAGGTTTTATGGGAGCATATCTTTCTCATCGAAATGTTGAAACTACATTTATTGGGACTATTTTATCAGCTTCAAATATTTTAGGATTTATAGGCACCTATGCATTATCTTTTTTTTGTGATAAATACAAAAATATTAAGTGGATATTAATAGCGTCCCTTATTATGATTTTTTTTCTTGGTGTGATCATATTACCCAATGTAAGTGGTAATCTTTTATACATCGTAGTGATTGGAATTCTTGGCTTTTTTTACGTTCCATTATCTTGTCTTTTAGACACATGGGTACTCACCAGCAATTACTATGTTAGGCAATACTTTGGCTTAATAAGAGCTGGATCATCACTTGGTTATGCTGTATTTGCCATTTTTTATGGTGGGCTAATTGAAGCATATGGGTGGGTATACATGTTTATATTTTCTGCTATCTTAATAATTTTAATTTTAATATTTGCAATGTTATTAAAAGATAATTACAAAGATAATTTTGATATACAAGATGTGCAAGAAGAAGAAAATAAAGAAAAAGAAAAGAAAAAAAATGTATTCCATCTTTTTAAAAACAAAAACATTGTCATAATACTTATTGTAACATTTTTAATATTTTTACCATCAAATACAATTAATACTTATTTATTTTACATTATAAAAAATTTAGGTGGAGGAACAAAAGAGCAAGGTTTTGTATACTTTGTTCAATCAATTAGTGAAATACCTGCATTAATGCTATTTCCAATTTTAATTAAAAAATTCAAATCTAAATATTTAATGCTGTTTGCATCTTGTAATTATTTAATAAGAATGATTTTAACATTTTTGGCTCCAAATGTTACAAGCATAATATTGATTTATTTAATTCAATCAATAACATATGCAATTTATTTTCCTAATATGAGACACTATGTAGATAAACATTCTCCAAGAGAATTAAAGACAACAGCTCAAAGCTTTGTTGAATCAGGTGGAATAGGACTTAGTGCTGTAATAGGAAATTTAGTTGGTGGATATATAATTCAATACTTTTCTCTTAAAGCAATGCTATTTATGTGTATAATTTTTAGCCTTGTGGCAGTGATTTTTTTAATCTATGTGGTGATTTTTTTAAAAGATGACGACAAGGAACATGTTAAATGCTAAGTCAATATTTACACTTTATTAATTATTTATTACTTTAACTTCATTATATTTTTTGATAAAATAGGAGCGATATGTGTTGTTAATAAGCAATACTCCCTTTGCCAAAGGACCTCTATATTGCACTGTTTTAGTAGGTTCCTAAGGCTTTTTTTAGTTTAATTTCAAGGTGCAATTATACGCCTTTTTACTTTAGTTTTCTTTAAATTAAGAGAAAAAGATGAAAATTATGACCCAGTGCCTTGATAGCGTTTAGTACCTTGATTAAATATTATTAAAGCTGCTATTAAAAATAAAATACCTGTTATGGGTAAAAATCCATAAAAAACAGAACTTTTTTTATTTAATATAAACATCAGCGGATAATAATTTACACAAGCTATGGGCACTACAAAAGTAAAAAAGTACAAAAACTCTTTTCTATAAATACCCATTGGGTAAGAAGCCATTTCCCTTGCACCATCTGTTAAAATATTCCTAATTTCAAGCCCTTGAACTGTTAAAAAGCAAAAGGATGCAGAAAGTATATATATACCAGAAAATATGCAAAAAGATCCAAAGGGCATTAAAAAAACCACAATAATTTTTAAAAAAGTCCAATTTATTTTAATATTGTAAACTGATATAAAGAGTACAACTAAGCTTTGCAATATTGTGCCAATTCTATCAAAGGCAAAGGCAGAACCTAATACTTGTGTTATTAGGTTCTTTGGCCTAACTATTAACCTATCAAAATCGCCTCTTATTATAAGCCTATCAAATGTATCAAATCCTCTTACTACACCTTCAGCAACAGAATATCCAACAAGCACTGTGCTAAAGCATAAAAGCACTTCAAATAAAGTAAAACCCTTTATATTTTGAAATTTTAAAAAAAGAGCATATATTCCAAAATAAAAGGTAAAGAACACTAAAAATTGAGCTATAACAGTTGATATAAATGAAACTCTGTATTCCATTTGAGATTTTAAATGCATAGATAAATATTTTAAAAAAAGCTTCACAATTTATCCTCCTTGAACCACTATTTTCTTTGTTATTTTTCTTAAAACCATGTTTCCAAGTAATATCAAAATTAAAATCCAAAACAATTGTAATAATATGCTTAAGCTAGCTTCCTTTATATCTATATTTCCAGAGTAAGTTCTAAATGGAAGGTCTGATGATAATCTAAATGGAAGTAAATAGCTTAATGTTTTCAGCCAATTTGGCATTAATGGCACAGGCACAAGATTTCCAGCTAATAAATCTGAAATAACAAATATAATATTCATTATCCCACTAGCTTCAATAGTAATAAAGGCAATTAAATGAACAAATAAAGAAATTGCTGTGGTAATAATTAAGCCAAGCATTAAAGTTACTACAAAAATCAAAAACGCCAATGGGCTTTGAGGAAGGGTTATTTTATAAGGTTTTGGTATTAAACTAGCAAATATTATAATTGGTAAAAATCTAAGTATAGCACCTGAAAGCCTTTGAGTTATAATTTTAATAAACCAAAATGGATATAAATCCTGTGGACGACAAAGCTCATAGGATATATTTCCATTTTTAATCATCTCTAAAAGCTCACCATCTCTAACCCAAAGCATTATAAATAGCAAAAACCCTTGCTGGAGCCATATATAATTTACCATTTCTTGAAATGATATTGGCATTTTTGAATTTGTACTTGAATAAAATGCTTGATATATCATTATATATATAAATCCCCAAAAAAATTGAGTACAAATTCCTGCAATAGCTGCTGCTCTGTATTGAAAGCTATTTATAAATCTCATTTTAAAATAAGAATAATATACTTTCATAGCTTTAATTCCTTATATAATTTAAGCACTACTTCATCTAAACTATCTTCACCAATTATAACATCATCAATAGTTAAAATATCTGAAAATATTGATAAAACTTGTGATACAGAAATTTTATTTGTATTAACTTTTAATGATACTTCTTCAGAAGATCTTTTTAATATATCTACGCCTTCTATTATGGGAATTTTATAGTTATTTTCCCTTGAATCACATTTTAATTCTACAGTTTTTGTGGTAATGTACTTTTTTTTAATTGAACTTAAATCTCCATCGTATAACAAGCTTCCCTTTCCTATTAGCATTATCCTATTTGAAAGAGCCTCTATGTCTGACATGTCATGAGTTGTAAGAAGCACAGTCATAGATTTTTCTTTGTTTACTTTTTTTATAAATTCCCTTATTGTTACTTTGCTTATTGCATCTAATCCAATTGTTGGCTCATCTAAAAATAAAATTTCAGGGTCATGAAGAAGAGACGCAACAATTTCACATTGCATTCTCTGACCTAAGCTTAAATTTCTAACAGGTATTTTAACAATTTCCTGAAGTTTTAATAATTCTACTAACATATTTTTATTATTTTTATATATTTTATCATCTATATCATAAATATTCTTTAATAGTTCAAATGAATCTTCAGAAGGAATGTCCCACCACAACTGAGATCTTTGACCAAAAACCACCCCAATTCTCTTCACATGCTCTTTTCTTTCCTTCCAAGGATTTCTTCCATTAATTGTACATTTCCCACTATCAGGAACTAAAATCCCACAAAGTATTTTAATAGTTGTAGATTTGCCAGCTCCATTTGGTCCAATATATCCAACTATTTCTCCTTTTTTAATAGAAAAACTCACATCCGATAGAGCAACTATATCCTCATATTCTCTTTTAAAAAATGCACTCACAGCGTTTTTTAAACCACTTTTTCTTTTAGAAACTCTAAATGTTTTCATTAGGGATTCTACATAAATTTGTTCCATCATTCACCTCCAATAAATTTTAGTATTAATATTAAATATATGTAAAACATTTAATTATCTATATTAATACTAATTTTTATGATTTTTTTTATTCTAATATTCGTTGACTTGGGCATAAGCATCAATTATAATAAATTTATCATAATTTAGAAGGATAAAAAAGCAAATAAGACATTTTTATGTAAAAAGCTTTTCCTACTCATTACATTATAAAGGAGTCAAAAAATGAAAAAAGTATTAGTTGTTCTTTTATGTTTTATTTTTAGCTTATTGTCTGGATGTTCTAATGAACAAGGTGCAAATGGCAATAAAACTTTGTCAAATGCTCAAACTATACAAATTCAAGATACTTCATTTATAGCACAAGCCAATGATATTTATAAGAATCCAGATAATTATAAAGATAAATTAATAATAGTTCAAGGTTTATATAAAACTGTAACTACAGATAATGTAGTACGTCATTATATAACAAGAACTGCACAAGGATCTGATGGAAAAGCAATAGCGGTTGGATTTGAATTTAAATATAATGGCACTATGCCAACTGTTGATGATTGGATTAAGATATCTGGAAATATTGAATCAGTTAAAGGAGCAAATAATACTAACTCTGTAATTTTAAATACATCTAAACTTGAAGTTATGCCGGAAAAAGGATCAGAAATAGTAACTAATTAAAAACATTTAGAAAAAGGAGTATTTCAAAAATATTCCTTTTTTATTTTTAAATTGAAATTTTTATTAATTTACTGTAAAGTATTTAATCATAACTCTTAACTCTAAGGAGGTGGTTATTATGAAGTATGAATGGAAAAAGAATGAGAAAAATTTATATTTGCCTAAAAACACTCCAGAATTAATAAATGTTCCAAATCAAAATTTTTTTATGATAGATGGAACAGGCGACCCTAATGGTGAAAATTTTTCAAATAGAGTGGAAGTTTTATATGCCTTATCTTATGCCATAAGAATGATGCCAAAGAGAGGAGTTGCATTAAATGATTATTTTGAATATACAGTGTATCCTCTTGAAGGTGTTTGGGATTTAACAGAAGAAGGAAGAAAATCAGACGCCTTTAAAAAGGATGATTTAATCTATACTATAATGATAAGGCAGCCTGAATTTGTAACTCTTAAAATTGCAAAACTAGCTATAGAATATGTGAAAAATAAAAAAGTTCTAAATCTTTTAGACAAAGTAAGGTTTGATTCTATGGAAGATGGGCTTTCTGTACAAATGCTTCATATAGGAAGCTATGACGATGAATATTTAAGCTTTAAAAAAATGAAGGATTTTATAAACCAAAACTCTCTTGAAATTTTAACATTAAAACATAGGGAAATTTATTTAAGTGATGCACGAAAAGTTGACAAAAGTAAATTAAAAACTGTGCTCAGATATAGAGTGAAGAAAAAATAAATACTTAATAAAGGATTAAAGCAATGAAACTAGCTAAAAACTTTTTACCAATATCTTTAGAAGATTTAAAAAATTTAAAGATAAGTCAATTAGATTTTATAATAGTAACTGGAGATTCATATGTAGACCACCCATCTTTTGGAACTTCTTTGATTGGTCGGGTTCTTGAATCAAAAGGTTATACTGTAGGCATAATAGCTCAACCAAATTGGACGAACAATGTTGATTTTAAAAAATTAGGTACCCCTAAACTAGGATTTTTAGTATCTTCAGGCAATATCGATTCCATGGTAAATAATTACTACACTTCTAAAAAAAGAAGAAAAAAAGATGTTTACTCACCTGGTGCTGTTCTTGATTTAAGGCCTGATAGAGCAGTTATAGTTTATTGCAATAAAATAAGAGAAAATTTTAAAAATATTCCAATTATAATTGGTGGCATTGAAGCAAGTTTAAGGCGATTTGCCCATTATGATTATTGGGATAATAAAATCAGAAAAAGCATACTTCTAGATTCAAAAGCAGATTTACTGGTATATGGAATGGGTGAAAAGACCATTGTAGATATTGCAGATTTATTAAAACAAGGTGTAGATATTAAATCTATTAAATCCATTAAAGGCACTGCTTATTTATCATCTAATGAAGATTTTCCTGAAGGTTATATAAATATTCCATCTTTTGAAGATTGCATTATGGATAAAAAAGCCTATGCAAAATCATTTATGCTGCAATATAGAGAGCAAGACCCCATTAATGGGAAAGGACTAACGCAAAAGCATGGCAATAGATTTATAGTGCAAAATCCACCTCAACATTCATTAACTCAAAAAGAAATGGATGAAATATATGAGATTCCTTTTATGAGAAATTATCACCCAATTTATGAACCTTTAGGTGGAATACCTGCTATTGAAGAAATAAAATTTTCAATTATAGATCATAGAGGTTGCTTTGGTTCCTGTGCATTTTGTGCAATAACCTTTCATCAAGGAAGGACAATTCAAAATAGAAGTGAAAGATCTCTTTTAGATGAGGCTATCTTGCTTTCAAAACAAGATGATTTTAAAGGCTATATACATGATTTAGGTGGCCCAACAGCTAATTTTAGAAATAAATCTTGCAAACTTCAGGAAACCCATGGAATGTGTAAAAATAAAAATTGTTTAAGCCCAACTCCTTGTAAAAATTTAATAATCGATCACAGTGATTATTTAAATATACTTAGAAAAATGCGAAAACTTCCTGGAATTAAAAAAGTGTTTATAAGATCTGGTATAAGATATGATTATTTAGTTTATGATAAAAAGGATACATTTTTTAGAGAATTATGTGAGCATCATGTTAGTGGGCAATTAAAAGTTGCTCCTGAACACATTTCTGATAATGTATTGAAAGTTATGGGAAAACCATCAATAAATGTTTACAACGCTTTCTGCAAAAAATACTATGAAATAAACAAAAAAATAAATAAGAAGCAATATTTAGTCCCTTATTTAATGTCAAGCCATCCAGGCTCCACTTTAAAAAACGCTGTGGAACTTGCAGAATATATTAAAAAAATGAAATACACTCCAGAGCAAGTTCAAGATTTTTATCCCACACCTGGCAGCTTAGCAACTTGCATGTATTATACGGGAATTGATCCTTTTACAAACAAATCAATTTATGTAGCTAAGGATGCGAAAGAAAAGGCTATGCAAAGAGCGCTTCTTCAAACTAATTTAAGCGTAAATAATAAATTAGTTAGAGAAGCACTTGTAAAAGTAAATAGAAAAGATCTTTTAGATTTAAACAAAAAAATTTATATTAAAAAGAAGCATAGTTAAAACTATGCTTCAGCTTTTATTCTGCTTAAAATTTTATTAGGTATTTTGCTCACAATTCTTCTTGGCAAAAGATCTAAATCGTCTTTTTCAAATCCACCAATTACATACATCATTGATACATAAACTGCTATGGAAATAAATGTTGTAATTAATAGCGAAATTGCATTGCTTATGAAATTTCCCGCTCCAAGCTGAACTAAAATATCATGTATTAACATATTAGTCAAAAATCCTACAACGCCCATAAGTATACTTGAAATTAATGGTTTTACGCACAATCTTGATAAAGAAAATTTCATATTTAATGTCTTTTTTAAATAAAATTGATTTAATAAAAACATGATAATGTTGCCCACAGCCATACCTATAAATGCTCCAGATATGTTTAAATTTTTATTTCCTACACAGATAAAATTAACAATATATTTAGAAATAAATCCAATTATAGCAAATGCAGTGAGTTGATATAACTTTCCTACACTTTGAAGTATAGCTATTTGAAGCTGTACTAATGACATAAATATTAAATTATAAGACCCAAACATAAGGAGAGTATACATGCTATAGCCTAAGACACCAAATATGGATTTTGATAAAACTGAAAAAGCCACAGCAAACGGTATGACTACTAAAAATGTAAGTTTAAAAGTATATTTTATTTTATCATTGGCTTCTTTATATTTTTCTAAAGCAAAGAATGCGCTAAATGCTGGAAGTGCAGAATAGCTTAAATTTGTGATAAGAGATACAGGAACATTCATAAATTGAGTTGTTTTGTAATAATTTCCATAAAGGATGTCTTTATCTTCCTTTGAATACCCACTGGTTAAGAGCCTTCCATTAACATTTGCCACATCTAAAATTGTATCACCAAAATTTGTTATTCCCATGCATATCATAAGAGGTAGTGCAATTTTTAATATTTTTGAAAATATATCATAATATTTAACTTTTTGTTGCCTTTTTCTTACAACTTCTTTATTTATATTTTTATTAGTCTTTATAGTTTTATTTTTATATAGCAAATATAAAAGCGATGCAATAGCGCCAACTGTTGTACCTATGGTACCTCCAACTACACCCCAAACTAATCCAAATCTACTCAAAATAAAAGCAGCAAGTAAAGATAATGATACATTTAAAAGTTGCTCAAGAAAAGTAGATACTGCTGTAGGCACCATATTATTCATACCTTGAAAATATGCTCTATAAGCATAGCTTATGGATGCAAAAAAAACACTAGGAGCTATTATTGCAATTGGAATAGCTGAATCTTCAGAGCCGATGAGCCTTGCAATTTGACGGCAAAATATCATAAGTGCTAAGGTTAATATAATAGATATTATTATCATTAAATTTCTTGCAATTTTAAAGGTACTTTTAACTTCTCTATCAGCGTTTATTGCACTAAATTGAGCTACCATTTTTGATATTGCCACAGGTATCCCAGCATTAACAACTAAAAAAATAAAACCAAAAACCTGATAAGTATTTGCATATACACCTATAGCAGCATCACCTATTATTTTATTTAAAACAGGTGTATAGGCAATTGATAACACTTTTGAAAATAATATAGATACAGACAGTATAGCAAAACCTTTTGTCATTGATTGGTTTTCCATTTAAGCACCTCAAAACTTAAATACATCAGTTTTAATTTTTTTAAGAACTGGAGGTAAACTAGCTGTTATAACTTGATTTTTTAAATACACCAGTTCATTTTTAGGGTCTTTAAAAATATATTTATAAGCGTAAAGAAATTGATAATTTAAACCATATTTATTTATAAAAAAGTTATTTATATTTTTATCTCCATATTTGCTGTCACCAACTATATGGTTTCCTAATTTATTTAAATGAGCTCTTATCTGATGGCTCCTTCCAGTTAAAAGTTTAATTTCAATCAATGAATAAGTTCCACAGCTTTCAAGTGTAGTTACTTCCATAGAAATTTCTTTAGAGCACGGTTCGTTTTTAAGAGTAACTTTAGATATATTTTTATTTATATCCTTTAAAATATATCCCTTATAAATGCCGTCCTTTATCCTTGAGGTAATAAGTGCTAAATAGAATTTTGAAATTCTTCCGTCTTTAATCATAGAATTTAATTCTTTTAAGCTAGGATTGTTTTTACCATATAAAACCATACCCAAAGTATTTCTATCTAATCTATTGCAAGATGAAGGGATAAATGATATTTCATCATCTGGAACATATTCCCCTTTATCATATAGATATGATAGAACATAATCATTTAATGTTGCTTCAGTGCTATTATTTTTATCAGAATGCACTAAAATATTAGGCCACTTTTCTATAAGCAAAATATTTTTATCTTCATAAGGTATTTTTAAAAATCCATGATCTAACTTTTTAAATGGTAAAGATTTTTCTGCGTTTTTATTTATAAATTTATCTAATCCAAAGACCTGAACTTCTTCACCTAAGCTTAATATGTATGATTCATTTTTTATTTTTTTTCCATCTACTTTAATATCTCCAAGCCTTATAGTTTTAAAGATAGCAGCTAGTGGGACATCCTTAAGCCATTTTCTTAAAAATTTATCAAGCCTTTGATCTTTTTCATTTTGTCCAATAGTTACTTTCACACAATCACTCCAGATTTTACAATAAATATGATTTATCTTAATCATTATTGTATTATAACATTATTAACTATAATTGTGAACTAGATATTGATATTAGATAAAAATAAACCTGCTAGAACACGAATAGCAGGCTTATTTATTTAATTACTGTTAATCAAATTCACTATTGATATTTCTAAACTTGTTCATTTCTTCATTTCTATCAAACTGTTTTTGTTTTGAGTATGGTGTTGCATCTGCAGAGTACAAACTTACGCTATTAATAGCACGATTTCTTTTATTATTTTTATCTTCTGCTAAAATCTTAAGTCTCTCTAATAAATCATAATTTTCTGAAATGTCTTTCACAGAATTTTTTTTAAAAGAAATTTTCACTGGTGCCACCGCCTTTTAGTTTACACTTATAGATATTTTCATCGTTATAGATATTTTCACCATCATTATTATCTTGTGTCAAACAAAAAAAAATATACTTAAACTTAAAAAAATTACAAATTTTCAAGCAAATCAAACAAAGCAGTGCAATGAATAGCTGTTCCATAAAGAAGAGCATCTTCATCTATATCAAATAAAGAACTATGAGCTGGATGCACAATTCCTTTTTCGCCATTTCTAATTCCAAGAAGATAAAATGCTGCTGGGACTTTTTCTGCAAAATAAGCAAAGCTTTCTACACCCATAAGTGGGCTTTCCACATATTCTATATTTTCTTTTCCAATAACTTTTATAGACGATTTTTCTACTATGTCAATTATTTTATTATTGTTTTTAAGCGCAGGATAGCCATCTATTATGGTAAAAGTTGCATTTGCCCTAAAACTCTTTGCAATTCCTTCTCCTATTTCTACAATTCTTTCCTTTATAAATTTTCTATGTTCATTCTTTAATGTCCTTATTATGCCGTTTATTTCACAAGTATCAGGGATAATATTCCCACTTGATCCTGCTTTAATTTCACCAATAGTAATTACAGTTGGAATAGTTGGTGCAACTTCTCTTGAAACAATGCCTTGAATTGCAATTATAATTTGACATGCAATAAATATTGGATCCACAGTATCTTGTGGATAGGCTCCGTGTCCACCTTTTCCCTCTATTATAATTTTAAATGGATTAGAACAAACATTTACAATATCTTTTTTTATGCCTACTTTGCCAACATTTATATCTTCTCTAACGTGAAGCCCTATTATACAATCTACATCAGGGTTTAAAAGGCATCCCTCATTTATCATAAGAGGAGCTCCCCCTGTATCTTCTTCAGCAGGCTCAAAAATAAATTTTACATTTCCATTTAATTTATCTTTAAATTTATTTATTATCTTTATTGTCCCCATAGCCATTGCCATATGAGCATCATGACCACAAGCATGCATTTTGCATATTTCTTTTGAAGAATATTCACAAGCCTTTAGATCAGTTATTGGTAGTGCATCCATATCAGCTCTTAAAGCTACTGTCTTCCCTTTATTTCCATAAATTGTTGCTACAATTCCAGTTCTAGCATATTCTTTATAGCTTATTCCTTCTTCCTTTAAAAAGTCTTTAATAATTTGAGATGTCTTCCATTCTTCAAAGCTAAGTTCAGGAGCCATATGAAATGCTCTCCTCCAATTTACAATATCATCTCTAATTTCAAGAACATCTTCCCAAAAATTCATCAATTACACCTCTATCTTAAATTAGGTTTTTAAAAAATAATATTAATATTATCATATAACTATTTCTATTCAAATAGTTCTTTTAAAAATCTAGATTTTTCCCTTTTATTTTTCATATAATTTTTAATTGTATGTATAGTTAAATTTTCCCTTGCTCTAGTTATAGCAATATAGAAAATCCTTCTTTCTTCTTCAATATTTGCCTCATTTGTATTAATAGGCAAAAAATCTTCACATGCATTTAAAATATGAACTTCATCAAATTCCATTCCCTTTATTCCATGTATTGTGCTTATAGTGATTCTGCTGTTTTTATTATATAAAGAGTCTTTTAAATATTTAAGATGTTTTATTATATCATTCAAGCTATAATTATATAAATTAAAATTTAATAAAATATTTTCAATTTCTTTAAAATTTATGATCTTGCTATAGTATGGCAGATGCTTTAAAACTTTGACAATATAAATTTTATTAAATATATTTAAAAACAAAGTTATAATTTTTAATATTAAAATTCTTCTTCTTTTATGAAGTGAAAAACTCCTAGAATGCTTAAATAAATCAGAGGCATTTTTTAAAGACTCTTTTTCAATTTTTGAAAGATAAGGGGTTAGGCTAATAAAGGCTTCTAAATCGTTAAAATTTATAGAAAGCTTAAATAAATTTTCTAAATCCTTCATTACTTTAAAATCTAAAAAGCTAAAATCATCTTTTACGCACACTGCAATATTTTTCTTAAAAAGATTATAAAGAATAGGTATAATTTCCTTATTAGTCCTTACAAGAACTCCACAACTTATATTTTCATGCAGTTTTTCAATGTTTTCCATTATGACCTTGTAAGCAAATTCTTCATTTTCATGATCTAAAATATTTACTATGCCATCTGATTGTTTAAAATAATTTATATCTTTATGATTCCTCATTTTATTATATTTTATTAAGTTTTTAGACATTAAAACTATATTCTTAGGGCATCTATAATTTATTGGAAGCTGCAGTTTTATTCCTTCTTTAAAATGCTCACTAAATGTTACCATGTATTCAGGATTTGAACCTCTAAATGTATATATGCATTGATCCTCATCCCCTACTGCAAATATAGAGCATTCATTAAATCTTTTTAAAATGTGGATTTGCTTATCGTTGCAATCTTGAAATTCATCAACTAAAATGTGCTTATATTTTTTATTATATTTTTTCCTTTTCTCATCTTCTTCAAGGATCCCAATAACTTCATCTTCAAGATCATCAAAATCAAATAGCTTGTTTTCTTTTTTATGTTTATTGTATTTTTCCATCACTTTATCTAGCTTATATACTTCTTTATTTATGTGCCTTGATGAATTCAAAGCTTTTCCTGTTAATTCATAGACAAACCCTTTTATCAATTTATATTTTTCACTTTCAGATATAATCTTAATATTATAACCTTCATTTAAAAGAATTCTATAACAAAATGAATGAAATGTGCCAAAAAAAGGAGGTTCATTTAAATTTGATAACTTTAAAAACCTATCTTCCATATTAAGGGCAGCTTTTTTAGTGAAAGTTATTACTACAATTTCTTTGGGGTTTATTAATTTATTCTTTATTAAATTGTAAATCCTGTGCACAAGAACTGTGGTCTTACCAGAACCAGGCGCAGCAATTACAATAATACAATTATTTTCTGAATATATAGCTTCTCTTTGATAATTGTTGAAATTAACCATTTTCTAATTTCCTTCTTTAAATTATTTTACATTTAATATATTGAGTATAGACAAGTTTGTAAAATAAATTTCAGTTTAGCTTTTTTAATTTTTTTCGTTTTATTGATATTTTATTTTTTTTAATATATATTGATTATAGTGATCAGTAAGCTTTTACTAAAATAAATATCAGAAGGTGAATTATGAGTTATAGAAACTTTGATTTAAAAAATGGAAGAAACCTAACAATGCTTACAGATTTTTATGAAATCTCCATGGGAAATGGATACTTTAAAAACAATGTGGGAGAACAAATAGCATATTTTGATATGTTTTTCAGAAAAATTCCTGATGATGGCGGATATTGTATTTTATCTGGCCTTGAGCAATTAATTAAATATCTTCAAGAGTTAAGTTTTACAGATGAGGATATTGATTATTTGAGAAATAAAAATTTATTTGACAATAATTTTTTAAATTATTTGAAAAATTTCAAATTTTCCTGCGATGTTTGGGCCGTACCAGAAGGTAACCCTGTTTTTCCCAATGAACCAATTATAATTGTTAGAGGACCCATTATACAAGCTCAATTTGTTGAAACTATGATACTTCTCACTATTAACCATCAAACTTTAATAGCTACAAAAGCTTCTAGAATTTGCAGCGCTGCTTCTGGAAGAAATGTATTAGAGTTTGGATCAAGAAGAGCTCAAGGATATGATGGAGCAATATTTGGAGCTAGAGCAGCATATATAGGTGGATGTATTGCTACATCATGTACCATAGCAGAAGAGCTCTTTGACATTCCTGCAAGTGGAACTATGGCTCACAGTTGGGTTCAGCTTTTTCCGTCAGAATATGATGCATTTAAAGCTTGGTCTGAAGTTTATCCAGAAAACTGCAGTTTATTAATTGACACATATAATGTGCTTAGATCTGGACTTCCTAATGCGATTAAGGTATTTAACGAAGTAATTTTAAAAAAGGGATTTAGACCAAAATCTATACGCATAGACAGTGGTGATATTACATATCTCACTAAAGAATGTAGAAGGATTTTAGATGATGCAGGATTTGAAGATGTTAAAATCTTAGTTTCTAATTCTCTTGATGAGTATATTATTCAAGATGTTTTAAGACAAGGTGCTCAAATAGACATGTTTGGTGTTGGAGAAAGGCTTATCACTGCAAAATCAGAACCAGTTTTTGGAGGAGTTTATAAATTAACAGCTACAGAAATAGGTGGAAATGTAGTTCCTAAAATTAAGATATCAGAAAATCAAGAGAAAATTATAAATCCAGGATTTAAAAAAATATATAGAATATTTGATAAAAAAACAGATGCTGCTCAAGCTGATTTAATAGCTCTCTACGATGAAGAATTTGATTTTACAAAGCCTTTAGAAATTTTTAATCCTGTTTACACATGGAAAAGAAAGATAATTACAGACTATTATGTTAAAGATTTGCTTGTACAAGTATTTGATAAAGGTAATTTAGTTTATAAATCTCCATCAGTCTCTGAAATAAAAAAATTCTCAAAAAAAGAATTAAACAAATTATGGCCAGAAGTTTTAAGACTTGAAAACCCTCATATTTACTATGTTGATTTATCCGAAAAGCTTTGGAAACTTAAAAATGATATGCTTATGAGCTATTCATACAAGTTTTAATAAAAAGAATCTACTTTTTAAAGTGGATTCTTTTTTAATTTATAATATTGAAATGTATGTTCTTATATATTAAAATATAACTAATTAGCTAAATTTTTGAGGTGTGTAAATGAAAGAGGAAAATAATATTCCAATTATATTAGATGATTTTTTAAATTATCTTCTTTCAATTAAAGGTAAATCAATAAATACTGTGTATGGATATAAAACTGATTTAGCGCTATTTTTTAAATATTTAAAGTTAAAGGAAATAAAAAATAAAAATATATCAATAGATACTATTGATATAAAAAGTATTAATATTGATTTTATTAAAAATATTAGATTACCTGATATGTATGGATTTATAGGATTTTTAGGTACAAAAAGAAATAATGGCAATTATGCTAAAGCAAGAAAAGTCGCAGCAATTAAATCTTTTTATAAATACCTCCATCAAAAAGCTAGACTTATAGATGAAAATATTGCAGTAGATCTTGAAAGCCCAAAAACATCTAAGAGAAATCCTTTATACCTTTCTTTAGATGAAAGCAAAGAATTGTTAAATTCAATTGATGGAAAATTTTACGAAAGGGATTTATGCATTATAACATTATTCTTAAATTGTGGCATGAGACTTAGTGAACTTTGCGGAATAAATATATCTAATATAAAGAATGATACCTTAACTGTAATTGGAAAAGGTGATAAGGAAAGAACCGTTTATCTCAATAATTCATGTCTTAAAGCCCTTTCAATATATCTAGAAAAGAGGAAAAGTTTTGCAAATAAAATTCAAAATGATTCATCAGATGCCCTATTCATAAGTAAGAATTATTGTCGCATTGATAAAAGAAATGTAGAAAGAATTATAAAAAAATATGTTACTAAAGCAGGTCTTAACTCAAAACTGTCACCACATAAATTAAGGCATACAGCTGCTACACTTATGTATAAATATGGCGATGTAGATATAAGAAGCCTTCAAAAAATACTAGGTCATGAAAATGTGTCAACTACACAAATATATACACATGTAGATGACGAAAAGCTTAGAGAAGCTGTTAGCTTAAACCCTTTAAATATATAATAAGGAGCTTAATTATGGAAAGAAATAAAAGTTTAGGGTCAAAAACCGCCTTTAATTCAAAGCAATTATTTAAAATGTATATTTTATCACGGCTTGTTAAAGGCGAAAGCATATATGGAAATCTCATCTATGAGGATTTAAAATCATTATTTAAAACCACATTTTTTTCTCCTTCTTACTCTGTTATTTATGATACACTCCATAAATTAGAATATAACAATTACATAGCAAGCAGTTGGACAGGATCTGTAGATGTAAAAAACAGACAAAAAAGAATCTATAAAATTACTGATAAAGGCATTATGCATTATAATTCCACAGTAGCAAATTTTGTTGATGATTTAAAATCAAATAAATATGTAATAGAAAAATTTATTTCATTGTTATCATAATATAAGAACATGAGTTTGTAATAAATTAAAATATGTGATATAATAATTTCAATTTATATAAGGGTGTGTAATGTATGTCAAGCAGAGGAAAGCAAACAGAAGTTTTTGAATTTATAAAGAATTATATTTCTTCAAAAGGATATCCTCCTTCAGTAAGAGAAATATGTGTTGGTGTTGGATTAAAATCAACTTCCACTGTACATGGGCACATTGAGAGCTTAATAAAAAAAGGGGTTTTAAAAAAGGACCCAACAAAGCCCAGAACTTTAGAATTAACTGATAAAAAAGAACTAATAACAATACCAATAGTAGGTACTGTTACTGCAGGAGAACCAATTCTTGCAGTTGAAAACATACAAAATGAATTTGTAATTCCAATTGAATTTGCACAATCAAATGAAGAATTGTTTATGCTTAAAATAAAAGGAGATTCTATGATTGAATCTGGGATAATGAATGGAGATTTGGTAATTGTACAAAAGCAAGACACTGCAGAAAATGGTGATATAGTTGTAGCACTTATTGAAAATGACGCAACTGTTAAAAGGTTCTTTAAGGAAGAAAATCACATTAGACTTCAACCTGAAAATAAAACTATGAAACCAATAATAGTGGACAATTGCAGCATATTAGGCATACTTATTGGTCTTTATAGAAAATTTTAAAAAAAAGAAAAAAAGCTCCCACTAATTTAAAATATCAGCTGGGAGCACTTTTTCATTAAATCCTTTAACTTTTCTTATAATATCAAAATTTGAATTTAAATAATTATAATTATTAAGCCTTATTTCATTTAAAATCATTCTTTGAAAATTTATTATGTATTTTACACTACTTAGGCAATCATCTGAAAATACATCTAAATTTACTTCTGTATAATAAATGCTATTTAAAGCAAAATTCGCTATGTACTTCCACATATTTGTAAAATTTTCATCTATCACTCCATTTTCCAGCTGCAGTTTAGTGTATTTAAATCTTATAAATAATGAATCAGGTAAATATATTCTTCCCCTTTTTAAATCATACTTTAAGTCTTTTAATATCTTTACTAATTGAACACCCTTCCAAAGCTCTGATATAGAGTTTATCAATCTTTTTTTATCCTCATCTAAAAGCTTGTCTTTTTTAAAAATAGGCATTAACATTATTCCTTCTGAGACTCCTGCATAATCGCAATATTTTAATAAATCATCCATAGATATAATGTTTTTATGCTTTAAATTCATTCTATTTGCATTAATTATATTCTTAAATGGTTGTATACTCATATTATATTCGTTAAATACTATTCTGAGGGCTGTCCAAAATGGATCATCTGTAAATGTTTTGTCCATTTTAAAATGTAAAAGTTTACTTTCTAATTTATCTAATAAAAAAATACTTTTAAGACTATCAACATTATTGTCAATTATAGTCTTAACTGCTAAACAAAAATTAAACAAAACATAAACAGAATATCTTTTTTTTAAAGGCAAATCTTTAAAATAGCAATATACAGTTGGATTTTCTTTTAAAATTGCCTTTTCACAATATATTAAACTACTATCAATAAACATATGCTTCTCCTAGTTACTTAATCAAATCTATTAATATATTCATAAAAATATCCCTACCCATCAATCACAGTATGTCATATATTGTATGTTATATCAATATTTTCTTCCTTTAATTGCTTTTTTTTGCTTTAATGTATTTAAATTAATATTATTGAATATAAAAATAATATATTTATTAATAAATACATTATTAAATTAAAAAAGATCATTATTCCTAAAATTTCAAATTTTATATAAATGTTTTTTAATAATTAAAAATATGATATAATAACCTAAATAATTTTGCATATATTAATATGGATGTTTATTATTTTACATTTTTGGAGGATATTGAGTAATGAAATCTAAGTCGCATAAGGTTGAGCATTCTAATAAAAATACGAATAAAAATGATTCAAAAATCATAGAATCAAATGTAAATGAAAAATATACTCTAATTACAGAAACCATAAACGACATTTATTTGAAAATGGAAAAAATGGAGAAAAAAATCGATAACACGGTTAAATGGGTTGGTAATATGTGTATAGCTACAATAATTGGCATTATTTTTATAGTTTTAAGCATGGGAGCAATAACTTATACAATAATCAATAAATTATTAAAATAATATTTTTATTTATTTTTCGTCATTTTTTTTAAATGTCAAATAATACTTTTGAAGACTTTATTAATTTAATATGTTTATTTGTCTTTTAAACTAGAGATAGATTCTTTATATATTTTTTAGAGGTGCAAAAATGGATTCAGAGTTAATAGATGATGATGAGTTAAAAGAAATAAAAGAAGTGGAATTAGAAGAAATTAAATTAATCAATAATATTACTCATACTGGTGACGGAGAAAAAGAAATAAAAGAAGAAGAAACAGTTGATAAATTACATAAAAATACCGAAATGGCTATTAGCATAATAAAAAAAAATAAAACCAAAAAAATAAAAAAAATGTTTTCTGAAAAACCGCCAAATGTAAATAATTTAAATATAAAAGCTGAATGTCAGTCTATCTTAAAAAGCCTTGAAGATATAGATTTAAAATTAAATCAAATGGACGAAATTTTAGATAACACTGTAAAATGGGTAAGCAATATATGTATAATTACAATCTTAGGTATGATTGTAATAGTAATAATTATGGCTGCTGCTGCAATTATTATGATAAACAAATTCATATAACATCAATTTTAAAATGCCATAGAGACCTATACTCTACAGCATTAAGTGGATTTTTATTAGATTTTATCATTAGATAGTATTTTTTTATCTCCCTCTTCATCTTCATCCTTAAGCATTGAAATCATCTCGCTCATGTAAATTGCAGAAGATAATATTAAATTATATTCTTGGTCACTTAACCCTTCAACATATCCTTTACAAACAATATCGTGAATTACTTGACCAGTATTTAAAATATTTTTTTTTTGATTTTTAGTTATAATAATTTTGCCCATATCTCACTCCAAATAATAGTTTTAATTTATCATTCCCTTTTTTTTAGAATATAATAAAAATTAAATTTAATCTATAATAAAATACCTGAAAACATCTTTTTACGATGCTTTCAGGTTAGTATTGGTACTAACATTGATACTAGCACTGGTTAATATAACCTTTTTAACTCTGGCATTGATACAAGCATTTGACCATAATACATTTTTTTTACCTTGGTATCATACTGCACCATTTTGTAAGAAATGTGTAGTATAATGTTTATCTATATGTTTGGTAAATTTACCAAAAGAAATAAAGCTATTTTTTAGTTATTATAGTAATAATATATAAGTATAAATATTTATTTGCCATAAAATATGTCTTAAGGCACTTTTCTTTATCCTTAAAATTATTATATATTCATTTGAAATTTCAATCTATTAATAAAACAATTTCTAAATTCAATATTATTAAATATTTTCGTCTTTTTAGGGATAACAAATTTATATTTTGTATCTTCTGTTCTAATGTTCACAATTTTCTCTCCTAAAAAATCATCTGTTATCTTTATTTTTCTAATATCATTAAAACAAATTTCTTCCTTAGATATAACTTCAAGATCAAATCCTTCTATTTGTGATAATATTATTTTATTATCATCAATGCTTGCTATAGCATATTTAGTTTTGCCATTTATAAAAGTTTCAATTGAAAGCTTGTTTATATTATGTATTGGATAAATAGAATATGTAGTATAACACCCGCAAATATTATTTTCATCGTTATCTTTATTTATATAAGTGATTTCATTTATTAATTCACTAGAGAGCATTTTCATTGTATAATCCTCCAAATATTTTTTAATCAAATCATAAATTATTTCAAATAAAACAATATTCAAAATTTATTAATATTATTTTAACACTTTGTTTATAATTTTTCAATAAATATATATTATAATTAAAACATAATTAAAAAAATAAAACACGAGGTTAAATATGGAATTTAATTTAAAGAACATACTTATTGCTGGTGTAACAGCAAGCATTTTAACTTCATTAGGAATTTCTTTACATTCATCTAGTAAAGATGATGATATGTATAGAAAACAAAATGATAGAAAGTTCATAAAAAACATAAATACTAAGCTATTGCTTTCAAAAGGTTTAATTGACCAAAAGACAGCAAATAACATAGAGGAATATATTTCAAAAAAGGAATCAAATAAAATATCTAAAATTGATAAAGTTCAAGAATTGGATAGAGTCTATGAAAAGGTAAAAATAGATAATGTAATTCATTTTAATAAACTCAAATCCAAAACACAGTTTCATAGCTTTAAAAACCCAAAACGAATTGATATTTTAGATGAAATGGTTACTGAGGGAATAATCACTCAAATTCAATCCTATACCATTAGAGCTTTTAAATAAAGTCTCTAGTTTTATATAGAAAGCCCAAATTAAGAAAATTAATTTTCTTAGTTTGGGCTTTTATTGTTTAGACTACATTGCGTAAGTCCAATTGCTGGAAATTTGGACAATTAAAATCCTATTATGTTCCTGTTTTATGCTAAAAATCGCAACCAAAATTATTACCACTTTCTATTAAATATTTTAAAAAATACTATATTTTTTAAATCATAATCTGTTTTTGGGCATGGCTCCTTTAGCCCTCTTATTTTTTTATAAAAGCGCCTAAGTTTTCGAGAGATTTATACGAATCATTAAATATAGTTAAATATTTATAAAAATATTGCTGCCTTGCCCTCTCTCTTATTCAGTTTTTGTCAGTTATCCTTTTTTTGCTTTGCTTAATTCCTCTTGGTTTTTAACATTTACTAAATCTACAGCCTTTTTATTTAAAATTTCTTTTTCTAAATAAAACTTAACATGCTCTTCATCATAGACAATATTGCAGTATTTATTTGCATTCTTTGTGTTAAATACATATTGATAATTTATTACTGAATAATCTTTAAATTCACCTAAAACATCAAAGAGTTTAGGAACTAAATGCTTTGCCACAGTGACATTTACAGTTGTTTTATGTGGAACTAATCCATTTGCTACTTCAATTCTCTTTAATAATTCAGGAAGCTTTACATTGTCCTTGCTTGTTAAATATTTTATTCTGTGTTTAATATTTATATTTTCAATTCCAAAGTTCTCTAAAATCATAAGTTGAACATCGTGATTAACCCTTGCTAAATATCTTGCAGCTTGAAGGGTTATCCTCTTTTCAAGGAGAAGCACCATAACCTCTTCTCTTAATTTCTTTAAGCAAAGATAGTTAAAAACAGTGCTTCTAGAGATGAGAAATTCATCAGCTAAGGCTCTTCCTATATCTGATTCTGATCTAAAAGATTTAGTTCTTTTTAAAATTTCATATCTTTCAAAAAGTGCTCTCATTAATATAGTTTGATCCATAGTTCTATAGGATAAATTTGAATCTATTATTAAAGCTCGCACAAAATACTCATCTACCTCGTCATAATCTAAAACAAAGCAAGGGGCGAATTTATATTTGTTATCTTGGGTATTTGCATAGAGATTTTTTAAAGCCACATGGCGTGAATGTCCACAAACTATAGTATAATCTGTAGAACGCTTATCTTTAACTAAAATAAAAGGACTTAAAACGCCCATGGTCTCAATAGAAGAAATTAAAGTGATTAATTGTTCTTGATTAGGTTTATTGAATGCCCAGTTAGGAGCACAAGGAATCATTAGATCTATGTCAACATATTGAAAATTCTCATAAATGTTAATGCCATTGGTAAAATTGCTAGCTCTTTTTAATAAAATTTTCTCTTCATTTTTTCTTCTTTTTTCTTGCTCTTCTAAAGAAAGAGGAAAAGGAATATCATAAGTTCTAACTTGTTTAGGATCATTTTTAACTCGAGCCTTTGGAAGCAGGTCATCGCCATCAGTAAATTCAAGACCTATAGATTTCAAAGACTTAAAGAAATCTTTCATTTATACCTCAAATTTAATTGTTTTAATATATTATATTTTTAAAAAAGCTTGTTTATGTGTTAATTTTTTAGTAATATAATTTAAATTAATAAAAAAATGGGGGATTATTTTGTTCCTTTTGTATTTGAGTAGGTGGATATGATTTTTAACTTTAAAAAAATGAATAATGAATATGAAAAAGATATTCTTAATTGGCACTATGAAGATGGGTATAAAGTTTATAATATGGGTTTTCATAATGGATATGCTGTTTTAGATGAAAATGAAAGTTTAATAGGTTTTTTTAAATATCATTTTAACAATAATGTAATGGAAATAGGTTTAGGGTTAAAACCAAATTTCTATGGAAAAGGTGTAGCAGAACAGTTTGTAATTGAAGGAATAAAGTTTGGAAGATTAAAATTTAATTATATTGGAAGGCTAGTAAAAATATCAGTGGCAAGTTTTAATAAAAGAGCTATTAAAACTTATAAAAAGCTAGGATTTTATGAAATTTCTAAATATACTCATATTATAAGTGGAAAAGAATGTGAGTTTTTAAATATGATTTTAGAAATTTATTAATTAAACCTATAATATAGAATAATATAGAAATATGAAATGTGTCTTTAGTTTTATAGGTAGATTCATTTCATTTTTTATTATAATTTTTATATTTTTGAGAAAAATATACCTTGGGTGATAAATTTATGTTCATAGTTATAATAAGAACTCTTACATTATACTTTGTTGTAATATTTATTATGAGAATAATGGGCAAAAGGCAAATAGGTCAATTTGAGCCATATGAACTGGCTATTACACTTATGATATCTGAGATTGCTACTCTTCCTATGCAAGATACCAGAATTCCAATATTGCATGGTATTGTTCCAATAATAACTTTAGGTTTTCTTCAAACTATGCTTGCAATAATTCAATTGAAATTTAAATTTATAAGACATGTTTTAAATGGAAAGCCAAGCATTGTAATTAGAGATGGGGAAATAGATATTAAGGAATTAAGGAATTTAAGGTTTAACATAAACGATCTTATGGAAGAAATAAGGTTAATGGGATACTTAAATGTAGAAGACATACAAATAGCAATTTTAGAAACAAGTGGTCAGCTCTCTGTTTTTCCAAAAGCATCAAAAGGGTCAGTAGAAAGAGAAGATTTAAATATAAAAAAACGTGATGAAAACATACCAATAACATTAATTATGGACAGAGAGATTTGTTATGAAAACCTTAAATTATTAAACAAAGATGAAAATTGGCTGCTTAACAAATTAAGCGAAAGAAATATAAACACACCTAAAGAAGTTTTTTTAGCTATAATAAATTCATCTGGAAACCTTTATATACAAATGATTAAAAAATAGGGGATGATTTATATAAAGAACACTGTAATTATCACTTTTATATTCTTCATTATGTTATTTTTTGTATATTCCTGGGAAAACAGCATAAATAATTTATTAAAAGATATTGAAAATAGAGCAGATAAAATTGAAGTTCAAATAAATAATTTTGAATATAATGAAGCTGCTTTAGAATCAAACAATTTATATGATTTTTGGAAGAGTAAAGTAGTTTATATCGATATGATTTTAAACCATTCAGAAACCAATGCCTTAACAGAAGAAATTCTTAAACTTACTCAATATACAAAACAAAAAGCAGATGCTGATGGTCTTGCTTCAGTGCATTATATTAAATGTTTATTAAATAGAATAATTAACCAGCAATCAATAAATGCAGAGAATATTTTATAATATGGAAAAGAAAAAGATCATACTGTATAATATATAAGGTAAAATATTAAATTTACTTATATAAATAATTTGGGGGAAAGTTTAATGTTCTTTAATAAAAATACTTTACTTATAACTGTAATTTTATTAATAGCCTTTATTTTCATATCATGCAATAATGATGCTGTAAATAAAAATTACTTAGACGCTAAACAATATTATATTTCAAATGATTATAAAAGTGCATTAAAAAGCATTGATGAAGCCATAAATGAAAATAAAAAGCAAGATGCATTTTATTTACTAAAGGCAAATATTTTATATGAAAGTTCAGCATCTGCTGATGAAGTGATTGCACAATGTGATAAGGCAATAGAAATAAATAAAGAAAACATTGAAGCAAAGATTTTAAAAGCTGACTGTTTAGCAGAAAAAAAAGATGATAGTTACAAAACAATAATGGATGAAATAACATCCAAATCATATAAAGATGCTGATACTTTAGTTAAAATAGGCCATGTTTATAACACAGCAAACAATTACACACAGGCATTAAAATATTACACTGATGCTTTAAAGATTGAAGAAGATGCAAATATTAAATTTTACATGGTACAATGCTATATAGATCTTCAAGACTACGATAAAGCTATTAAACTTTCAGATGAAATACTTAAAGATCAGCCAAATGATATTGATACTATAGATAAAAAAATTTTCGCCTTAAATGAACAAGGGAAATATCAAGATGCTATAGATCTTGCAAACAAATCCTTAGAAATTGACAATACTAACCAATTAGCCTATTATGAATTATATTATTCGTACTTTTGTTTAGGTGATTATAATACATCTTTAGAAAATATAAATAAGTATGTAGATTTAAATCCAGATAATCCAGATGTCTATTTATATAGGGCAAAAGTTAAAAAAATGCTAAATGATGATGCTGGCGTGGATCAAGATATGCAAACATATATTGATAAAGGTGGAGATAAGGAAAAAGGCGATGATTTTTTAAATGATTAGCTTTTAGGAGAACGACATGGATGAATTAGGATTATATGTTCACATACCATTTTGCATGAGCAAATGTTTTTATTGCGACTTTCCATCTTTTTCAAAAAAAGATGGAATGATGCATGATTATGTTGCTGCGCTTATAAAAGAAGGAAAAAAATATAAAGATTATAATTTTAATACTGTTTTTATTGGAGGGGGAACTCCTTCTTATTTATCGGAAAACTCCCTTAAAGAATTATCTAATCTTTTTAAAATTATAAATTTAACTGACCATGTGGAATTTACCATGGAAGTCAATCCTGGCACTTTAAACGAAGAAAAGATGAAGATAATAAAGGAAATGGGAATTAATAGAATAAGTTTTGGATTGCAATCATCTAATGATGCAACTTTAAAGAAGCTTGGAAGAATTCACAGCTTTGATGATTTTAAAAGAAGCTTTGAAATAGCTAGAAAGCATGATATAAAAAATATAAATGTAGACCTAATATATGGGATCCCTGGGGATAGCATAGAAATTTCTATTAAAAGCATAAATGATATTGTTGAATTTTGTCCTGAGCATATTTCAGCCTATAATTTAATACTAGAAGAAAATACAGTTTTTATGGATTTAGTTAATGAAGGTAAGCTTTTATTAAAAGATGAGGATATAGAAATAAAGGAACAAGAAAAAATATATGAAGCTCTTAATAATAGCAATTATATTAGATATGAAATATCTAACTTTTCAAAAGAGAATTGTAGATGCAAACACAATTTAAAATACTGGAATTTAGAAGAATATATAGGAATTGGAAGCTCCAGCCATTCTTATGTTAATGGAAATAGATTTAACAATGTAGCTTCTATTGAAGAATATATAAATAAAATTAATAAAGAAGGTTCTGCTATAGAAAACCTTCATTTTAATTCACTAAAAGAAAATATAGAAGAGTTTATGATACTTGGCCTTAGAAAAATTGAAGGCATTAATTTACATGACTTTGAAAATAAATTTAACAAAAGTTTTTTTGAAATATATGAAAAAGTTTTTTTAAATTGGGAAAAGAAAAAGCTTATTGTGCAAGATAAAGAAAGAATAAAACTTACAAAAGAAGGACTAGATTTATCTAACATTGTATTAAAAGATTTTTTGTTTTAAAAAACCTTATTATTTTAAGAAAATAGCAGTAATTAAGAGATAATTTATAATAAACTCATAATATTATTACTTAACATAAAATTTAAAAGAATTTAAGAAAAATAATTATTGACAAATTTATATGTCAGTGATATTTTTATATCATAGTGTTAGCACTCATAACAATAGAGTGCTAATAATGAGGTGAATTTAAGTGGATCAAAGAAAAAAGAAAATACTACAGGCATTGGTAAATTCATATATTGAGTCAGCCGAACCAGTTGGATCTAGAACCATTGCAAAAAAGTATGACCTGGGCTTAAGTTCAGCTACCATAAGAAATGAACTTGCTGATTTAGAAGACATGGGATATATAGAGCAAATACATACTTCCTCAGGAAGAAAACCTTCATCTCTTGGATATAGAATGTATGTAAATGAACTTATTACCCTTGAGGATCTATCTGAAGAAGAAAAAGAGTTCATTAGAAATAATTTTTTAAATGAGGCAATAAGTGAAGTGGAATCAATTTTAAAAACATCAGCTAACATATTGTCGCAGTTAACTAATATGACAGCTATTATAAAAGCACCTGTCATACCAAAAGGTAAGGTTAAATTAATTCAAGTGCTAGGTATAGAAGATGGGAAAATCTTAGTAGTTTGTGTAACAGACATGGGTATTGTAAAAAACAAAATATTAAGTTTAGATAGACATCTTAATATAATAGATCTCCAAAATATCAATAAAATATTAAATATATATCTAAAAGATATTGAAATATCAAATATTGATAATAATCTAATATCCTTTATGAAATTTCATATGGAAGATAAACAAGAACTTTTAACTCCTATATTAAATGTGATTATGGACACACTAAGCGAAAATGAAAGCGTGAATATGTTTGTTGAAGGAGTTACAAATATACTTAATTATCCAGAATATAGCGATATAGAAAGAGCTAAGAAGTATCTACAGCTTATAAATGAAAAAAAAGCTATAAGTTCCATGATAAGCAACGATGATTTAAATATTAAAATTGGCGATGAAAATGAAATAACAGATGCTAAAGAATTATCTGTAATAAGTTCAAAATATTCAATTAATGGAGTTTCAGGGAATATAGGATTAATTGGACCAACAAGAATTAACTATGGTAAAGTAATAAGTGTTTTAAAAGTTATTACAAGTGAACTTATAGAAATGTTAAAAACTTTAAAATAGTTTACAGGAGGAAAGGATGAACAAAAAATCAAAAAATCCAAATAGTACAAAACATGATGATTTAGGCATAAAAGAAGAAGAATCAAAAAACTGCGAAGAAATTGATGATGAATCAAAAGATTTAAATTCTAAAGAAGATAAAACATCATGTGACGAAAGAGGAGAAGAAATAGATAAGTATAAACAAGATATAGATAAATATGAAAAGGAAATAGAAGTTTTAAAAGATAGGCTTTTTAGAACTATAGCAGAGTATGATAATTTTAGAAAAAGATCGCAAAAAGAAAAAGAAAATATTTATACAGATGTATGTGAAGATGTTTTAAAATTATTGTTACCTGTTTTTGATAATTTGGAAAGGGCTAATAGTGTAAGCGATGGTTTTGATGAGTTAAAAAAAGGCATTGAATTAACTGTTAAACAATTTAAAGAAGCGTTGAAAAAATTAAATGTGGAAGAAATTGATACAAATTCCAAATTTGATCCTTATTTGCATGAAGCAGTTATGCATTGTGAAGATGGTAATTATGGAGAAAAAGAAATAATAGAAGTCTTTATGAAAGGTTATAAAAGAGGAGATAAAATACTAAGACATAGCATGGTTAAAGTTGCAAATTAAAAATTAGGAGGAAAATAAAATGGCTAAAGTAATTGGTATTGATTTAGGTACAACAAATTCATGTGTTGCAGTTATGGAAGGTGGAGATCCTGTAGTTATTGCAAATTCTGAAGGATCAAGAACTACACCATCAGTGGTTTCATTTCAAGCAAATGGAGAAAGATTAGTTGGGCAAGTTGCAAAAAGGCAAGCGATAACCAATCCAGATAGAACTATAATGTCTATTAAAAGGCAAATGGGAACAAATCATAAAGTAAATATAAATGGAAAAGATTATACACCACAAGAAATTTCAGCTATGATATTACAAAAGATTAAAGCAGATGCAGAAAGCTATTTAGGAGAAAAGATTACTCAAGCTGTTATAACTGTACCAGCTTATTTTAATGACTCTCAAAGGCAAGCTACAAAAGATGCAGGTAAAATTGCAGGCCTTGAAGTATTGAGAATTATAAATGAACCTACTGCTGCATCACTTGCTTATGGCTTAGATAAAATGGATACAAATCAAAAGATTTTTGTTTATGACCTTGGCGGAGGTACATTTGATGTATCTATCTTAGAGTTAGGTGATGGAGTATTTGAAGTTAAAGCTACAAATGGTAATACAAAACTTGGTGGAGATGACTTTGATGATAGAGTAATAAACTACATTGCATCAGAATTTCAAAAGGGAAGCGGAATAGATCTTAAAAAAGATAAAATGGCTCTTCAAAGGCTTAAGGAAGCAGCTGAAAAGGCAAAAATTGAATTATCATCATCAATGCAAACAAGTATCAATTTACCATTTATAACAGCTGACTCAACTGGAGCAAAACATATTGATATGACCCTATCTAGATCAAAGTTTAACGAATTAACTCATGATTTAGTTGATTCAACTATTGAGCCTATGAGAAAAGCTTTAAACGATGCAGGACTTTCTGTAAAAGATATTGATAAAGTTTTATTAGTAGGAGGATCTACTAGGATTCCTGCTGTTCAAGAAGCAGTTAAAAACTTTACAGGTAAAGATCCATCAAAGGGTGTAAATCCAGATGAATGCGTAGCAGTTGGAGCAGCTATTCAAGCAGGAGTGTTAACTGGAGATGTTAAAGATGTTCTTCTTTTAGACGTTACACCATTAACATTAGGTATAGAAACATTAGGAGGAGTATCTACTGCGCTTATTGAAAGGAATACCACTATTCCAACTAGAAAAAGCCAAGTATTCTCAACAGCTGCTGATGGCCAAACAAGCGTTGAAATACACGTAGTTCAAGGTGAAAGGCAAATGGTTCAAGATAATAAAACACTTGGAAGGTTTACATTGTCAGGCATAGCACCTGCTCCAAGAGGAATTCCACAAATAGAAGTTACATTTGATATAGATGCAAATGGTATAGTAAATGTTACTGCAAAAGATAAAGGAACAGGAAAAGAAGCAAATATAACTATTACAGCTACTACAAACCTTTCAGAATCAGAAATTGAAAAAGCAGTAAAAGATGCTGAGAAATTTGCAGAACAAGATAAGAAGAAAAAAGAAGAGGTTGAAGTTAAAAATAATGCAGACCAGATGATATATCAAAGTGAAAAGGCATTAAAAGACCTTGGAGATAAAGTTTCACAAGATGAAAAGGCTAAAGTTGAGGATAAGATAAACTCTTTAAAGGCTATTAAAGATGGCAGCAATATTGAAGCAATTAAACAAGCTACAGAGGATTTAACTAAAGAGTTTTATGAAATATCTTCAAAATTATATCAAAATCAAGCAGGCGGGGAGCAAGCTAGCGCAGAAACTGAGAGCACACAAACCTCTCAAGATGACAATGTAGTTGATGCTGATTATAAAGTAGATGATAATTAAAAATTACACTTATAAAGCTTGTCAAATTCTAATTTTAGAATTTGACTACTTTATTTAAATTAGTTTCAGGTGGTGAATTATTTGGCAAAAAAAGATTATTATGAAGTACTTGGACTTAATAAAAATGCTTCAGATGATGACATAAAAAAAGCATTTAGAAAATTAGCTCTTAAATATCATCCAGATAAAAATCAAGGAGATAAAGAAGCTGAAGAAAAATTTAAAGAAATAAATGAAGCATATCAAGTTCTTTCAGATCCACAGAAAAAATCTACTTATGATCAATTTGGTACTGCTGATTTTAATGGACAAGGTTTTAATACTGGTGGATTTAGCGGCTTTGGCGGATTTGATTTTTCAGATCTTGGTGGATTTGGAGATATGTATGAAGCCATTTTTGGTGGAGGAACTAGAAGAAGAAGGAATGCTCCTCAAAGAGGTTCTGACATTGAAATGACTATTAGCCTAAAATTTGAAGAAGCAATATTTGGAATAGAAAAAGAAATAGTTGTAAATAGAAAAGAAAATTGCGAAACATGTGGAGGTAAAGGTTCAAGACCTGGAAGCACTCCTAAAACTTGTGATAAATGCGGTGGCACTGGTAGAATAAGGATTCAAAGAAATACCCTACTTGGAACTTCAATTGTTGAATCTACTTGTGATAAGTGCTCTGGAAAGGGAACAATAATTACTGAGCCATGTTCAGATTGTAGGGGAAGTGGAAAGGTCAATAAAAAAAGAAGTATTAAAATAAATATTCCAGCAGGTGTAGACAATGGAAATATTGTTCCACTAAGAGGTCAAGGAAACCATGGAGAAAATGGAGGACCTCCTGGAGATGTTTATGTTCATATAAATGTATCAACTCATAAGTATTTTGTAAGGCAAGGAAATGATATTTACTATGAAGCTAAAATAGGGTTCCCTCATGCTATTCTTGGATGTGATATTAAAGTACCTACTGTTGATGGAGATGTAAAATATAATATACCAGCTGGAACTCAACCAAATACTAAGTTTAGATTAAAAGAAAAGGGAGTACCAAGGATAAATAGCAAAGGTAGAGGGGATCAAATAGTAACTGTTATTGTTGAGATCCCTAAAACATTAAATGACAAGCAGAAAGTAGCAATTAAAGACTATATAGAAGCTAGTGGTGAAAAATATGATGAGCATAAAAAAGGTTTTTTTGATAAGTTATTTGGCAATTAAATAATTTATTAATAATAAAAGCAGCACTATTGAATTCAATTAGTCGCTGCTTTTATTCAAATTTATGATAAAATTGCTACAAAAATACAAAAATACGAAAACAATTTAAATTAAATGTTTTTTACAATTGCATAAATTTTTTTATTATGATATTATTTCATGGTAAAAACAATAATGAGGTATAAAATGATAAATAATAAATTTAGAGAACTCGAATTAAAAGGATATATTTTAAAAGCAATAGAATATTTAGGTTTTGAAGAACCGTCTCAAATACAAAGTGAAAGTATACCTGTTGGAATACAAGGATTTGATTTAATAGGGCAAGCACAAACTGGAACCGGAAAAACTATGGCATTTGCATCTATTGTATTAAATAACATGGAAAAAAATCAAGGAGTTAAGACGTTAGTAATAACACCAACTAGGGAACTTGCAATTCAAATTCAAGAGGAATTTAAGAAGATCGGAAAATATGCTGGTTTTAGATCACTATGTGTCTATGGAGGTCAGCCTATTGATATGCAAATAAGATCATTAAAATATAATAATGACATTATAGTAGGTACTCCAGGAAGGATTTTAGATCATATGTCAAGAGGTACTTTAGCTTTTGATGATTTGAAATTTTTAGTCCTTGATGAAGCAGATGAAATGCTCAATATGGGTTTTATTGAAGATATAAATGAAATAATTAAAAATCTTCCATTAGACAGGCAAACTATGCTTTTTTCAGCTACAATGCCTAAGGAAATAAGAGATTTGTCTAAAAAATACATGAAAAAAGATAGAAAACATATAGCTATAATAAAAAATTCAGTAACAGTAGATAAAGTTAATCAGTATTTTTATGAAACAAAGGATAGCCATAGATTTGAAATTTTATGTAGAATATTAGATATCGATGAACCAGAATCAGCTCTTATATTTTGCAAAACAAAAAAAGGAGTAGATGAATTAATAAGCTCTCTTTTAGACAGAGGATACTCAGCAGATGGAATGCATGGAGATATGACTCAAAGCAAGAGGTTATCAGCCCTTAATAAATTTAAAAATAAAGCAATTGATTATTTAGTTGCGACAGATGTGGCAGCACGTGGAATAGATATTCAAGGGATTTCACATGTTATAAATTATGACCTTCCTCAAGATACTGAATCTTATGTACATAGGATAGGAAGAACGGGAAGAGCCAATAAAACAGGTACTGCCCTTAGTCTTGTTACTCCTAAAGAGTACATGGTATTAAAAGATATAGAAAAGAATATAAAGAGCAAAATATATAGAAAAGAAGTTCCTACTATTGATGAAATATTTCTTAAAAAAAGTGAGAATGTTTTAACAACAATTAAAGAAACCTTAACTGCCAACGATTTTAAAGAATTCATTCCTTTAGCACTTCAACTTGACGAAGATTATAACATGATAGATGTTTCTGCAGCTCTACTTAAATTAAATTTCCAAAACGAGCTAAGCTATGATTATAAAGAAAATGATATATCAGGCTCAGAAGAAGTAAGGTTATTTATTTCCATTGGAAGAAATGAGAAATTAAATATAAAGAAACTTTTAACCTTTATTGAAACTAATTGTGATATTAATACAGATGAAGTTAGAAATATTAAAATATTAGAAAATTTTTCTTTTATCACAATTCCAGAGCGATATAAAGAGATCATAATGAAAAAGTGCAGCAATAAAATATTAGATGGAGCAAAGGTTAGAATTCAATTAGCAAGGCCAAAGGAAAATAAAAATTGAATAAATTTTTAATGCTAAGGCTGTTTTTAATGATGATATTAAAAGATCATTATTAAGACGGCCCTATTGTTATATTACTAAATTGTTAGTAATATTAAGGAAAGCTTTATTGCTAAAGCTATTATAATTTTTTGATTTGGAGGTAAAAAATGGGGAAAATAAAATTAACCTTTAATGAAAAAGAATATTTATTTGATGCTGGAATAAAACTTAACAATATAATTGCTGAAATACCAGGTTTTAAACATGGTTCTCTTTTGCTTTGTAAAATTGATAATACTTACCATGAATTATGGGATAGAGTAGAAATATCAGGAAAAATAGTTCCAATTTATTGTGATGATAGTGAAGGCAGAAGGGCATATTTAAACACTGTGCTTTTAATATTAATAAGGGCTGCAAATGAGCTTTTTCCAAAATGCAATGTGTATTTTGAGTATTCAATTGGAAATGGCTTATATGGAGAAATTTCTAAAGACAAGGAGCTTACAGAGGAAGATCTTAATTTACTTATATCAAAAATGAACGATTTAGTTTTAAAGAATTTGAACATTAGAAAAGTCACTTTAAATTTAGGTGAGGCTTTAAAAATTTTTAAAAAATATAGCATGATAGATAAAATAAGATTATATAAAAATTCAAATCTGCACTATGTTAATTTATATGAATTGCAAGGAACCTATGAAGCTTTTAGTGGTTTTGTAGCTACAAGCACTTTGGTTGCTAAAAATTTTAATTTAATAAAATACAAAGGTGGTTTTTTAGTAATTATCCCAAATGATAAAGATGCAATGAGTATACCACAATTTATAGATTACCCTAAGCTTTCACAGGTATTTTTAGAAAGTGAAAAATGGCAGAGGATTATTGGTGTAAGCACTGCAGGTGAGCTTAATGAAAAGATAAATGATAAATCAATTATGAGCATAATTAGAATTAATGAAGCTCTGCATGAAAAGAAAATTGCTCAAATTGCTGATATGATAAAGGAGAGGGAGAGCGTTAAAGTAATACTAATAGCAGGACCATCCTCTTCAGGTAAAACAACTTTTTCTAAAAGGCTTAGCGTTCAAATAATGGTAAATGGTCAAATACCTATTTATTTAGGCACTGATGATTATTTTGTAGATAGAGAAAAAACTCCTAAAGATGAAAATGGTCAGTACGATTTTGAATCATTGCAAGCTTTAGATATAGATTTATTTAACGAAAATCTCACAGATTTATTAAAGGGAAAAGAAATAGCTTTGCCAACATTTAATTTTAAGTTAGGAAAAAAGGAATGGAATGAAAATAAAGTTAAGATACCTAAAAATGGCGTTCTTGTCATAGAAGGGATTCATGGATTAAATGATGCTCTTACAGTTTCAATTCCCAAAGAAAATAAGTTTAAGATATATATAAGCCCTCTTACACAATTAAATTTAGATGATCATAATAGAATAGCTTCATCTGACATCAGGATAATAAGGAGAATGGTAAGAGATTATTTATCAAGAGGATATGATGCAGAAGAGACTTTTTTAAGGTGGCCATCTGTGAGAAAAGGTGAGGAGAAAAATATATTCGTATATCAAGAAAATGCAGATGTAATTTTTAATTCAAGCTTGATATATGAAATTGGTGTATTAAATAAATTTGCCTTTGCCCAATTTAACACTATTAGCGAGGAAAGCAGCGTTTATAGTGAAGTATTAAGGTTAAAGAGCATAATCAATTTATTTCAAGATATTCCTATAGATATGGTACCTGACAATTCTCTTTTAAGAGAATTTATTGGGGGAAGTATTTTTTATAATTATTAAAAAAAGAACAATATGAAAAAGCTATATCCAATAAGTAACACAGTTAGTTATTATAAATATAATACTTATGAAAATAATTTTAAAAGGAATAGAGGATGAATTTATCTGGGTCAAAAACTGAAAAAAACTTATTAAAAACTTTTGCAAATGAAGCTAGAACTCTTACAAAGTATTCTTTATTTGCTGAGAAGGCTTTAGAGGATGGTTTAAATGATGTTGCAGAAGATTTTTTAGAAATAGCTAAAGAGGAATTTGGTCATGCTAGGGAAGCATTTAGGAGATATTTAAAATTAGTTAAAACCACAAATGAAAATTTAATTAATGCTATAAAGGACGAAGATGAAGATGGCAATTTATATAAGAGATTTGAAAAAGAAGCATTAGAAGAAGGCTTTGAGGATATAGCTAATTTTTATAAACAACTTATAGATGTTGAAAAACAGCACAGTAAAGCTTTTAAAGAAGCAAAATATGATGTAAAAGATCATGATATGGATAGGGCTTTATTTAAATGTTTAAATTGTGGCAACATTGTAGAGTCTAAAGAAATGCCAGAGTATTGCAAACTATGCAGGCATTCTAAAGATCACATCCATATCATAAAGGATCATGATGATTATGATGACTATGACGATGACGATTCAGATGATCACAGATATTCCAATCCTAGAAGAAGACGAAGAAGAAGGCCTTATTATAGACCAAATAATTGGTGGTATCCATACTTTCACTACCCATATTGGTTTCATGGAGGTTATTATAGAAAAGACACAAATGAAGATGATATGAAATTTGATGATAGCATTTTTTGGGGGTAAAATATGATTATTTCTATACCTGATAAATTTTTGATTGAAATAGAAAATGAGAAATATTTCATCAGAAATGATCTGAATAATAAAGAAGATAATTTTAATGCTTTTGAAGAAATTGATGAAGAGTATATAAATTCAATTTATAATTAAAATTAGTATATTTTTGATGTTTAATTTGCATATATTTAATAAAAGTAGGATATTTATCCTACTTTTATTAATATTTTAGGTTGTGAATTTATGTCATTAAGAAAGGTAATGTTTGAATATTATCAAGATATAAATGGAATGTTAGATATTATTGCAAAACTTACAATAAGTTATCAGACCCTTGTAAATACTGCAAACTTTTTAAATCAAATTGGACTATCCCATAGAAATGATATAAAAGAAGCATTAGATCGTGCAAGAGAAATATCTTGTATTTTAGAAAATGCAATTTGTACTTATGATTCTCTTCAAGAAACATATCTTAATTACTTAAAAACTGAAAGCAGTATTTTAAGAAAGAGGGCAATTCCGGAGCAAATAGGAATTGAAATAGAAGAGAATATAACATTTAAAAAAGATTAAATATATTAAATTAAAAAATAGATCAAGGTAAAATAGCTTTGATCTATTTTTTTATGGTTAAGCAGGATCTTTAATATTATCTGTGGTATTAAACTTTTTACTAAGAAAAACAAAGAGGAGCGATATAAAAAGCCCTGTTATAATCATAATAGAACCTATAAGCCAATTAAAATTTATATCGTCTTTAGGTAATCCAAGATAAATGCTCACAAGTGAACCACACATAAATCCAAATACCATAAAATAAGCAAAGCTATGATATCTATCGAATACAAATTTTGTAAGCCTAGAAAACAAGACCATAGCGGTAACAAAACATATTCCAACTACTAAAATAATGGGAATGTTTATTGATTTTGCAGCTTGCATTAAAGGGTTATAAACTCCTAGTATCATTAAAATCATAGATATGCTCATTCCAGGGATCATGCTAGATATACCTGCAATAGCACCGCAAATGCCAAAATAAAATAAACTGATGGAATCCTCAGAAACACCTTCCGTTTCAATGGCATTTGCCCTTAAAATTCCTAAAGTAAGCGCTATAGAAAATGCTATTAAAATTCCAAATATGTAGCGCTTTTTAAATCCATCTTTATTTGCATCTTTAAATACTACAGGTAAATTACCTGCAATAAGAGCCATGAAAAGCAAATATGTGGCTTTTTCATAAGCTTCAAACAAATAGCTAAACACAAGGATAAATAAGATAAAGCTGATGATTGCTCCTATACCCATGGGAAGTAAATAAAAAAAGTTTTTCTTAAAATTTTTAAAAGGATTGGATACAATATCAAGAAGTTTATCATAAATACCCATCATAACAGCCATGACGCTTCCACTTACACCAGGTGCAAATACGCTTATTCCAAGAAAGAAACCACAAAAAACCCTATAGAAAAAATTTTTCAAGTTTATCATTCTCCTAACTTTAGTTATTTAAAATAATCTAGAAAGTTCTTTTTAAAGCTTTCCCAAACCATAATCATTGAAACAAGAATTATAAGAAAAACAGGTAAAATATTTGATAAATTTTTATTTAAAGTAATGATAGCAAATATATAAAGTAAAACTGCTAATAAGTTATTAAATATTATATTTTTATCATTAAAAAAACTATAAACAAGAGCAAAAGTTGAACATATTGGATAAATTAATAATAAAAAGTAGTTTAAAAATTTATAGGAAATAAAGTCAAATTGCGTATAAAACAATAACGATGGTATTATTGAAAAGTTAACAAAAATTGAAAAAAAGGTAAACAGCTTTAACGCCCTATCTTTAAAGCGAAGCGATATATGTTTATTGTAATATAAGTTTAGAACCAATATAAATATGCCACAAAGAGATATAATAAATAATCGATTATAGGAGAATTTATTATAAGGCAATGAAGAAAGGCATAAAATTCCTGCTGAAAGATTTATTATAGGTATAAAATATGGAAAAAATTTAAATCTATTCATTAAGTACACTCCCATCATTATTTATATTAATTATACTATAATATTTAAAAATATTTCATATTTCTTTTCCATAATTTAATTAAAGCTGTTATAATATTAATTGGCATAAATAAGTTTTTTTAAATGCAAATCTACATTAAATAAATGGGGTGATTTTATGGATCCGTACGTCAGTAGTAACTCAAAATTAATAACCCAGGAAGGCATCCATAAAATTTTTTTTGGTGTCTTTCTTTAAGCTAAAGGAGGAGCCGTGTGGAGAATTTAAAGGAAGTTCTTTTAAATATTGATTTAAAAGAACTTAAAGATAGATTAGAAGATATACACCCTGTAGATTTTTTAGATTATTTAAGAAATATAGAAAATAAAGAGGAAATCTTAGAAAGATTGCCTGATGAATATATTTCAAGTTTATTTGATGATGCTGATGATGATGAAAAAAAGGAACTTCTTCAATTTATTCCCAAAAATAGAGCGAATAATATAATAGGAGATATGTATTCTGATGAGCTTGCAGATCTCATTAGAACATTAGATAAACCTAGCGCTAAAGAAATATTAGACAATTTAGATGAAGAATCAAAAGAAGATGTTAAAGAAATACTCTCCTATCCTGAAAGCACTGCTGGAAGTATAATGGCAACAGAGTTTTGTTCTTTAAAAGAAAATATGACAGTAAATGAAACTTTAGCATATATGCAAAAAACTTCACCAGATGCTACAACTGGATATTATCTCTATGTTCTTGATAGAAATTCCAAGCTTAAAGGAGTTTTATCTTTAAGAGATTTAGTAGTAAATTTATTTAATGTGAAAATTAAAGATATAATGAATGAAAACGTAAAATATGTACCAGCTTTAATGGACCAAGAGGAAGTATCTAGATTGTTTAAAAAATATGGTTATTTAACTCTTCCTGTAGTGGATGAAAACAATATTATGATAGGAATAATTACAGTTGATGATATTATTGATGTTATTGAAGAGGAAGCTACTGAAGATATTCACAGATTAGGTGGAGTACAAGAAGGCGAAAAGATAGATGATGCATTTTCAACATCTTATAAAAATAGGTTCCCTTGGTTATTTGTAAATCTTTTAACTGCATTTCTTGCAGCATCTGTTGTTGGTGTATTTGAAGGCACGATTTCAATTATACCAATACTTGCTACTTTTATGCCTGTAGTTGCAGGTATGGGCGGAAATGCTGGTACTCAAACTTTAACTTTAGTGGTTAGGGGAATTGCTCTTGGTGAATTAAACAAGGAGAATGGCATAAAAATACTTGCAAAAGAATTAATAGTTGGAGTGTTAACAGGTGCATCTATAGGACTTGTTACAGCACTAGTTGCTGCTCTTTGGAGTAAAAATTATATGTTTGGTGTGGTAATAGGCCTTGCTATGATTGGAAATATGGCTATGGCAACTACATCAGGATTTTTAATTCCAGTTGTGTTAAAAAAGTTAAAAGTAGATCCTGCCCTTGCTTCTGCAGTTTTTGTGACCACTGTAACCGATGTACTTGGATTCTTTTTCTTTTTAGGGCTTGCAACTTTATTTATGAAACTATTGATGTAAAGTTAATTAACGCATTATATTGACAAAAGTAACCGATATTTAATATAATAATATTGAAAACAGAATATAGTCGGTAGGTGAGGCTACCATAGGGATACGGGTTGTTGCCGCAGAGCAGTGGAGACACTGTGAGAAGGTTAGCAGTCTATGTCGATACAAGGCATAGACTAATGCAATTTCATTGCCCTATGAAGCTAAAACTTGAACGATAAATTATTTTAAATGGTATTTTAATCAAGGCTTCTACCTCCGGTTTTTTGGATGTAGGAGTCTTTTAATTTTTAAAGGGGGTGAGATGATGGAATCAGGCAGTAGTAGCAATGGCATGGATTATTATAAGAAACAAAATATAGGTATGTTTAGATGCGTCTGTCATCTTACTTCTCTATTTTTATGTAGTGAATAATCTATGCCTGACTTTGATAATTATTAAAGGAGGGCTTTAAAATGATAATGAATAAAAAAGAAAATCGTGATTTAATTATAAGAGCTCAAAGGGTAAAAAAGCGTTTATTAAGCTCATCTAGAAAAAGCTCTGATACTTTGCTTATCCAATATGACAATAGCTATGATGGATATGATGATGAAAAAGTTGAAGATATGAGGGATCAATTTGGAGCCAATTTAATAACTAAACAAAAAGAGGTATCTATATTTAAAAGATTTGTAGAAGCTTTTATTAACCCATTTACAATTGTCTTGTTTGTTTTAGCTGTTATATCTTTTTTTACAAATGATATTCCTGCAGTAATTATAGTATTATCTATGGTTACAATAAGTGGGCTTCTTCGATTTATTCAAGAATTTAGAAGCAAAAAGTCTGCTGATCGCTTAAGTGAAATGGTTGAAACTACAATTACTGTACAAAGGGAAACATATAATGAGAACAATGAAGATGAAGCAATCTCAGAAAAAAAAGAGATTTCCCTTGATGATCTTGTGGTAGGAGATGTGGTTTACCTTGCTGCAGGAGATATGATACCTGCTGATGTGCGCATACTAAAGGCTAAAGATTTATTTGTTAGCCAAGCATCTTTAACTGGAGAAAGCGAGCCTGTTGAAAAATTTGCAAAAGAAATACCAGGTAAAAATACAAACCCACTTGATTTAAACAATTTAGCATTTATGGGATGCAATGTTATTTCTGGATCTGCTATAGCATTGGTATTAGCTGTTGGTGATGATACTATGCTTGGCTCAATATCAAAGCAAATGCAAGAGAAAAAGCCACTTACTAGCTTTGAAAAAGGTGTTAATTCAGTTTCATGGGTTCTTATTCGATTTATGCTAATTATGGTTCCTATTGTTTTTTTAATAAATGGTTTTACAAAGGGAAGCTGGATTGAAGCATTTTTATTTGCTCTTTCAGTAGCTGTAGGTCTCACTCCTGAAATGCTTCCTATGATTGTGTCTGCAAACCTTGCTAAAGGCGCTGTTTCAATGTCAAAAAAAGATGTTATTGTAAAAGATTTAAATTCCATACAAAATTTTGGCGCTATGGATGTTTTGTGTACTGACAAGACTGGAACTATTACTAAGGATAAGGTTATTTTAGAATATCATCTTGACATACATGGAAATGATGATATTAGAGTATTAAGGCATGCGTTTTTAAATAGTTATTTTCAAACTGGACTTAAAAATTTAATGGATATTTCCATTATTGAAAAAGCCCATGAGAATAATATAGTTGAAAAGTGGAAAGCTTTCACTAAGGTTGATGAAATACCATTTGACTTTAATCGCCGTCGCATGAGCGTGGTGGTAGCTGATGAAAATGGTAAAACTCAGCTTATTACTAAAGGCGCCATTGAGGAAATGCTCTCTATTTCAGAATTTGTGGAATATAAAGGAAAGGTAGAGCCTTTAACAGATGAAATTAGAAAAGAAGTTTTAGATACTTGCATAAAGTATAACGCTGATGGACTTCGTGTATTGGGAGTTTCTCAAAAGACTAATCCATCACCTATAGGTGCATTTTCTGCTCAAGATGAAAATAATATGGTTTTAATAGGGTATTTAGCTTTTCTTGATCCTCCAAAGGATAGCGCTGAAGAGGCTATAGCAGCTCTTAATGAATATGGTGTTGATGTTAAAGTATTAACTGGAGATAATGACGCTGTTACAAAGAGCGTGTGCAAACAAGTTGGCATTAAGGTAGAAAATATAGTCCTTGGTTATGATTTGGAAAATATGGATGATGATAAGTTAAAGAAAACTGTTGAGAATGCTAATATATTTGCGAAACTATCACCACAGCAAAAGGCTAGAATTGTAACAGCTTTGAGAAATAATGGACATACAGTTGGGTTTATGGGTGATGGTATAAATGATGCTGCTGCAATGAAAGCTGCCGATGTTGGAATATCTGTGGATACTGCTGTGGATATTGCAAAGGAATCTGCAAATCTTATACTTATGGAAAAAGATTTAATGGTTCTTGAAGAGGGGATTGTAGAAGGCAGAAAGATTTATGCCAATATAATTAAGTATATTAAAATGACAGCAAGTTCAAACTTTGGGAATATGCTTTCAGTTCTAGCTGCCTCTGCATTTTTACCATTTTTACCTATGCTTCCCATTCAAATTTTAATATTAAATTTAATTTATGATATTTCCTGTATAGCAATACCATGGGATAACGTTGATGGGGACTATTTAAAAAAGCCTAGAAAATGGGATGCTTCATCTATTACAAAATTTATGGTTTGGATGGGGCCAACAAGTTCCATATTTGATATTGCAACTTATATTTTAATGTATTTCTTAATTTGCAATGTGGCATTTGGTGGGCCATATAAAATTTTGCCTAATGAAACAAAGGAACTATTTATGATGTTATTTAACGCTGGTTGGTTTGTAGAATCTTTATGGTCTCAAACGCTTGTAATCCACATGATTAGAACACCTAAGATTCCATTTATTAAAAGCATGGCATCTTGGCAAGTTGTGCTACTTACAACAATGGGGATGATCGTTGGAACAGTTATCCCATATACATCTTTAGGAAACATCATAGGAATGCTTCCTATGCCTGCAATATATTTTCCTTGTCTTATTTTAACTATTTTCTGTTATATGGTACTTGCTACTTTGATTAAAAAACTATTTATAAGAAAATATGGGCAGTTGCTTTAATTTATAAAGGTGCATTTTATTAGGATAATTCTAATAAGGTGCACCTTTATTTTATTAAACTTAACTGGTATAAAGACTAATATTAATTAATATTAATTAAATAAATAAATGTTAGTATGAAAATTTTTATAGAATGGAGGATTATATGATTTTATTAAATGCAAAAGTTGATCCTAAAATAGAAATTGCAGTTCAGCTTAGTGACGCTGAAAGAGACGTGGATAAGGAAATAATGACTGGATATGATAATAAAACAAAAACATGGAAATTAATAGTTAAATATAGTGGAAACATAGCTGATATTAGCGCTAAATATAATGTATTTTCAGAAATTTTAACTGAAAAATATGCAATAGTAACAATAGAAGAAGCTAAAATTCGTGAGTTTGTAAATGAACCAAATATAGAGTTTGTTGAAAAACCAAAAAGCTTTCACTTTAATTTAAGAACTAGTTTAAATGAAGCCTGTATATTGCAAGTAAAGAATTATCCTCAATATAATTTAAAAGGAGACGGGGTATTAATTGGTATAATAGATTCCGGAATTGATTATTTACATCCTGATTTTATAGATGATAATAATAAAAGCAGGATTTTATATATATGGGACCAGTCTGCAGAAGAAGGGAGGCATCCTATAGGGTTTATACATGGGCGTGAATATACAAATGAAGAAATCAATGAAGCTATTGCTTTAGACAAAGATGGGGAAGAACAAAATAGTTTGAAGCATATTGACTATATTGGTCATGGAACCCATGTTGCAGGTATAGCAGCTGGAAATGGAAAAGCTAGCAAAGGATTATATCAAGGTGTGGCTACGATGTCTAAGCTTGTAGTAGTAAAAATGGGCAAACCAGATTATGAAGGATATCCTATAAATAATATTGATATTATGGAAGGGGTAAAATATATTATTGAAAAAGCTAAGTTATTAAATATGCCTGTTGCCATGAATATAAGCTATGGATCAAATATTGGAGCTCATGATGGAAACAGCGTATTTGAATCTTATATGAATGAAATGGCTTTACAATGGAAAACTGCTATTGTAGTTTCATCAGGAAATGAGGCAGATGCCGGAAGGCATACTCATGGCAATATTAAGAATAATAATTCATCTCAATTTGTTGTTGAAGGAAATATAAATTCTATTTCTGTTGATATCTGGAAATCACAGATGGATTTCTTTGATGTTGAGATAATAAATCCACGAGGGGTTTCTACTGGAATAATACCTCATAAAACCAGCAATCTTGTATTTAGCATTGGTAATGAAAAAATTTACGTGCGCTTTAATAAATCTACTCCATACAGCATTAGAGAAAATATTTCTGTTGAACTAATTGCAGTAGATAGATATTTAAATGAAGGAATTTGGACTATGCTATTTCATAATTATTATGTGATTGATGGAGAATATCATATTTGGCTTTTTACACAAGAAAAGTTTTCTTTAGCAAGATTTTTAACTCCAACAGAAATAAGGACTTATACATTGCCATCAACTAGCAGTAATGTAATAAGTGTTGGTGGTTATGATGGGTTAACAGGAAAACTTTCAACTTTTTCAGGTAGAGGCTATACTGTCGATAGCTTAAATATTAAACCTGATTTATGTGCTCCTGCTGAAGGAATAATTTCTTGTGCGCCAGGTGGAGGGTATGATGCTCTTACAGGTACAAGTATGGCAGCTCCTTTTGTTACAGGCGCATGTGCGCTTTTAATGGAATGGGGAATAGTACATGGAAATGATCTATATCTTTATGGTCAAAGCTTAAAAGGTTATTTATGTTCTGGTGCTAAAAGGGAAAGAAATATAAAATATCCAAACGTTTATTGGGGGTATGGGAAATTATGCTTATTGAATTCTATAGAAATATTAAGTGGAATTGTACAAATGAGAAACCAAGATAGAAATGAAGCAGAAAATTTAAAGGATATAGAAGAGAAGATAGCATCTGAGGATTACATTGATTTTGTTACAGCATATAATTCTGCCCTTGTTAATTTAGCAAATTCTAATAAAGATGTAGTAATAGGAAAATTAATTCCATATGGGCTTGCAGCTGTTTATGTAAAAAAAGAAATACTTGATGAGGTAATTAATAGTTTAAATGTGTTATCAGATTTAAGCTATCCTCTTTTATTTAATATAACTGATCAAGAAAGTTTAACTGAATCTAATATACTTCCTATTTTAATTAATCCACATTTAAATTTAAGGGGAAATGGTGTGCTAATTGGGATAGTGGATACAGGAATTGACTATACTCATCCTGCATTTGTATATGAAGATGGTACTTCAAAAATTGTATCAATATGGGATCAAAATATATTTTTAGGGAATCCTCCTCCTACTTATAAATATGGAACTGAATATTCTAACGAACAGATTAATGCAGCTTTAAAATCTGAAAATCCATTCGATATTGTGCCGTCAAATGACACAGTTGGACATGGAACATTTATTGCAGGTGTTGCCTGCGGTAGATATGATGGAGAAAATATAGGGGTAGCTCCTGATGCTAAATTAGTTGTTGTAAAGCTTGCACCTGCAAAACAGTATGCTGCAGAAAATAGCATGGTTTTTAATGATGCTCTAGTATATCAAGATACAGATGTTTTATTAGGTATGATTTATTTAATGGAAAAGGCTGATTCATTAGGCATGCCATTATCTATTTGTCTTGGACTTGGCACTAATCAAGGAGGTCATGATGGGTTAACTTATTTTCCCATTCAAGGAAATAAGATAGGTACAGCATTAACTGTTTCTGGGGGAAATGAAGGGAATTCAAGAAGGCATACAATGGGAAAAATAGAAGGTAATGATGAGACATATATTATTGAAATGAATATAGCTGAAGAGGAAAAGGGAACTGTAGTATATATTTGGGGTTATTCTCCAGATAAGTTCTCTATATCTTTATTGTCGCCTTCTGGAGAAGTAATAGAAAAAGTGCCAGTTAAAAACACTTCTCAAGATAAATTTAGATTAATATTTCATAATTGTACTATTTGGGTCAATTATTATATTTCAGTAGATAGAAATGGTGATGAACTGTGCGTTATAAGATTTAAAAATCCAGAAGCTGGAATATGGAAAATAACACTTTATGGTGATGCAATTATTAACGGCAATTTTCATGCTTGGTTACCTTCAAATGGATTATCAGAAAAAGATACATTCTTCTTAAATTCATTTCCTGATTTTACCATTACTGAAATTGGAAATTCAAGCCAAGTAATATGTGTAACTGCTTATAATCATATTAATCAAAATTTATTTGTAGAATCAGGCAGAGGGCCTTCTAGGCATGGTGTTATACGGCCTGATCTTATTGCACCAGGGGTAAATATTAGTGGACCTGCTGTAGGAGGCGGATATACTACTTCAAGCGGAAGCAGTATAGCTGCAGCAAATGTATCAGGCGCTGTGGCGATTATTTTACAATGGGCAATTGTTAATAAAAATTTTCCTGATATTAATGGAAATATTATTAAATCATTTCTTTTAGCTGGCGCAAGAAGGCGAAGGGGAATAACATATCCAAATAATCAATATGGGTTTGGACAGCTTGATTTATTAAATACATTTAAAGAGATGTCTACAATTCAATTTGAAAGCAATAATAATTTTTATATTAACTCACGGGGAGTAAGAAGGGAAATCGAAAGGAGAGAAATGGAATATGATAAATTAGTTTTATCAATGTTTTTATTTGAGGATTTAAGATATTGCATGAAAATGAAATAATAAATTAAAGACCTATCATTATCTGTGATAGGTTTTATCAATTTGAAATAATTATCATTTAATATAAATAATAATTATGTTATAATATTTATAGTTACTTAATTTAAGTGTTCATTTATAATGTAATTTATTTTGAAAGGAAAATGTGTATGAGTAAAATCGTAGTAGTTGGAGCAAATCATGCTGGTACTGCCGCTATTAATACAATATTGCAAAATGGAAAACAAAATGAGGTTGTAGTTTTTGATGGTAACTCTAATATAAGTTTTTTAGGTTGCGGAATGGCTCTTTGGATTGGGAATCAAATTAAAGGTTCAGAAGGACTTTTTTATTCAAGCAAAGAACTTCTTGAAAACTCCGGAGCTAAAGTAAACATGGAGTCAACAGTTGATAATGTTGATTTTGACAATAAAAAAGTTTATGTTACTTTAAAAAATGGATATAAGGCAGTTGAAAATTATGATAAGTTAATTTTAGCAACTGGATCGCTACCAATAATACCTGATGTAAAAGGAAAAGATCTTGAAAATGTTCAATTAGTAAAATTGTATCAGAATGCTGAGGAAGTTATTGAAAAATTAAAAAATCCTGATCTTAAAAATATAATTGTAGTAGGTGCAGGTTATATAGGTGTAGAGCTTGCAGAAGCTTTTCAAAGACATGGTAAAAATGTAACTATGGTGGATGTAGCAAGCACTTGTCTTTCAAATTATTATGATACCCCATTTTCAAGTGCTATGGATGAAAATTTAAAGAAAAATGGAATAAATTTATCCTATGGGGAACGTCTTCTTGAGATTAAAGGAGACAAAAAGGTTCAATCTGTTTTAACAGATAAAAATGAATATCCTGCTGATATGGTGATTTTATGCATTGGATTTAGGCCAAATAATAAACTTGGTAAAGATAAACTAGAATTATTTAGAAATGGAGCTTATCTTGTAAATAGACATCAAGAAACTAGTGTAAAAGATGTTTATGCAATTGGAGATTGTGCCACTGTTTATGATAACTCCATTGACAGTGTAAGCTATATTGCTCTTGCTACAAATGCAGTAAGAAGTGGGCTTATAGCTGCATATAATGTGTGCGATATTCCTCTTGAAGGTGCTGGAGTCCAAGGCTCTAATGGTATTTGCATATTTGATTATAAGATGGTATCCACAGGCATATCAATGCAAAGGGCAAAAAATCTTGGAATAGATGCAGATTGCGTAGATTATGAAGATTATCAAAAGCCAGAGTTTATTGAAACATCTAATGAAAAAGTTAAATTAAGAATTGTATTTGATAAAAAGACAAGAATAGTAATAGGTGCTCAAATGGCATCAAATTACGATATGCACATGGGAATTCATATGTTTTCACTTGCTATACAAGAGAAAGTTACTATAGATAAATTAAAACTTTTAGATATATTCTTTTTACCACATTTTAATAAGCCATATAATTATATAACTATGGCAGCTTTAAGTGCAAAGTAAAAATTAAAGGCAGATATTTTTTCTGCCTTTTAAAATTATATTAATATTCGCCTTGCAGTTAAATAATATTTAAGAGTTGATATTTTAACCACATCTCCTGCTTCAGGAGAGTGAATATATTCAGAATTTCCTATATAAATGCCAACATGGCTTGGCTGGGAAGTTCCAAAGAATATTAAATCAGCTAATGTTAAACTGCTATTTGCCACTTTAACCCCTTCATTTACTTGTGTATAAGTTGTTCTTGAAACTGTTATGCCAGCTTGTTTATAAACATATTGGACAAAGCCTGAACAGTCAAATCCATTAGGGCCTGCTCCGCCCCACACATACGGAGTTCCCAGGTACTTTTTTGCAGTGGTTATTATTTCATTTCTCTTTATATCTGCTGAGGTATTATTTGGATTTTTTGATGATTTTATTAAATTAAATATTTGACCATTTGTAAAATTTTCTTCAAACTGTTGTATTTTTGTGCCATCTTGATTTATATCTAGTACCTTGCCTGTCTCTACTGATTTTAACCTATATTTATCTCTGTAAGGTTCAATATAAAAATGCTGGTTTTGTGCTTTTAAATAATCTTGTTGAACCAATAAATCTGGATTTTCCTTAATAGTTAAAGATAAATTTGAATGGCAAGGTTTAATGGCATATGCGCCATTTGACAGATATAAAAAATTAAAAATTTGATTGTTTGCATTATTATCGTTTGATAGTATAGCTTCTGCATTATTTAACATGCTAAAATCTTTAATAGTTAAAAATTTATTATTTTTAAAGCTTTGAATTTTATAATATCCATTATCTATAAAAGCTACATTGGGATGATTTATTGGATTTTTTGATACCAGTTTAAAGTTGAATTTTTGATTATTATCATCTTTTTTAAGGTATTGTATAATCTTAACTCCTCTATCTTTAGATCCATTTAAAGCCCCTAATACTCTAGACAAAACCTTTGACTTTATATAAAAAGTTCCAGGTGCATCTTCCTCAATATAAAACCTTTGGTCATCTTTTAAATTTGCTGGATATTGGTTTATAGTAAGTCCATCAGTTGTTGCAGCTTGTAGATACATATTTGAATGAGCAGCTTTTATTGTATAAGCTCCATCTTTTTGCATTTCAAAATAGAAAATCTGGTTATTTCCACCATTCCATATATCTTGCTTTAAAACAGACTCTCCAAAATTAAAATTATAAACATCTAAAACATTATTGCTGTTTTTATTTGTGATTTTATAATAACCATTAGGAATTAATATATTGTTTTTTTGGGCACTTTTTAGGGAAAACATTTGAAAATTTGAGATATTGTCATTTAAAGGACTCATAAAAGCAGATTCATTTACATTGCTTTTAACAGTTAGTAATTTTTGAGAAGATTTTGACTTTATTGTAAAAAAGCCAGGTGTAATTTCTTCTACATAAAAATTTTGAGAATAAAGATTATTTTTTGATTTTTGCATTATTTCAAAGTTAGATAAATCTTTATTTTCAATGCATTCTAAAAATAATCCTGAATGAGCAGCCATTATTGTAAAAGTGTTGTCTAATTGTTTTTCAAAATAAAAGATCTGATTGTTATAACTACTTAAGCTACATTGTCTTAATTTAGCATTAATTTCAAAATCATATGAATAAACATCTAAAGCTTTGTTATTGCTTCTGTTTATTATGGTGTAATAACCACTTTTCTGTAAATAATTCATTTTAGCTCCTTTATAATATCTTTGGTTTAATAGTATTTTATTTGCTCGTTTGCGATTTAGTTCATATTATTAAAAAAATTTTAAAAATTCGGGAAGATTTTTAATTTTGATGCATTATATATGTGAAGATAGAATTATGATGATAAGGAGGAATGCATATTGCTAGAAGATGATCAATATATAATCGATGAAGTTATAAAGGGAAATATAGAATGCTTTACTAAGATTGTTATGAAATATGAGCAATATGCGTATAAATGTGCAATTATCCTTTTAAAAGATCATCATTATGCAAAAGATGCAGTTAATGAAGCTTTTATGCATGCTTATAGATCAATAAAGACTTTTAAAAATGAAAATTTCAAAAGTTATTTTTTAAAAATAGTGTATAACTGCTGTTATGAAATTTTAAGAAAAAACAAGAGGTTAATTTTAAAAGAAGTGGAGAAAGAGGAGGAAGGCTATAATTATACCGAATTTGAATTTGAAAAATTAGATGATAGCAAGGCTATTATAAAAGCACTTCAAAGCCTTGCATTAGAAGATAAAACAATAATTATGTTAAAGTACTACTATGATTATGATTATAATCAAATTGCAAGTTTTTTAAAGATTAAGGCTGCCACAGTTGGATCTAGATTGTTTAGGGCGAAGGAAAAGTTAAAAAAGGCATTAAAAGATGGAGGTGATTTTTTTGAATAATGAGAAAAGCGATATAGTTAAAATCATGAGCTATTTAGATGGTGAGGACATTAACTTAAATAATTTAAGCTGTAATGAAGAATTAATTGAAAAGATGAAATGTGAAAACCAGCATATAAAAAATGCCTTTGAAACAATAGAAGAAATGGAAGATATGACTTTTAGCATTTTAAAAAAAATAAGAGCAGAGCAAAAACAGGATAAAAATATTTTACAGTCATTGATACCTATTTTTATTGTTACATTAATGTTTATTTCAGCTAAGAATTTGTTAAATATAAATTTTGAAATTGGAAATTTTATAAGTTTAATAAGCATTTTAAACAATGTAAACCTCATAATCAAATCGTTAATAAATGCTAATTATTTTGCCTTTGCACTAATTCAATTTATTATCATAAGTATAATTATTATATTTTTAGTAAAGAAAGGATGTATGAAAAATGAGATTTAAATTATATTCTAAAAAAATAATGTTTTTTGTTTTTTTATTTATTGCAGTTTTAAACTTTTCTGCTTTTGGTATAAATGAAGGCATAAATCACATTACCCCCACTCAAGGTAGTGATGTGATTTTAAATGAAAAGGTATTTGGTATAACCGTTATTACTGGAAATAACATAAATATTAATGCTGATGTTGATGGAACGGCTCTTATTTTTGGAAATGGCATAAATGTAAAATCAAATATAAATGGAGACCTTTTGAGTTTTGGAAATTATATTCAAATAGATGGCAATGTAGATGGTAACTCATATTTATTTGGAAATAATATTAATTTAAATGGAAAAATAACAAGAGATTTGTTTGGATTTGCTTCAAGCGTTTCTATAACAGATAAAGCAGAGGTTTTAAGAGATGCAATTAGCTTTTCAAGGATAAATGATATATCAGGGAATATAGGAAGAAACATAACAACCTTTGCTGATTCTACAAACATAAAGGGCACTATTTCTGGAAATGCACATGTAACAGGTTCTATGCTAATAGGAGATAACGCAATAATTAAGGGCAATTTAAGTCAAGTTAATGACAGGGAAGATAAAGTTTCAAATGGAGCTCAAATTTTAGGAGAATCAAAATACACATATATGAATTTTAATGGCAAGGACATTACTATGGCACAAAGAATAACTGAATTTATGAGATCTTTTATATTCTTTGTGGTTTTAGGCATATTTATTTGGCTATTAGTTATATTTTTAAATCCATTATTTATAGAAAAAGGAGTAGATCTTTTAGAAAGACCATTGCAGACTATGGGAGTTGGGGCAATAATAATAATTGCAACTCCAATAGCAGCTTTAATAACATTTATTACAATTGTAGGAATACCTATTGGAATAATTGGGTTGATGGTTTATGGTATTTTGATATTTTTGTCAAAGTTTCTATCTTCCATATTTATTGCTAATTTCGTTGTAAAAAGATTTAATTTAAAAAGATTTCACAACAATTTCTGGTATGTTTTAGGAATGCTAGTAATAGTTGGTTTGTTATCAGAGCTTCCATATTTAAACGCTGTTATAACAATAGCATCTATATGTATAGCATTTGGGGTTATATTTTTTAGAAATTACAAAAATTCTTATGTTGGAATTTAGGGATAAGATTTCACTTATCCCTAAAAATCTATTGGCAGTTATAATATGATTGTCCTGGAACTAAAGCTCTACATTTAATTGAGGCAAGCTGGCTTACTGTTACAAATTTATAGCCTTTATTGCTATAATCTTTGAGAATTCTTATTGCAGCTTCAACACTTGTAGGATGGATATCATGAAGCAGAATAATGTTTCCATCTTGTAAATTGCTTGCAATACTATTGTAGACAACGTTAACATCAGGATACATCCAATCTAAAGTGTCTATATTCCATAGAACAATAGGTAAATTATTTGAACATGTTATAGTATCTATGGTTCCATTATAAGATCCATATGGAGGTCTGAACAATGTTGGATTTGCTCCTGTGATAGATTTAATCATATCTTTAGTGTGAGTTATTTGCCAATTGGCGTCTTCTGTTGAAAGCATTGTAAGATCTGGATGATTGTATGTATGGTCTCCTATTTCATTGCCTGAATTATAGATCATCTTAACTATGTCAGGTGAATTTGCTACCATTTGACCTACCAAGAAAAAGGTTGCTTTAGCATTATACATATTTAAGGCATTGAGAAGCTCAGGAGTAAGCGATGGGCTGGGGCCATCGTCAAATGTTAAGGCTATATATTTAGTGGCATTAGTTTGAACAGGTACAGCAGGTTGTAATATTAAATTTTGAGCATCATCTTCTGTGTTATTCATTATATTATTATACGCTTCAGAACCAGCTTCGATTGGTACATATATTATAAATTGCTCATCTCCATTATCATCATATGTTTTAAAATCATAATTATAGGTATCATCAGCATTGATTATATATGCATCATTTGGATCAATAGCTAATGGCACTTTAGCATAAAAAATCATAAAGCTCAGCATGACAAATAAAAAAATAAATGATGACTTAATCTTCATAATTAATCTCCTTGAATATTTTATTTCTAATAATAGCTAATATTTTAAATTGTTTTGTAAATAAATACATAATATAATTCATAAAAAACTATTTTATAATCTTATTAAGGAGAATCTATTTATCCATAAAAATGTTTAAAAAAAAGGGTACTTTTAAGTTAGAGTAGGGGATTTAAAAGGGCGCAAAAATCCTTTAAGCTAAAAATACAAAAAAAGTTTAAATTATGCACTTCTTAATTCTGTTATAATGTGATTTAATGCCATTAACAATTCATTTATTAAATGGCAAAAATTCGACTCTTTCCATAAATGCACTTTCACTGTTCTATTTTTATTTAATTACCTTTATTTATAAAGATCAAAAAAAATCACCCCTTTAAATAAATAAAGGAGTGATTTTTTATCTAAAATTAGAATATGATTGTCCAGGATTTAAAGGAGTATTTTTTATAGAAGCAAGCTGACTTACTGTTACAAATTTATAACCTTTATTGCTGTAATCTCTAAGTATTCTAATAGCAGCTTCTACAGTGGTTGCATGAATATCATGCATTAATATAATATTGCCATCTACAAGGCCATTTTTAACTTTTTCATATACTAAATCTGAATCTCTATATTTCCAATCCTCTGGATCTACATTCCAAAAAATTATTGGAAAATTGTATTGACCAATTATATTATCTACATAACTGTTGTGAGCACCGTAAGGAGGTCTTAATAATGTAGGATTTGCACCAGTTATTGACCTTATAATATCAGATGTTTGTTCGATTTCATTGTTTATAGCATCATAAGATAGGGTTGTTAAGTCTTTATGATCATATGTATGATTTCCTATTTCATGACCTGAGTTGTATATTCTTTTTACAACGTCATCTGATCTTATCATATTTCCTACTAAGAAAAAGGTTGCTTTTGCATTATATTCATCGAGAGCATCTAGAAGTCTAGGTGTAAGTGAAGAGCTTGGACCATCATCAAATGTCAAAGCTACATAGTTTGTATTTTCAGGTTGTGGATCTTGTACTACTGCTGCTTCAGTTGTATCAACTGGAACTGATGTTGTATTAACTGGAGCCGATGTTGTATTTACAGGTTTAGCTGTTGTGTTTACAGGTTTAGCCGTTGTATTTACGGGCTTAGCTGTTGTATTTACAGGTTTAGCTGTCGTGTTTACGGGTTTAGCTGTTGTGTTTGCGGGCTTAGCTGTTGTGTTTACAGGTTTAGCTGTTGTATTTACAGTAGGGGCTTTTTTTGAAGTAGTATTAGATTGTGATGTTGTATCAGAATTACCAGAAGTTATGCTAATTTTAACTCCGTACTTTTGCAAACGTGTAATTAGATCATTTAATGCTTTTGGTGATGATGAAACTGAATTTGAATTAATAATTTCACTAGCATTAAAAGCTTTTGCTGAAATTTTTGAACTAAAACTACAAATAATAAATACTAATGTAAAAAATAAGATTAGTGCAGATCTAAATTTTTTCATTTATATAACCCCCCCTTTTAATTTTGGACTCATTAGTACAACTAATATTTTACATATAATACATAATGAAATCTATAAATATGTCGTAAGAAAAGCAAGTATTATCATGGGTTACAGATACTTTTGGTCCAAAAAACGTTATATATAAAGCATTCTATAAAATAAGATAACAAAATTAGTAAAGTTAAAGGAACTAAATTTTATCTTCATTAAAAATAATAAAGCACAATGTAAGAAAAGAATGCATTTTAATCTTCTTTGGTAAATTTTATATCATCAAAATAGTGAATTTTATCAAAATAAGACGGAATATTCTATATCTAAAGCTCTTAGCTTATTTTCTAATAATTTTGTTCTAAATGATTTTTTATAGCATATATTTTAACGTTAGAATTTTTTTAAAGAGGTTTTTTAATGGAATATGAAGGC
>JAVBPD010000135.1:0-7372 GCA_031549885.1 Clostridiaceae bacterium
AAAAAGCTTTAGCTCTATCAGATATATCATTTAATAAATCTTTATTTTGAATTACAGAAAAAGCCCAGGGTTGCGCATTCATAGCACTCGGTGCCTTAGCGGAGGCATCCATTAAATTTTTAATTATTTCTTTATCAACAAATTTATCTTTAAATTTACGCACTGATCTTCTTCCATAAATAGCATCTTTTAACTCCATAACAAAATCTCCTTTAAAGACTATTTCACTAGTAGTCTAACAAAGTAGATTTTTATTTTCAATATATTTTAAAATTATTGTTTTCTCTCTTCCCCATAAAATGCAATAGCTAAAGCATTTGGCCCTGTATGAGTCCCTATTACAGTTCTCACTTCATTAAATAAAATCTCTTTAGGAGAAAATTCTTTAACCTCATTTCTCAATATCTCTGCATCTTCCTCACAATCACTATGAAGTATACAAACTACAGAATCCCTAATATCATATTGCTGTTTTTTAAATTTATCAGTAATTGTATGCATGGCTTTTTTTCTTCCCCTAACCTTTTCAACAGTAACTATTTTTCCTTCTTTATTTACTGTTAAAATTGGCTTAATGTTTAAGGTTTTGCCAATAATTGCTTCAGCGCTTGATATTCGCCCTCCATTTTTTAAATAATCTAAATCATCAACCATAAACCAAACATTGAATTTTTGCAAATTATTTTTTAGCCAATTTACAATATCTTGAAAAGTTTGTCCATTTTCTTTTAATTTATAAGCCTCATATACTAAAAGACCTTGTTGCATTGTTGCAGAAAGCGAATCTATAACTTCAATTCTTCCTTCTTTATATATTGGCAATAAATAATCTCTTGCAATTAAAGCGCTATTATATGTTCCACTTAACTGTGATGAAATGCAAATATAAATTACATCCTTATTTTGTTTTAATATATTCTCAAAAATATTTATATACACTGCTGGACTTATCATAGAAGTATGAGGTACAATCCCTTTTTTCATAGATTCATAAAAGCCTTTTAAATCCATATTATTTATCAAATTTTCCTTTATATCTTTACCATCAATAGTGCACTCAATTTCAGCTATTGGAATTTTATATTTTTGTATTATATCAATTGGTATATCTGAATTAGAGTCCGTAACAATGACAAAATCCCTCATTTTTATCCCTACCTTAATACATATTTATAAGTTTATGATTCTTCAAAATAAACTATATTATTCTTTAAAATGAGAGATATTTATAAAAGCATTGAAAAACTTTATAAAGATTTCAACGCTTTTTTATTTTTAAATTTTCTAATGCTTTTAGTACTATATTATATATACTCACTACTTTCATGAGAAAGTTGCCAAGTAATGCCGTATTTATCTGTTACCATTCCATAAAGCTTGCTCCAAAAAGTCTGCTGAAGTTCCATGCCAACTTCCCCACCTTCTTTAAGCTCATTAAACATTCTTCTTATTTCATCCATATCCTCAGCTCCAATAGTTGGACTAATATTGCTTCCAATAATTGAAGGCATTGTAGTAGGATTATCACAGAACATAACAATACATCCACAAATAGGAATTTGAGCATAAAGTATTTTATCTTTATCTTCCTCTGAAACAGTAAAATTAGGATCCAAAGGCATTTCGCCATAGGTCATAAGGCGCTGAACTTCAGATTTAAAAACCTTTGCATAAAAATCTAAAGCTTCTCTACAATTTCCGTTAAAATTTATAAATAGACTAAATGACATATTGACCACCCCTTCTAAATAACATGTCCACATTTTATTTAATTTGCTATTTGCAGTAATTACTTTAGTGCTTTAACCTTAACAATTTCAATATTTAGTTTATCAATTTCATGTTTATGTACATCAGATCTATATATTAAAGCATTAAGGAGCTCAGCATGTTGCCTTTGTCCATCTTTAATGATTTCCATATCTGTTTGCATTTGTTTAATGTCTGTTTGAATTTCTTCTAACATTTGTAATATTTTTTCATCATTGTTCACATTTATACATTCCCTTCCATAAATTTATTATAAATATAGGCATTCATTTTTTATGAATGTCTATATTTATATATTTAATTTAATATCTAATTTTTTCCTTTTTAAATACATTATATTTAAAAGCACCATTTTTTTCAATCTTAAAATACTTAAATTAACTAACTATTAATTCACCATTTTTCTCATCAATAACTATTTCTTCGCCTGGCAAAATATCTCCTTTTATTATAGCTCTACCTATTAAAGTTTCAATTTTGCTTTGAATAAACCTTTTAAGAGGCCTTGCTCCAAATACTGAATCATAAGCATTATCTAAAATAAATTGTTTAGCTTCATCAGTTAATTTTAAAGTAAACTGCTGAGATTCTAGCCTCTTAGATAAATTTTGAATAAGTATATCTATAATCTTGAAAACTTCATTTCTCATAAGTGGTTTAAAGAACACAATTTCGTCTAATCTGTTTAAAAATTCTGGTCTAAAATGCTGCTTTAAAAGGCTGTCAATGGCAAATTTTATATCCTCTTTAATTTGACCATCATCAAGTATGCCATTGAGCAAAAATTCAGATCCAATATTAGACGTTAATATTATTATTGTGTTTTTAAAATCTACTGTTTTACCGTGAGAATCAGTAATTCTTCCATCATCTAAAACTTGAAGGAGAACATTAAACACATCATGATGAGCTTTTTCAATTTCATCAAATAAAACCACAGAATAAGGTCTTCTCCTCACAGCTTCAGTTAATTGCCCACCTTCTTCATATCCAACATATCCAGGAGGAGCTCCAATAAGCCTTGACACAGAATACTTTTCCATATATTCAGACATATCAATTCTCACCATATTGTGTTCATCATCAAATAAATATTCAGATAAAGTTTTAGCAAGTTCTGTTTTACCCACTCCAGTAGGTCCTAAAAATAAAAATGAACCAATTGGCCTATTAGGATCGGCAATCCCAGCCCTTGATCTAATAATAGCCTCACATACCTTTTCAACAGCTTCATCCTGGCCTACTACTCTTTTATGAAGCTCCTTATCTAAATTTAAAATCTTCTCACGCTCTCCTTCAAGAAGCTTTGTTATAGGAATTCCTGTCCATCTAGCTATGATCTTTGCTATTTCCTCATCAGTAACTTTATCTCTTAAAAGAGTGCGCTTTCCAGCACTTCCTTCAGTTCTCTCTGCTTCTTTTAGCTCTTTTTCAAGCTCTGGAAGCTTCCCATATCTTAATTCTGCTAGTTTCTCAAGATCATATTTCCTTTCTGCCTCTTCAATTTGGGCATTTACTCTTTCTATTTGCTCTTTTACCTTTTGAATAGAAGATATGCTGTTTTTCTCAAGCTCCCATTGAGCCTTCATAGCATTAAATTCATCTCTAAGTTCTGCTAAATCCTTCCTAGTTTTAGCTAAATTCTCTTTAGATGCGCTATCTGTTTCCCTCTTTAAAGCTGCTTCTTTAATTTCAAATTGCATAATCTTTCTTGAAATATCATCAAGCTCTGTAGGCATAGAATCAATTTCAGTTCTAATCATTGCGCAAGCTTCATCAACTAAATCAATAGCCTTATCAGGCAAAAATCTATCTGAAATATATCTGTGAGACAAAACTGCAGCAGATATTAAAGCTCCATCTGTTATTTGAACTCCATGAAATACCTCATATCTTTCCTTTAAGCCTCTAAGTATAGTTATAGTATCTTCCACAGATGGCTCATTTGCAAAAACTGGCTGAAATCTTCTTTCAAGAGCCGCATCTTTTTCAATATATTGCCTATATTCATCAAGGGTTGTTGCTCCAATGCAGTGAAGCTCTCCTCTTGCAAGCATAGGTTTTAATAAATTTCCAGCATCCATAGCTCCTTCTGTTTTACCAGCTCCAACTATTGTGTGAATTTCATCTATAAAAAGTATTATTTTTCCTTCACTTTGCTTTATTTCATTTAAAACTGCTTTTAACCTTTCCTCAAACTCACCTCTATACTTTGCACCAGCGATTAATGCGCCCATATCAAGAGCAAAAATTGTCTTATCCTTTAAACCCTCTGGCACATCGCCTTTAACAATTCGTATTGCAAGCCCTTCCACTATGGCTGTCTTCCCTACTCCAGGTTCTCCAATTAAGCAAGGGTTATTTTTAGTTTTTCTTGATAAAATCCTTATGACATTTCTTATTTCTTCATCTCGGCCAATTACAGGATCCTGCTTTTGCTTTCTAACTCTCTCTAATAAATCATATCCATATTTAGTGAGAGCTTCATATGTCTCCTCAGGGTTGTCATTTGTTACTTTAGTATTTGCTCTTACAGATTTTAAGGCGCTTAAAAATTTAGCCTTATCTATATTAATTTTGTTAAATATATCTTTTAAATTAGGTGTTAATTTGTCAAAGAAAGCCAAAAATATATGTTCAGTTGACACATACTCATCCTTTAAATTTTTACTTTGCTTTTCAGCATCCACTAATATTTTATCTACAGCTTGGGATATATATATTTTATCTGCTTCCCTACCTGACCCCGTCACCCTTGGCATATTTGAAATATAATTATCAACAATAGATAAAGCATTATCTGGATCAATTTCCATTTTTTCAAATAACCTTGGTATTAAACCATTATCTTGATCTAAAAGGGCATATAACAAATGTTCAGGCTCAATTTGCATATTTTCATTTTCTATAGCTATTTTTTGTGCAACTGAAATAGCTTCTAAAGATTTTTGAGTAAACCTTTTTGTATCCATAAATTCATTTTGCCTCCGTCTAATATTTTTTTATAAAACTATTGCTTTATTGATATAATCAATATATATCTTTTCTACTTTTTTAGCATCAAACTCTATGTTATTTAAGTAAAGCTTTAACAATTCATCTAACTCTCTTATATAGTCGCATATGCCTTTGCTTAATATTTCATTTGTAACAGGTGATAAATCTTTAGGAATCATTAATATACGGCTAAACCTTCCGCTTTCAACCTCATATTTAATGCTATTTTTAGGAAAATACTTATGAATATAGTGAGTTTCAAGTGAAATCCAAATATCTATAAAATTGTTAAATCTTGATAAAGCATGCATGTCATAAGTTCTATAAATAAGCTTTAATTTCCCTACTCTTGCATCATTTTTATTAAATACTTCAACAGAATATTTAAGCGCTGGGCGATATTCATGTTCAATAGGGCTTTTTACGTTAATAATACAATCTGTTAAATTTGAATCAACTCTAAAAATACTGCTGCTATTCATGTTTAATTCAATCATATCGAAGACTTCTTTTAAGTTCATCTGCGGTATCTTAATGGAAAGATAATCAGCTAAAATTTCATTAAGCATAGATGAGCGGTCGACTTCTTTTTTAAATGCAAGTTTATCAATTTCATCTATAATTTCACTAGAAAGCATTATGCTATATAAACTTTGTCTCATATATAAAACACACTCCTTTTTAAGCAATATTTCCTTTATATCTATATTTTACTCTTAATTTAGGATTTGTAATTAATTTTTTGTTAAAAGATATTATGATCAAAAATATAAAAAATATAGACTATCCCTTGATTCAGGATAGTCTATGTTAAATTAAAGAAGTTTTTCAATATACGGTTCAATATCTTCTGGTTTTTTAATTGGAGCAAATCTTTCCACTACTTTTCCATCTCTACCTATTAAAAATTTAGTGAAATTCCACTTTATCTCACTTCCAATAAATTTTTGGCTAAGCTTTTCTAATTTATCTCTAAATTTTAAATTCTCTTCATCTAAAAGCTCATTTGATGCTTCTTTTTTAAGATATACATATAAAGGATCAGCATTTTTTCCATTTACATCTATCTTTTTAAACCTTTTATATGTTGTTCCATATGAAACTTCACAAAAGGATTGAATTTCAGGATCTGTACCTGGTGCCTGATTTAAAAACTGATTGCATGGAAAATCTAAAATTTCAAATCCTCTTTCATTATATTTTTCATATAACTTTTGCAGTGATCCATACTGCGGAGTAAATCCTCACTTTGTAGCAGTATTTACAATCAAAAGAACCTTTCCCTTATAATAACTTAAGGAAACATCATTTCCTTCATTATCCTTTACTGTAAAATCATATATGCTCATCTTTTTCCTCCTTTTAATTTATGTCCATCTTGCTAAACTTGCGAATTGCAAGAAATAAAAAAGCAATGGCATAAATGCCAATGTATATAAACATCAATAAACTGGCAGGTTCTCCAGATCCAGAAAGTCCACCAGCACTTCGCATAATTTCTCCAGCAATTCCTGTTGACGGAAGTAAAACCCTTTGGGCTGTTGCAAATAAAGTTTGAAATGGAGAAATAAGGCTAATAAAAATCCCTGCACTAGAAACCCCAGCATTGTTCATATATTTTCCAATCATTTCAACCATCCCGCCAATATTGCCAAGTATATATATAAATATCATTAAAAGCCCGTTTGGTACTACTTTAAGCGACACAGAACCATAAATAGTAACGCATAAAACAATCATAGGCACTAAAAGATACAAAAACCATCCTTCAATGACTTGAGCAGCTGTTAACATAGTAATTGTATTTAATGAAAAAAACTTTCCTATAATAAATATAGCAAAAAATAGTAAACTTGCATATAAAAATAAAAGTATTAAAAGTCCAACTAGCTTTCCTAAAATATATTCATACCTTCTTAAAGGTCTTGAAATAATAGCATGAATCATTCCATTTTCAAGCTCACTTGCTATAGACCCTGCTCCAAGCATAATGGTTAAAAGGCACATTAACATAGAAGAAAACTGGAGTCCTGTTTGAGTTAACATTACCGAAGCAACAGATTGAACTTGCATTTCCATACTATTAGATGACATGGAATTTTTATAGTGATAGAGTAAAACAGTCCACAGTATTAAATACAAAACTGCCACTACAGTCATTACTACAAAAGTTCTCTTTCTCACAGCTTCATTTAATGTAGATATTATTATTGCTTTGATTCTGCACCCGTTACATAAAATCTACCAAAACCTAATATTTTGAGATTTATTCCTTTTTCAATGTGTCCAATTTTGCCTAAGCTACTTTTGTTTGGTATGACACTCCAAAGGCTTGAATTCCTGCGTAACGAGCAGTACATATCAGCATTATCTTGTTTGTGATATTATGCTGATTTTTTGTATCTTGAAAGATTTATAGAGGCATTTTTGTCTCTGTCAATTTTGAAATTACATGATGGGCATCTGAAAACTCTATCTTTAAGTTTTAAATCTTTCTTGATTTGCCCACAGCAGGAACATGTCTTACTTGATGGATAAAACCTATCAGCTTTTACAAATTCAATACCATTGAATTCACTTTTATATTCTAAAATTTGAATAAATT
>JAVBPD010000075.1:0-67868 GCA_031549885.1 Clostridiaceae bacterium
ATAAAGATCATGCATTATCTGGAAATTATATTGGATGCAGAGAATGTCACATTGAATCTAATTGGTTACTTATATATGAACTAACTGAAACAGAAATACGTTTTTTGAGAACAGGAACACACGCTGATTTATTTTAAAAAAGGGGCTGTTCAGAACTAATTTAAAATTAGTTCTACAACAGCCCCTTTTTTTCTATCTTGATATTTTATTGTAAATAACTTTAAATATTTCCCCTACAATAATTGGTGTAATGGATAACAAAATAACCACCGCTAGGTCTTTTCCTAAAAGCGGTATCACATTAAAGGCTGTATTTATAACTGGTATGTTTATAACTGCTACTTGAATTAGTATTCCAAACAAAACAGCTCCAATTAAATATTTATTGGTAAACAAGCCAATTTTAAATATGGATTTATTTAAGTTTCTCATATTTAAAGAGAAGAATAATTGTGAAGTGCTAAGGACCATAAATGCCATGGTTTGAGCGTAAATTATTGCGCTGCTCTTAGTGCCTTCTTTCATATGAGATACTATATCAAAAGAGCCAGTATGGAAGTATATGCCAAGTGCAAAGGCCACTAAGGTTAATATTCCAATTAAAAGCCCACCTAATAATATTAATAATGTTGCATGTTTTGTTAAAAAGCTCTCGTTAACATTTCTTGGGGCCTCTTTCATCACATCTTTATCTGAAGCTTCCATACCTAAAGAAAGTGCAGGAAAACTATCTGTAACTAAATTTACCCAAAGAATGTGGGTTGGCTCAAGTGGTGTTGGCCATCCTAACATTATTGCAAAAAACAATGAAAATATTTCACCTAAATTACAACTTAAAAGAAAGAGTATTGCTTTTTTTATGTTGTTAAATATATTTCTTCCTGTTTCCACTGCGCTTACAATGGTTGTAAAATTATCATCGGTTAAAATCATATCTGCTGCACCTTTTGATACATCTGTGCCAGTTATGCCCATGGCAACTCCAATATCAGCAGCTTTTAAAGAAGGAGCATCATTAACCCCATCTCCTGTCATGGAAACTACATTGCCTCTTGACTTTATGGCTTTAACTATTCTAACTTTATGCTCAGGAGAAACCCTTGCATAAACCCTTAAATTATCAACCTTTGATTTTAGCTCTTCATCAGTTAATTTATCAAGCTCATATCCAAATATAGCCTCGCTTTCATCCTTAGCTAAATCTAATTCTTTAGCAATTGCAACAGCAGTATTTTTATGATCTCCTGTTATCATTATGGTTTTAATGCCTGCACCTTTGCATTTTACTATAGCATCTTTTACCTCAGGCCTTGGAGGGTCGATCATAGCCATAAGCCCAATAAACGTTAAATCTTTCTCATAATTCTCCTTATTGTTGTCATTTATGATTTTATAGGAAGATGCAAGAACTCTTAAGGCCTGATCTGACATTTTATTTGCTGAATTTAATATTTTATTTTTTAAATCTGCAGTTAAATCAATCACTTTTTCGCCAACAATTATTTTATTGCAAAGCTCAATTAAATTATCAACAGCACCCTTTGTAAACGCATATTTTACCTTGTTATTTTCATTAACTGTTGTCATAAGCTTTCTATCGGATTCAAATGGTATTTCATCAATTCTTTTAAACTCATTTTCAAGTGAATCTTTATAAATTTCAATATTGTTTCCTACATCTATTAACGCAATTTCAGTTGGATCACCAGTTTTTTCTGTCTTAGTGCTAGTTGCATCGTTGCAAAGCACCATGCTATTAACTAGAAGCTTTTCTTCCTCAGTTTTATATTTTAGCTCATTTATTTCTTTAATTTCGCCATTTAAGTAATACTTTAATACTGTCATTTTATTTTGAGTTAAGGTTCCAGTTTTATCAGAGCATATTACATTTACAGCTCCTAACGTTTCAACTGCTGTAAGCTTTCTCACTAAGGCGTTTACTTTTATCATCTTTTGCATTCCCATTGCAAGGACAATTGTGACGATAGCAACAAGCCCTTCTGGAATGGCTGCAACAGCTAAGCTTACAGCTATAAAGAACATTTCCTTTATATCTCTTCCTTGTATAATTCCAACAACAAAAATTATTGCACAAATCACAATAGCTATGAGAGCTAAAATTTTTCCTAAAGAGGTTAAATTCTTTTGAAGTGGAGTTTCCTCGTTGTCTTCTTCTGAAAGCATCTCTGCAATTTTACCTATTTCTGTTTTCATTCCTGTAGCAGTTGCCACTCCAATTCCTCTGCCATAGGTTATAAATGTGGACATAAATGCCATGTTTTTTTGATCGCCTAATGCAATTTCCTCTGAACCTGTAATGGTGGATGAAACTTTATCAACTGGAACGGATTCGCCAGTTAATGCAGATTCTTCTATTTTTAAGTTAGCGCTTTCTAAAATTCTAATATCACATGGTATATATCTTCCAGCATCTAAAACTATAATATCTCCAGGCACAATTTCTTCAGATGGAATTTCTGTTACCTTATTTTCTCTTTTCACATAAGCTTTAGGTGATGAAAGTTTTTTTAATGCATCCATGGCCTGTTCTGCTCTATATTCTTGGACTACACCAATTACAGCATTTATTACCACTACTATCATTATAATTATTGCATCGCTATATTCACCGAGCACAACTGAAATAATAGCTGCTACAATTAAAACGTAAATTAATACATCGTTAAATTGCTCAAAAAATTTTAATATTATAGATTTTTTCTTCTTTTCAGTAAGCTTATTATGACCAAACTCTGCAATTCTTCTGTTTACTTCACTTAAATCAAGACCACTTTCCATGTTTGAACTTAGTTCTTTTAAAACCTCGTCTTCATTTTTTCTATACCACAAAAAAGTCACCTCATTATTATTAATAATAATATAGATCAATTATATGCTTAAAATTTAAAAATATATATATGAAAATAAGGTTAATATTATAAAACTCAGGGCTTTTCTTAAAATATTTATTTATATATTATTTATCTTTTATAGCTTAATATACCTAAAGCTATGCCGTAGATATTTAACGATTAATAATTTTTACAAAACTTTCTAATTTGTCCATGGCTATTTTTAAATTGTTAATGGAGTTTGCGTAAGATATCCTTACATATCCTTCACCAGAATTTGGAAATGCATTTCCGGGTATTACACCTACTCTTTTATCTTGCAAAAATTTATAACAGAATTCTTCGCTTGTTAAATTAAATTTCTTTATTGATGGAAACATATAAAATGCCCCCTTTGGCAATGTAACATCTATATTCATATTTATCAATCGTTCATAAACATAATCTCTTCTTTTTTTAAAGCTTTCTTTCATAATTTGTGCATCATCTAAACAATATTTAAGCCCTGCTAAAGCTCCATATTGAGATATGCTTGAAGCGCAAGTTACCATGTATTGATGAACTTTAATAATTTCTTTATATAAATCACTATTGGTGCAGATGTAACCAATTCTAAGCCCTGTCATAGAAAATATTTTTGAAAATCCACCTATATATATGGATTTCTCCTTAATATCCTCATATTGAAGCAAGCTATGATATTCTTCTTCATAGCATAAATTAGCATATATTTCATCGCTTACTATAAAGGTATCTCTATTTTTAATTTCACCATATAAAAACTCTTTATCCTCTTTTGAAAGCACATTTCCCAAGGGATTTGATGGAAATGACATGATTAATATTTTTGAGCCACAGTTAAGCCCATTAATTATTGATTCTCTATTAATTGATAGATCTTCGTTAAATGTATAATAAATTGGAATTGCTCCTAAAATTTTAATTATTCCCTCATATGCAGGGTATCCTGGAGATGGTATTAAAACTTTATCTCCCTTATTTATAAGAGCCTTTAAGCTTGCAAAAATGGCTTCACTGCCACCTACTGTAACTAAAACTTCATCTTTTTCATAATTTATGTTAAACTTTTTTAAATATAAGCTAATTTCCTCTCTAAGCTCTTCAAGTCCTGAATTCGATGTATATCTTGTTTTATTTTCCATAATGGCCTTCATAACTGCAGTTTTTACACCTTCAGGCATAGGAAAATCAGGCTCGCCTAATGTTAATGAAACAACATTTTTAAACCTAGACATCTCATTGTAGAAACGCCTTATACCAGTAATTTGAACGTTTTTCAAAGTATCTAATATTTCCATTTTATCCTCCACTATCTAAATTCATTAACCTATATACTCATTTGGGCATATTTATTATAATATACTTATAAAAAATATTCAAAAGAAAGTAGGTTACGTATATGAATTACAATTTAACGGATCCTTATGAAATAGCAAGATACATTAAAGAAGCAAAAAAAACCACTCCAGTAAAAGCTTACATTTCAGGCAATATTCAAAAAATTGATTTATCCTCATACGAACATTATGGTGAAGGAAATGCTACAGTTTTATTTGGAGAATCTAAGGACATTTTATCTTTAATTGAAAAAAATAAGCAAAATATAACTAGATATAGAGTTGAGAATGATAGAAGAAATTCTGCAATACCAATGCTAGATCTTTTAAATATAGACGCTAGAATAGAACCTGGTGCTATAATACGCGATAATGTCATAATAGGAAAGGGCGCTGTAATTATGATGGGCGCAGTTATAAATATAGGTGCAGAAATTGGAGAAGGCACTATGATAGATATGAATGCTGTTGTTGGAGCTAGAGGAAAACTAGGCAAAAACGTTCATCTAGGTGCAGGAGCAGTAATAGCTGGAGTATTAGAACCACCTTCAAAAGACCCTTGCATCATCGAAGACAATGTTTTAATTGGAGCAAACGCTGTAGTGCTTGAAGGAGTTAAAATTGGATCAGGTTCTGTAATTGCAGCAGGTTCTGTTGTGACTAAAGACGTTCCTAAAAATGTAGTAGTAGCTGGTGCCCCTGCTAAAGTAATTAAAGAAGTAGATGATAAAACAAAATCAAAAACAGAACTTTTAGAGGATTTAAGAAAGTAGATATAAGAACATATTGAAAAATGGGTGAATGCTAAAAATTCACCCATTTATTTATTTTTAATATTTATTTTGCATATTCAATAGCTCTAGTTTCTCTAATAACATTTATTTTTATTTGCCCTGGATATTCAAGTTCAGATTCTATCTTCTTAACCATATCCCTTGCCATTACTAATGCTTGATCGTCGTTTATGGCATCTGGTTTAACCATAATTCTAATTTCTCTTCCCGCTTGAATTGCATATGACCTTTCAACACCTTCATATGAATTTGCTATTTCTTCTAATTTTTCTAATCTTTTAATATATGTTTCTATTGTCTCTCTTCTTGCGCCAGGTCTTGCTGCAGAAATGGCATCTGCTGCCTGAACAAGAATTGCCTCTATAGATTGCTGTTCAACATCTAAGTGATGAGCAGCTATAGCATTAACAACAATTGCATTTTCATGATATTTCTTAGCATATTCAGCCCCTGTAATTGCATGTAAGCTACTTGTTTCACTATCAATTGCTTTTCCAATGTCGTGTAAAAGCCCAGCCCTTCTTGCAACACTTGGATCAAGTCCAAGCTCAGAAGCCATATATCCCGCAAGTTGAGAAACTTCCACAGAATGTTTTAAAACATTTTGTCCATAACTTGTTCTATATTTAAGTCTTCCTAAAATTTTAATAATTTCAGCATGTAAACCATGAACACCAACTTCAAAAGCTGCTTGTTCTCCTTCTTCTTTAATAATAGTTTCAATTTCTTTTTTTGCTTTTTCAACTAATTCTTCGATTCTAGCTGGATGAATTCTTCCATCAATAATTAATTTTTCAAGCGCAAGCCTTGCAACTTCCCTTCTTATAGGATCAAATGCTGATAATATAACAGCTTCTGGGGTGTCATCTATAATTAAATCAACACCTGTCAATGTCTCAAGTGTTCTTATGTTTCTTCCCTCTCTGCCTATTATTCTACCTTTCATATCATCACTTGGCAGTGATACAACATGAACAGTACTTTCAACTACATGATCTGCTGCACATTTTTGTATGGCATAAGTAATTATTTCTCTTGCTTTTTTATCAGCTTCTTCTTTTGCATTTAATTCTAATTCTTTTATCAAAATGGCAGTTTCTTGTTTAATTTCCTTTTCAATCTCTTTAAGTAATGTGTCCTTTGCTTGCTCCTGAGTTAAACCTGAAATTTCTTCAAGCTTTTCCTTTTGCATAAGTAAAACGCTTTCAAGCTCTTTTTCTGATGTTTCAAGCTTTAAAATTTTATCATTTAAAAGAACGTCTTTTTTCTCTAAAGATTCGGTTTTTTTGTCTAAAAACTCTTCTCTTTGTATTAACCTTTTTTCAAGCTGCTGAATCTCTTTTCTTCTATCTTTAGTTTCTTTTTCAAGTTCAATCCTCAGTTTGTGTGTCTCTTCTTTTGCTTCAAGTATAGCTTCCTTTTTCTTAGTATCTGCTTCTTTTGAAGCGTTTTCCACTATTTGTTTTGCCTTCTCTTCGGAAAGCTTTATATTAATCTGAAATTTATTTTTCAAATAATATATTACAGCTATAACTGCTACTGAAAGAGAAAAAATTAAAGCTAAAATTACATAAGCATATTTCAGTTCGTAACACCTCCTTGCTTTTCTTTGCTTATATGGCAAATATAAAAGCGGAGAAAGTGCATAATTATTCATTTGGTATAATAAGTATGATAAACCAGAATATATATATACTATAAATCATTTTAATTTTATATTAAGTAAAATTTTATGTCAAGATTTTTATTCTTGAGTTATATCTTGTGCGATGATTTCGTCAACATTTTCGCTTGGAATATTTATTTTAACAGCAGTTTCATTAGTAGGAAGTTTATATTTTTGTCTAATATTGTTTTCTACTTCAAAGAATATGTTAGGATTATCTTTTAAAAACTGTTTAGCATTTTCTCTTCCTTGCCCTAATTTATTTTTATCATAAGAAAACCATGCACCGCTCTTTTGAATTATTCCTTCTTTAACAGCTACATCAAGTACTACGCCTTCTCTAGATATTCCTTCATTATACATAATGTCAAATTCTGCTTGTTTAAATGGTGCTGCAACTTTATTTTTAACAACTTTAACTTTAGTTCTATTTCCAACTATTTCTTCACCTTGTTTTATTGTATCTGATTTTCTAACATCAAGCCTTACAGAAGAATAAAATTTTAAAGCTCTTCCTCCTGTTGTAGTTTCAGGATTTCCAAACATTATTCCCACTTTTTCACGAAGCTGATTAATGAAAATTGCTACACATTTTGATTTTGAAATATTTCCTGTAAGTTTTCTTAAAGCTTGTGACATAAGGCGAGCGTGAAGGCCAACATGTGAGTCTCCCATTTCACCTTCTATTTCAGCTCTTGGTACAAGCGCTGCTACTGAGTCTATTACAATTACATCAATTGCTCCAGACCTAACTAGTGCCTCTGCAATTTCAAGTGCCTGTTCTCCATTATCAGGTTGAGATACTAAAAGAGATTCTATTTCAACTCCTAAATTCTTAGCATACCCTGGATCAAGTGCATGTTCAGCATCTATAAATGCTGCAGTTCCTCCTGCTTTCTGAGCTTCTGCTATAATATGCAATGCCACAGTGGTTTTACCTGAAGATTCTGGTCCAAATATTTCAACTATCCTTCCTCTTGGAACTCCTCCAATGCCTAAAGCAATGTCTAAATCAAGACATCCTGTCGAAATGCTTTCAATGTTTAATTTTGAATTGTCAGATAGTGTCATTACAGATCCTTTACCAAATTGTTTTTCAATATCAGCTAATGCTTTTTCTAAAGCTTTATATTTATCATTATTCACTTTAATCATTTATTCCTCCATTACAAACATCTGTTCTTCTATTATTATTGTACATGAAAAACTCAATTTATTCAAGAATTTGTTTAAATTATTGTCACAATTTATTTATGCTAAACCTATAATTCATTTATAATCTTTTTATTTTTATAAAAATAATCAACAGCAGATATTATGGTTAAAATAACTGCCAATATCATAGATACGTTTGTGACTACATTTGTAAAATCTATTATCCAAGTATTGTTTAAAAAATCTATCTTAAGTAAATTTAAATTTAAGAGCGCAAGGACAATTGCTACAATTTGGGTTATGGTTTTTATTTTTCCCAAAGAGCTAGCTGCTATAACTACTCCTTCTGCTGCTGCAAGTATTCTAAGCCCGGATATCATAAATTCTCTTGCAATTATTATAAATGCTACCCAAGCATTTATGCTATGGTATTCAACAAGAGCAACAAGTGCAGCTGTAACTAAAAGTTTATCAGCAAGGGGATCTATGAATTTACCGAATTTTGTAATTTGATTGTACTTCCTTGCAAAATACCCATCTAATGTATCAGTTAAAGAAGCTATGATAAAAATTCCAGTTGCAATAAAACTTCCATAAGGTATCTCTGTCATAGTTAAAAAAAATAAAAATACGGGAACTAAGAAAATTCTAAGCATAGTCATTTTATTGGGTAAATTCATACTAAATCTCTCCTATCAAATCATAGCTTAATGATTTCACTATTTTTACTTTATAAAATTCACCAATATTTAAATCCTTGTTTGATTTTACTAAAACCTTGCCATCAATATCAGGAGCCATATATTCATTTCTTCCATAAAAATGATCCTTATTTCTTCCTTCTATCAATACTTCCATCTCTTTTCCTATATATGCTTTGTTCAAATCTTTAGATATTTTATTTTGAATTGTCATAATCTCTTCTTCTCTTTTATTTTTAATTTTGTTTGATATATGATTTTTCATATTAGCTGCTGCAGAGCCTTCTTCTTTAGAATATTTAAATACACCTACATTTTGAATTTTGTATTTAATAAGAAAATCTTTTAACTCTTTAAAATCTTCTTCGCTCTCTTGAGGAAATCCAACTATTAATGAAGTCCTTATAACTATATCAGGCATTTGATATCTGATATACTCAATGAGCTGTTCCACCCTTTGTTTTGAACTTTTTCTTCCCATAGCTTTTAAAATTTTATTTGAAATATGTTGAAGAGGTATATCAATATAATGACAAACTTTTTTATTTTCTCTCATTTCATCAATAAGCGCAATTGTAATCTCCTCAGGGTAACAATATAAAATTCTTATCCACTTTAATTTTTCTATTTTTGATAATTCATTTAATAAATCTGAAAGAGAATTTTCACCATAAATATCCCTTCCATAATATGTAGTGTCTTGTGCTATTAAAATAATCTCTCTTACTCCATTATCACATAATGCTTTAGCTTCATTTATTAAATCTTCAATTCTCCTGCTTCTGTACCTTCCTCTAATTTTAGGAATCACACAATATGTGCAATTATTGTCACAGCCTTCAGCAATTCTTAAATAAGCTGTAGTATTTTGCGTTGTAAGAATTCTTTCTCCATAGTTAATATTAGAATCTGAATAATCAGTTAAGACTATTTTTTCCTTTGATTTGAAAAAATCATCTATTTTTTCAATTAAAATATCATAATTGTTTACCCCAAGCATTATATCCACTTCTGGTAAATTTTCCATAAGTTCTTTTCCATATCTTGCGCTTAAACAACCTGTAACAACGAGAAGTTTACACCTTTCTTTTTTAAAATCAGCCATTTCTAAAATAGTAGCAATGGATTCATCTTTTGCAGATTGTATAAACCCACAGGTATTCACAATTATAATGTCAGCTTCTTTGGGGTCGTTTATTATTTTATATTTTCCCTTAAGTTTTCCTAGGATAATTTCAGAATCTACTCTGTTCTTATCACATCCAAGACTTACCACCCCAATATTTAGCATAAATGATATACCTCCTAAATCTATTCTAATCTATTAATATATACCTCCCTAGGCTTGCTGCCTTGAGGTTTAGATATTATCCTCTGTTCTTCTAATTGCTCAATTATCCTTGCGGCTCTATTGTAACCTATTCTGAGCCTTCTTTGAATAAGTGATGTAGATGCTTGACCTGTTTCCCGTACAATTTCAACTGCACTGTCATAAAGTTCATCTAAAGCATCTTGTGATTTTTCCTTTGCTTTTGAAGAATTTTTTTCAATTTCATCCATTATGTCAGTGTGATAATTAGCTTCTCCTTTTTCATTTTTTATAAAGAGAACTACACTTTCAACCTCCTGCTCAGATATAAAAGCCCCTTGCACCCTAAATGGCTTAGATTCCCCTACGGGATTAAAGAGCATATCCCCTTTACCTAAAAGTTTTTCAGCTCCAGACATATCTAAAATTGTCCTTGAGTCTATTTGGCTAGAAACTGCAAAAGAAATTCTAGAAGGTATATTTGCTTTAATAACGCCAGTAATGACATCTACAGATGGCCTTTGAGTTGCAATTACTAAATGCATTCCAGCAGCTCTTGCCATTTGTGAGAGCCTTGCAATATAATCCTCTACATCATTTGGACATACCATCATTAAATCAGCAAGTTCATCAATTATTATGACAATCCAATGCATTCTTTCTGGTATCTTTCCATTTTTATGCAATTGATTATAGCTTTGTATATTTCTAACATTGTTTTCGGCAAATAAGTTATATCTTTTAGTCATTTCATTTACAGCCCAATTTAAAGCTCCTGCTGCTTTTTTGGGATCTGTTACAACTGGAATTAATAAATGTGGTATACCATTATATACATTAAGCTCAACAACTTTTGGATCAACCATTAATAACTTTACATCTGAAGGAGAATATTTATATAAAATACTCGTAATAAGAGTATTAATACACACAGATTTACCTGAACCTGTTGCTCCGGCTATTAATAAATGAGGCATCTGTGTTAAATCTGAAATAATGCATTTTCCACTTATATCTTTTCCCATAGCAAAAGCTATATTTGACTTAGTATTTTTAAATTCATCGCTTTCTATAACTTCCCTTAAAAACACTGCGGTTTGCTTTTTGTTTGGAATTTCTATTCCTATGGCAGGCTTTCCAGGAATAGGAGCTTCAATTCTAACGCCAATAGCAGCAAGAGATAAAGCAATATCATCTGCTAAGTTAACAATCTTGCTAACCTTTGTACCAGGTTTTGGTTGAAGCTCAAACCTTGTAACAGATGGGCCCTTTGTAACTTGAGTAACCTTTGCTTCAACTCCAAAATTTGATAAAGTTTCAATTAATTTTGATGCGCTTTTAAGAAGCTCTTTTTTATCCTCACCGCCCATAGTATTTGAAACATTCTCATTTAATAATTGATATGTAGGATAATTATAATTCACTTTTTTTTCATAAGTAGGTTTTTTTTCTTTATTTATTGTATCATTTTTAGTATCATTAAATAAACTTATTTGTTCATGTTTTTTTACATCTTCATTAATATCATAACTTGATTCAATTATATTTAAAAGGTCTTCTTGTGAATTATTGCAATTATTATCTTTTACTTTTTCTTCTACAATATTTTTTGCTTTCCTCTCGCCTATGTTCAATTCAAAATTATTAAAAAACTCTCTAAGCTTCTTTTTATCTTTAACAATCTCAATGCTTCTTCCCTTATATTTACTAATAAGATTTTTTGGTATCTTTTCAATAGTCAATTTTGTCTTCTTTTTCACATTATCATAAACATCGCTTAAGCTTACTTCTAAAAAAATCACTAAGCATATAAATATAATTGAAAAATAAATAATAAGCGTTATAGTTTCACCAAGATATTTAACCATTGGAATATCAATTAAATAACTAATAATGCCTCCATGAAAATGATCTAAGGAGTTAAGTAAAATACCAATGCCCCCTCTAACATCTTCACCTATGTAATATTTATACATGTTAAATCTCTGAAATAACAGCATAATGATAAATATTATAATTAGCAGAATATAAAATTTTAATTTAAATTTTATAACTCCCTTTTTTGTAATCATAAAAATCCCGATGAAAAAAATAAAAAAAGGTATAACAAATGCACCAACACCAAGTAAAAAAAATATAATCCTCCTTATATGATAAATAAGCACTGCATCATTATTCCAAAAAATACTTATAAAAAAAATTACAGCTAGACTTATAAGCGATACTCCTAAAATATCAGATGAAAAATATGAAGTTTTATTTTCTTTTTTAACTTCCTTTTTTTGTTTTGGCATATATTTCACCTCATAGGTATATTCAACAAAATTATTAATTATCCTTTTATAAAATCAATGAGATTCTATTGTATATTTTTTAAAACAAACCTAATATTAAAAATTAACAAAAAACCATAGTAAATCTATGGTTTTTTGCTTTGATTAATCATTACCTCCAAAGTTTTTATAGCATCTTTAATCCCGCCAACTTCGTTAATAATTCCTGCATCTACAGCCTCTTTTCCAATTAAAATTGTTCCCATATCATTTAATAATCCATCAGTTCTATTCATAAACTCTTTTAATTTTTCAGCAGTAATTTTTGAAGTCTCCACTATAAAATTTATGATTCTCTCTTGCATTTTGCTAAAATATTGAAAGGTTTGAGGCACTCCAATAACTAAACCATTCATCCTAATTGGATGAACTATCATGGTAGCTGATGGGCAAATAAATGAATACTTACCTGCTGTTGCAAGCGGTACACCTATTGAATGCCCTCCTCCAATAACTAGAGAAACAGTAGGTTTATTTATGCTTCTTATCATTTCTGCTATAGCAAGACCGGCTTCAACATCCCCTCCCACAGTGTTTAAAACAATTAAAACGCCTTCAACTTTTTTGCTAATTTCTGCTGCAAATATCTGTGGAAGAACATGTTCATATTTTGTGCTCTTAACCTGTGGTCCTAAAACTTGGTGACCTTCAATTTGACCAATTATAGGCAATATTTGTATCCTCTCATCTATTTCTGGTAAGGTTGGTACTCCTAATTCCTTTATAGATTGAAGCTTATCTTTAATGCTTTCAGATTTAGAATCGTCTTCACCATTTTCTTCTTCAATGCCTTCATCTCTCTCATTTTCATTTTCATCCTCATTCATTATCCTAATGTTTTGAAGTTCAAAATCATTTATTTCATCATCAAAATAATACAACACAAAAAACCTCCTATTTTAATAATACATATATTGTTTACTAAAAAAGAAGGTTAATTCATAATTTATTCTTCTAATAACTCTTTATGAAGAAGATTAATAGCATTTTGTTTATTTTTATTATGAACAAGGCACCAAATAGTGGCATTTGAGTCTGCAGTTTGTAAGACCTCAATGCCATTTAATTTTAAAGTTCTCAATATTTTTGCCATTATTCCAGGAATGCCAGTCATGCCTTTTCCAATTATAGAAATTTGCGTTAAATTATCTTTAAATTGAAATCTTACCCCATTGTGCTCCATAATATCGCAAAATCCTTCAAAATCATCTTGCGATATAGTAAAGATGCTCTCATCGGGGAAAACATTTATTAAATCAATGCTTATATCTTTCTCTGCCATAACTGAAAATACATCAAGCTCAACATTATTTTTTATTCTAATCTGCACTCTTTCATCAATGCTTGTAATACCAGTAAATAACCTTTTGCTCCTTGAAAACCCATCATGAATTAAAGTGCCATTTTCATCAGATAAAGTATTTTTAATTATAACTGGTATATTGCTTCTCATAGCAATTTCTATAGCTCCAGGGTGGATGACCTTTGCACCTTGATCTGCAAGTTGAAAAACTTCTAAATAACTTAAATCAGATATTATTCTTGCATCTTGTACAAGTTTAGGATCTGCAGTCATTATACCATCCACATCGGTAAATATCTCAACTCTAATAGCTTTAACAGCTTCACCAATTAAACAAGCTGAAGTGTCGCTTCCCCCTCTTCCTATGGTAGTAGTTAATCCAGTTTCCGTTACACCTTGAAAACCAGTAACTACAGGTATATATCCATCCTCAATCGTCTTAAATATGGCATCTTTATCCATTTTAATAAAGCCTGCACAATTAAAGTTATCATCTGTAATTATTCCTGCATTAGCGCCAGATAGTGGCATTGCATTTAAACCAGCATCATAAAGAGTGTTACAAAGAACAGTCGCACTAATATTTTCACCACAAGAAATTAAAAAATCAACTGCTCTTTTATTTTTCTGCTTAAATCCAGGTGATAGTAAAGAAAGCAAAGTATCTGTTGCATAAGAAGCACCTTTTCTTCCCATAGCTGAAACTACGATAACTGGACTTAGTCCCTCAAGTATAGCACCCTTTATTTTTTTTACAATCATCTGTCTAGAATTTTCAGTAGCAATAGAAGTACCCCCAAATTTTTGAACAATTAGCCTCATTTAAATCCACCCTTTGTATTAAATATTAAAATTTTCACTATCAATTATAATAGTTCTTGTTCCAATTTTTTTTACATTTTGCCATGGAATTTCTATATACTCGTCTTTTGAAGAAAAAAAAGAAATTGCTGAAGAATTGACAGGAAGTATTAAAAGCCTAAACTTACCTTCCTCATCTACAATAATATCATTATCCTTCAATAAATTATACTTTTCGCCATCATTAATATTAATTATTTCAAACCTTTCAAGACTACTGTATAAAATTTCATTATTTTCCACTATACCATTTCCTATTGAATTATTGTTATTTATAATTATGTAAAAAAAATCCATTATAGACCAGCAATTAAAATAAAAAAATAAAAAGGCATCTGCCCTTCTATTCACAATTTTTTATTCATCTTTTCCTTTTTCTTCAGTTATAGCATCTCTTCTTGAAAGATTAATTCTACCTTGTGAATCAATTTCAGTAACCTTTACTAATATTTCATCTCCAACACTTACTACGTCTTCAACCTTGTTAACTCTCTTTAAATCAAGTTTAGAAATATGAACTAAACCTTCTTTACCTGCAAATATTTCAACAAAAGCTCCAAAATTGGTTATCTTTGTTACTCTGCCAAGGAAAACTTCCCCTTCTTTTATATCGTGAGTAAGTTCATCTATCATTTTAATAGCTTTTTGAAGTGAAGCCTCATCGCTTGAAAAAACAAAAACCTTTCCATCATCTTTTGTGTCAATTTTAACTGCAGTTTCAGCAATTATCTTATTTATATTTTTTCCACCAGGTCCAATTAAGTCTTTTATTCTATTAGGGTCAATAGTTAATATTTCAATTCTAGGAGCATATTTTGAAAGGCTCTGCCTTGGTTTTGAAATACATCTATTCATCGTATTTAAAATTTCAAGCCTTGCTTTTCTTGCAGCTTCAATAGAATTTTTTATACATTCCTTTGATAAACCTTTTATCTTTGTGTCAACTTGTATAGCAGTTATACCTTCTGTAGTACCAGCTACTTTAAAGTCCATATCTCCAAAAAAGTCTTCTATACCTTGAATGTCAGTAAGTATGCCTTCTTTAGTAAGCTCTTCATCAGTAATTAAGCCAATTGCAATACCTGCTGCTGGCCTTTTAATTGGCACTCCAGCATCTAGTAAAGACAATGTACTAGCGCATACTGAAGCTTGAGATGTGGAGCCATTTGAAGATAATACTTCAGATACAAGCCTTATAGTATAAGGGAATACATTTTCATCTGGAATAAGCGGTTCAAGAGCTTTTTCAGCTAAGGCACCATGACCAATTTCTCTTCTTCCAGGACCTCTTAAAGGTTTAACTTCTCCAGTTGAATAACTTGGGAAGTTATAATGATGAATGTATCTTTTAAATTCTTCTTCACCAATCCCATCAAGCTTTTGAACTTCACTTATTGTACCTAAAGTTGAAACAGTTAAAACCTGTGTAAGGCCACGGGTAAATAAACCTGTACCGTGAGTCCTAGGAAGTATTGAAACTTCACATGCAAGTGGTCTTATTTCATCAAATCTTCTTTCATCTGGTCTTCTATGCTCTTCAAGAAGCATATATCTTACAACTTTTTTTTGAATGTCGTATATTATTTCACCAATTTCTGAAACATTGTCAGGATATTTTTCATCAAACTCAAGAGATATATTTTCCTTTACAACATCCATCTTCTTGTTTCTAATATCCTTGTCGGCTTCATACATAGCTTCTTTTATCATGTCATAAGCAAATTCATCTATTTCTTTTCTAATATTCTCATCAGGGAAATAAAGAACAGGTTCTATTTTTTCTTTCCCAAACTTTTCCATAGCTTCTTTTTGAAATGCTATTACAGTTTGGCATGCATCAAATCCATGCATAATTGCATCATACATAACATCATCTGATATTTCATTTCCACCAGCTTCTATCATCATAACTCTTTCTTCTGTTGCACAAACCGTAAGATTTAAACTAGATTCTTCTCTCTCTTTAGAGTTTGGGTTAATAATGAATTTATTATCAATTAGTCCAACGTTAACAGTTCCAACAGGAGTGCTAAAAGGTAGACTTGATAAACAAAGGGCTAGTGATGCTCCATTGCTTGCTAGTGTTTCAGGTGAATTATCATTATCTACAGAAAGTACTGTACATACCACTTGAACATCGTTCCTATAACCTTTAGGGAAAAGTGGACGTATTGGTCTATCAATTGCTCTACCTGCAAGTATTGCTTTTTCAGTTGGTTTACCCTCTCTTTTTATGAATCCTCCAGGAATTTTACCAACAGCATATAATCTTTCCTCATACTCAACGCTTAATGGAAAAAAGTCTATGCCTTCCCTAGGATTGTCGCTTCCATTTACATTAACTAGTACCACTGTATCTCCATAACTCATAAAAATAGCACAATTGGAGAGAGCTCCAACCTTACCATATTCTACTTTTAGTGTTCTTCCAAATGCAGTAGTCTCTAGTATATGGCTCATATAAAAAACCTCCTATATGTTAAAATAAGAGCGGATACATCCGCTCTTTAAGTGCATGCTATATGATTAATTTTGTTAAAAAATTGAGTAAAGATTAAAATAAGTTAAAATAATATTAATTACTTTCTTAAATTTAATTCTTTTATAAGTGTTCTATATCTTTCGATATCTTTCTTCATTAAATAATCAAGCAAGCCTCTTCTTTTACCAACCATCATTAAAAGACCTCTCCTTGAGTGAAAATCCTTTTTATGTGTCTTTAAATGACTAGTTAAATGATTGATCCTCTCAGTTAATAAGGCAATTTGAACCTCTGGTGATCCAGTATCTCCTTCATGCCTAGAATACTTTGTCATAATTTCTGTTTTTAAATCTTTTTCCATTTTTACCTCCAATTTATAAGCCATTATCCAAGAATAAAGTTGGTAAATCAAAATTCATAGATAAAGGTAATTTTCAAAATAAATTATAACAAAAACCTTTTTAATTGTAAAATGTTTTATATATATAATTTATATCAATTTCAATTTGCTTTTTAAGCTCATTTATATTATTAAACTTTAACTCATCTCTTATTCTGTCAAGAAAATAAATTTTTATGGGTTTTCCATAAATATCGCCATTAAAATTTAATATATGCGTTTCAATTTTAATAAATTTATCATCAGTAACGGTAACATTATATCCAACATTAGTTAAGGATTTGTATAATTTACCTTCTATATAGCTTTCTGTAAAATATACGCCATTAAGCGGAACAATCATGTGAGAATCAAATTTTAAATTTGCAGTAGGAGTCCCTATTGTCCTTCCCAAACTTTTTCCAGCTGCGACTAATCCACCAATGCTAAACTTTCTACCTAAAAGCTTATTTGCAAGTTTAATATTACCTTTGTTTGTAATTAATTCTCTAATATAAGTGCTATTTACAATTTGATTATCATATCTTACAGGAGGAACTATATAAAGTTTAATGTTATTATTATTACAAAAATCCTCCATAAGATTATTATTTCCCAAATTTTTATATCCAAATCTAAAATTAAATCCAGTTACTATTGCTTTTACATTAAAATTTTCTTTTAGCAACTTCATAAAGCATTCTGCTTTAATATCTGCAATTTTCTCATCAAAATCTATAAGTAATAAATAATTTATTTTACTGTTAAGTAGATCTATCTTATCCTGACTACTCATAAGAGCTTTATTAAAATCGCTCTTTTGAATAAAATTTAAAGGATTATTTTTAAAGGATAACACTAATGACTTGTAATTTTCTCTTTCAGAAATTACAATGCACTTTTTAATAAGTTCCATGTGCCCAATGTGAAATCCATCAAAATTACCTAGTGCAACTACTTTTTCTTCCAAATCTTTCTTTTCAAATAAACTATCTAGTACTATCATTTTAATATATAAACTCCTATATAAACTTCTTAATAATCTTTAACCTTTTATTATTAACTTCGCCAAAACCCCAAAAAACATCATCTAAATAAATTCTATAATGCCCATCATTAAAATCCAAAAAAATAGGCACACCATTTGAAAGCCTTTTATTGTATTCATTTGACAATTTAATAACATCATATTCATTTAATATTTTCTCAGGCAAAATTAAATGATCTTCTATGTTTTCAGCCTTCAAGCAATTTACTTTAACACAATCTTCAATAAAAAAATTTCCACTTTGAACTCTTCTAAGATCGCTTATACAAGCACCACACCCAAGCATATCTCCTAAATCATTTGCTATAGATCTAATATATGTTCCCTTTGATGAGTGGACCTTTAACTTTAAAGTGTTATCTAAAAATCCCAAAATATCAATTGAATAAATTTTTATATTTCTCTTCTTTAGATCCACCTCTACATTTTTTCTAGCAAATTCATAGGCCTTTCTCCCATTTACCTTTATAGCAGAATAAATTGGTGGCTTTTGGGTATCCATACTAATAAGCTTTTCAATGCTTCTTTCAATATCACGCATATTTACTTTAGGCTCATGAGTAGAAATTACATCTCCATCCACATCATAGGTATTAGTTTTAACGCCTAAAAGTATATCACAAATATATACCTTATCTTTTCCCATAAGGTAATTCGATAAAGCTGTAGCCTTGCCAATCATTATTATTAAAATTCCAGTTGCAAGTGGGTCAAGAGTCCCAGCATGACCAATAGACTTTATATTTAAAATTTTCTTAAGCTTTCTAATTACATCAAAGGATGAAATTCCCTTTTCCTTGTCAACTAGAATTACACCATCCATGCTTAAAGTTCCTTTCTAAGCTCCATAAGCAAGTTATCTTTAACTTCCTCAATGTCCTTATTGTTAATAATGCATCCAGAAGCTGTAACATGGCCTCCACCATTAAAAATCTCTGCAAGAGATTTAACATCTACAATATTTTTAGACCTTAGGCTGATTTTAAAACCATAATCGATCTCTTTAGCGACAATAGATACCTCGATATTTTCAATGTTTAAACCAAAATCTATAACATCTGATGTGGCAAAATCCTCAAGTCCAAATGCCTTTAAATCTTTTTCAAATATGGTCATAAAAACAACCTTAGGATGAATGTATTCCATGCCCAAAAGTACTTTACCTATAAACTTAGTATTTAAAAATGTGTTATTATTAAGTACCCTTCTGGTAATTTCAGTATGATCGATTCCTGAATTAAGAAGATCTCCAGCAATGCTATGAGTTAGTGAAGTAGTATTTGAAAATTTGAAATTTCCAGTATCAGAAATAATAGATGTATACAAATAAGTTGCAATATTAACATCAATATTCACATTAAGACTTTTCAAAATTTGATATACTATCTCTCCCATACAAGAAGCATTAGTATCAACAAAATTAATATCACCAAACATATCATTGGTGCCATGATGATCTAAATTAATCACTGTATAACCTTTGTTTGTAAAATTAAACTCTCCACTTAACCTATTTATAGATCCACAATCAACAGTGATTAAAAGCTCTGTACCATCTTGAACACTTTGTAAAAACTTTGATTCCATGCTTTGTGAGTTTGGCAAAAACCTTAAATTACCTGGTAATTTATCTTCACATATAATATATGGCTTCTTATTTAAACTTATAAGAGCTAGATAGAGAGCAAAGGAGGAACCAACAGAATCTCCATCTACGCTCTTATGAAAGGAAATAGCTATTTTAGAGCATCTTTTTATTTCACTAAGTATTTTACTTATTATCATTTATTGCCCTCATGTATCTTTTCTAATAGATTATCTATTTTTAAAGCATTATCCATAGAATTATCTAATAAAAATGTTAATTTAGGCGTAAATCTAAGTTTAACTCTCTTGCTAAGCTCGTGGCTTAAAAAACCTTCTGAGCTCTTTAGAGCTTTAAAAGAGTTTTCCTTTGATTCTTTTTCTCCAAATAAGCACACAAATACCTTTGCATATTTATAATCCTTTGAAAGATCAACGTCAGTAACGCTTAATAAGCTTGAAATTCTTGGATCTTTTAATTCATGAACTATTAAGTAGCTTATCTCACGTTTAATATCCTCTGAAGCTCTTTCAATCTTATAATTTGACATATTTCACCTCAACTTATATTAAAGCTCCTTCTTTTTTATTTCTTCTATAGTAAAAGCTTCAATAATATCCCCTTCTTTTACATCATTATATCTATCTACAGAAAGTCCACATTCATAATTTTGAGCAACTTCTTTCACATCATCTTTAAATCTCTTTAAAGATGATAATGTGGATTCAAAAATTACAATTCCATCTCTAATAATTCTAACTTGACTATTCCTAGCTATCTTTCCAGATAAAACATAGCACCCAGCAATTGTTCCAATGTTAGATATTTTATACACCTTTCTAACTTCACAAGAACCAACAATAACTTCTTTTTTCTCAGGTTCAAGCATCCCAATCATTGCTTTTTTTACATCTTCAATAGCATCATAAATTACTCTATAAGTTTGGATATTAACAAGTTCTTTAGCTGCAAGGTTTTGAGCGTTTACATTTGGCCTTACATTAAAGCCAATAATAATAGCATTAGACACATTTGCAAGTATAACATCGCTTTCAGTTATTGCACCTACTCCAGAATGTATAACTCTCACCTTTACCTCATCTGTAGAAAGCTTTTCTAAAGATGAATGTATTGCTTCAGATGATCCTTGCACATCTGCTTTAACAATAATATCAAGCTCTTTAATCTTGCCTTCCTTTATTTGACTATATAAATCTTCTAGAGATACTTTTGTCTTAGAAGATTTGCTATCTTTCTTCTCAAGCTTTCTTGATTCTGCAATATCTCTTGCAGTCTTCTCATCTTTTACACAAAGGAATCTATCTCCAGCTTCAGGTACCTCTGATAACCCTAATACTTCTGTTGGAATGGAAGGTCCAGCACTCTTTATAGGCTTCATCTTATCATCAAACATAGCTCGAATTTTCCCATAAGTATCTCCAACTACAATGGCATCGCCAACTTTTAAAGTACCATTTTCAACTAGCAATGTAGCAACTGGTCCTCTTCCTTTATCTAAATTAGCTTCAATAACTGCGCCTCTTGCTTCTCTATCAGGATTAGCTTTAAATTCTTCCATTTCAGCAACTAAAAGCACCATTTCTAAAAGCTCATCAATTCCTATCTTTGCCTTTGCAGAAACAGGTGAGCAAATAGTCTTTCCACCCCAATCCTCAGCTAAAAGATCATATTCTGATAATTCTTGCTTTACCCTATCTATATTTGCACCAGGTTTATCAATTTTATTTATTGCTACAATAATAGGCACATTTGCAGCTTTACTATGGTTAATAGCTTCAACTGTTTGAGGCATAATTCCATCATCTGCAGCTACAACTAAAATTACAATATCTGTGATTTTAGCTCCTCTTGCCCTCATAGCAGTAAATGCTTCATGTCCTGGCGTATCTAAGAAGGTTATTTTTTCACCATTTATTTCTACAGTATAAGCTCCAATATGTTGAGTTATCCCACCAGCTTCACCTTCAACAACTTTAGATTTTCTAATAGCATCAAGTAAAGAAGTTTTTCCATGGTCAACATGGCCCATAACTGTTATAACTGGAGGTCTTTTAACAAGTTTATTTGCATCTTCTTTTTCTTCTTCAACTTCTGAAACAATTTCACTTTCTTTTTTTGATATTTCTATTCCAAGCTTATCACACAGCTTCTTTGCTGTATCAAAATCAATTTCTTGATTAATAGCAGCTATTACACCTAGGAAGATCAATGTCTTTATTACTTCATTAACAGGCTTATTTATTCTATCTGAAAGATCTTTTATCGATATGGTATTTCCAATTTCAATAGCAGAAGCAGAAAGGTTTGAATTTATTGCATCCTCTGCTCTACCTCTTTTCATTTTCTTTCCTTTTTTATAATTTGTATTTTTTTCAACCAAATTTTCATATTTATCTTCCAGCTTTTGTTTCTCATTTAATATGCGAATATGGTCATTTTCAACTTCAGGCTTATTATTTCCTTCATCTTTTACCAATTCTTTGTTTTTCACGTTTAAACTATTTTTTTCGCCATTTCCGGCATAAAATTCTTTAATTATATCCAAATACACATCCTCAATTACACTCATATGATTTTTTACATTAATATCTAAATTTTCATCTCTAATAAAGTCAATAAGATCTTTACTAGATACTTCCATTTCTTTAGCAAGCTCATACACTCTTATTTTGGCCATATTATTCACCCCCAGAGTTTATTTTATTCAAAATACTATTGCTAAGATTTTTATCCTTTATTCCAATAACGCCTGTTTCTTCTCTTCCAAGTATTTTACCTAAGCTTTTTTTATCAAAACATTGTATAAGTTTAAAATTTTTATTACAAGACAACCTTTCAAAAAATTCATAAGTATTATTAGAAACATCCTCTGCTAAAATCACAAGAAAAACTTTAACATTAGATTTTATTGCCTTTTCACAATTATTGTACCCAATTAAAAGATTTCCTGATTTTTTTATCAGCCCAATAAAGTTTAACGCATTATTCATCTACTTTAGTTCATCCTTTAGTTTTTCATATATATCATCATCAATCTTCTTATCTAAGTTCTTCTCAAGCCTTTTGGTTTTAATGGCTTTATTTAAGCATTCAACATCTCTACAAATATAAGCTCCTCTTCCTGGCTTTTTACCTATTAAATCTATTGAAATATCTCCCTCTTTATTTTTAACAACACGAATCAAAACTTTTTTGTTTTTCATCTCACCACAACCTGTGCACATTCTCTGTGGGATTTTTTTTAATTTCATATTTCCCTCCTTACTTACTAAGCTGAAAAAAGCTGATTATTTGCTCTTAATATCAATTTTCCAACCTGTAAGTTTTGCAGCAAGTCTAGCATTTTGCCCTTCTTTACCTATGGCTAAAGATAAAAACTCTGGTTCAACTAAAACAAATGCTGATTTGCTTTCTTCATCTAAAGTTACATCTGTAACATTAGCAGGGCTTAGCGCATTTGAAATGTATTCTTCAGGCAGCTTACTCCATTTTATTATGTCAATTTTTTCATTTTTTAACTCATCTACAATATTCTTAACTCTAATACCTTTAGCTCCAACGCATGCTCCCATGGGGTCAACATTTTCATCTTTTGAATATACGGCTATTTTAGTCCTTGAACCTGCTTCGCGTGCTATAGATTTAATTTCTACAGTACCATTATATATTTCTGGAACTTCAAACTCAAACAATCTTTTTACAAACCCTGGATGAGTTCTTGATATTACAATATGTGCACCCTTAGGCTTGTTTTGAACTTCAACTACATAAAGCTTAATTGGCTCATTGAATTTATATTCTTCCCCAGGTATTTGGCCAGTTGGAGCAAGTACCGCTTCAGTATTTCCAATTTTTACTAAAATAGAAGACTTTTCTTTTCTTAAAACGATTCCCGTTACAATATCGTCTTCTTTTTCTGCGAACTCATTATAGGTAAGCTTTCTTTCTTCCTCTTTAATTCTTTGAACAACTACTTGCCTTGCAGCTTGTGCTGCAACCCTTCCAAATGATTTTGGGGTTACTTCTTTATTTACAATATCATCAACCACATATTTATTGTTTATTTTTTTAGCATCTGAAACAGTTATTTCGATATTGCTATCTAAAAGCTTATCATCCTCAACTACTTTATACTGACCATAAACATGAAAATCTCCAGTTTCTTTATCTAAAGTAACACAAACATTTTGAGAAGATGCTCCATAATTCTTTTTGTAAGCAGATTCTAAAGCTTGAATTATAGTGTTAAAAAGAAGTTCTTCACTAATACCTTTATCTTTAGTAATCTCTCTCAATGCCTCTATTAATTCTTTTCCCATTGTATCCTCCTAAAGTCAAACTTTAAGCTTATTTGTCTTATATTATTTTTTAAAATATCTACAGTTTTACCTTCATATTCAAACATGATGGAATCATCATTAAAGTCCTTTAAAGTAGCTACAATTTTTTTAGGTCCTTTGTCATCAATAGCCTTTTTTAATTTTACATTAACTTCATGATCTTTATACATTTCAAGATGTTTATCAGTATACAAAATTCTTTCAAGGCCTGGAGAAGATACTTCTAGCCTATAAGAAAAAGGAATGGGGTCTTTTTCATCAAGCATATCACTTACAGCTTTTGAAATCATTTCGCAATCTAAAAGTGTGACTCCATCCTTCTTATCAATATATATACTTAAATAATCTGAACCATTTTTTTTAATCATTTCAAGGTAATATAAATCTAAGCCTTTATCAGTTACAATGTTTTCAATAAGAGGGGTAAGAGATTCTAAAATTTTACTATACATTTTTCACCTCATGAAAAGAAGAGTATTTAAACATTAAAATATTAGCCCATATAAAGGGTGAATGAATCCCCTTTAAAAGAGGTATGAGCTGCTCAACTTTAATACTATAAAATAAATAAATGCAATAAAGTTATTTTTTTGTTTACCAAATAAATAGAAAGAGCGGGATGTTTCCCACTCATTTCTCTGTATTATGCTTCTTTTATCTATTATAACATATATAAATATATTATCAAGGCTTAAAATAAACTAATTTGATTTCTTTCGCTAAGCTTATTTAAACATCCATGCTGTGAAAGTGTCTCTATTGATGTTTTCGTAAGCTTAGCCCTTATTTTTAAATCCTCAATAGATAAAAACTCTCCATTTTTCCTTGCTTCTACTATAGATTTAGCTGCATTCTCTCCAACTCCTTGAAGGGAATTAAGAGGTGGCAATAAGCTATTTTCTTCAATTAAAAATTTAGTAGAATGAGACTTATAAAGATCAGCTTTTAAAAGCTTAAATCCTCTTTTATACATTTCATAACATATTTCTAATATGGTGAACAAATTCTTATCCTTTGCAGTGACATTATTTCCAAGCTTATTTATTTCATCCATTTTATTTTTAATTGTATTTTCTCCTTTAACTATTAAGTCAGCATCAAAATCAGCACTTCTAACACTAAAATATGTGGCATAATATGCTAATGGATAATAGACTTTAAAATATGCTATTCGCACAGCCATCATAACATATGCAACTGCATGACCTAATGGAAACATATATTTAATTCTCTTACAAGACTCAATATACCAATCTTGAACATCGTGCTCTTTCATTACTTTTTCATCATCTTCACTAAGGCCTTTGCCTTTTCTAACTTTTTCCATTATAGTAAAGCATGTTTTAGGCTCTAGCCCTTTATACAATAAATAAACCATAATACCGTCTCTTGTCGCAATACAATCCTTAAGAGTTGTATAACCTTCTTTTATAAAATATTGAGCATTGTTTATCCAAACATCGGTGCCATGAGATAGCCCTGATATTCTTACTAAATCTGAAAAAGTCTTCGGTTTAGTTTCAAGAAGCATTTGCCTTACAAATTTTGTCCCAAATTCAGGAATTCCAAGACATCCAAGCTCACATCCCAATTCCTCTTTAGTTACATTAAGTGCATCTGTGGATGTGAATAAACTCAATACCTTATGATCAGCTAAAGGAATTGATTTAGGATCTACATTGGTTAAATCCTGCAGCATTCTAAGGATAGTAGGATCGTCATGTCCTAATATATCAAGTTTTAAGAGCCTACCGCTTATAGAATGGTAATCAAAATGAGTAGTTATTATGGTGCTATCAGCATCGTCAGCAGGGTGTTGAATAGGGGTAAAGTTGTGAATATCATTATCACTTGGCACAACCATAATTCCGCCAGGGTGTTGCCCTGTAGTTCTTTTAACGCCATTACACCCTAAAGCGAGCCTCTCTACTTCAGCATTTGATACAGTCATATTTTTTTCTTCAAAATATTTTTTAGAAAATCCATAAGCTGTTTTTTCTGCTATACTACCTATGGTTCCTGCTCGAAATACATATCCCTTTCCAAATAGCTCCTCTGTATATTTATGTACAACTGGCTGATACTCTCCTGAAAAGTTTAAATCTATATCTGGTTCTTTATCACCATTGAACCCTAAGAAAGTTTCAAAAGGAATGTCAAATCCATCTTTTTTATATGGGCTGCCACATTTAGGGCAAACTTTATCAGGTAAATCAACACCAGATGAAACTGACCCATCTAATATAAATTCGCTATTTTTACAACTAGCACATATGTAATGAGGAGGTAATCCATTAACCTCAGTAATTGAGCACATAGTTGCTACAAATGAAGATCCAACCGATCCTCTAGAGCCTACTAAATATCCATCGCCATAGGACTTTTTAACTAATTTATGAGCTATTAAATACAAAACAGCATAACCATTATTAATTATAGAATTTAGTTCTTTATCCAGCCTGCTCTTTATTACATCAGGCAGGTTGTCACCATAAATTTTATTAACATTAGATAATGTAATATTTCTAATTTCTTCTTCAGCTCCAGGAATTTTAGGAGTATATGTTTCATCTGGTATAGGCTTCACATTATCTATCATATTAGCTACTAAGTTAGTGTTCGTAACTACTACCTCATAACACTTTTCATTGCCTAAATAAGAAAATTCCTCTAACATTTCTTTTGTAGTTCTAAAGTAAAGTGGAATATCATTATCTGAATCAGAAAAACCTAATCCTTTTAAAAGCACCTTTCTGTAAACAGACATATAAGGATCTAAAAAATGAACATCACAAGTAGCCACAACAGGCTTATGATATATCTTTCCAAGGTTAACTATTTTCTTATTTAAATCCTTTAAATCCTCATCTGATTGAACTGTTCCATTGTTTAACAAAAACCTATTATTATCTATAGGTTGAATCTCTAAATAATCATAAAATTCCACCACATCTTTTAATTCCTCATCTGATTTGCCAGACAATATTTCCTTAAATAAAAGCCCACTCTCACATGCAGAACCAATGACTAAGTCTTCTCTATATTCCATAATCATGCTTTTTTTAATTCTAGGCTTTTTATAAAAGCTATTTAAATGAGAATCAGATATAATTTCATAAAGTTTTTTTAAGCCCTTTTGGTTCTTTGCAAATATTATAGTGTGGTATGTATTAAGCTTTTTAACATCTATCGTATTTTTAAATTCAATATTTAGCTTATTTAAATCAAATATGTTCATGTCTTTTAATTTATTAATTGCATGAATTAATATTTCCCCACAAGCCTTAGCATCATCTGACGCTCTATGGTGGTTTAATAAAGATATTTTCAAATATTTGCATACGCTATCTAATTTATGTTTTTTTAAATCCGTATAAAGCATTCTGGACAGTTGCAGTGTATCAACTACAGTAAAGTTATGATTAAATCCTTGTCTTTTGCAATTCTTATTTATAAAAGATATATCAAAAGAAGCATTATGCGCAACAAGTATTGATTTATCACAAAATTTAATAAACTCTGGCAGCACTTCTTCTATAGAAGGTTTCCCGCAAAGCATATCATCAGTTATATTTGTAATTTCAATGATCTTTGAAGATAGCTTTCTATTTGGATTTATTAACGCTGAAAAAGTATCAATTATTTTACCATCTTTTATTTTAACTGCTCCTATTTCAATTATATTATCATTATCTGGAGAAAAACCTGTAGTTTCTATATCAAATGCTACAAAATCTTCATCTAAAGTTCTATTATGAGGGCTTAATGCTATTTTTGTATCATCATCTATCATATATCCTTCAATACCATATAGAACCTTAACCCCGTGTTTTTTACTTGCTTCCATAGCTTCTGGAAATGCTTGAACCACACCATGATCTGTAATAGCAATTGCTTTATGACCCCATTTTGACGCCCTTTTAATGATTTCTTCCATTGAAGATACCCCATCCATAGCGCTCATCTTAGTATGTAAATGAAGTTCTACTCTTTTTTCTTCTGCATCATCCATTCTAGTTTCTTTTTCAAGCTTTACAATATCTTGAGCCATTAGAACAAGCTCTTTAGAGAAAGTATCATAAATTAAATTTCCTCTTATTTTTCCATAAAAACCAGGTTTTATATTTTCTAAAACCATCTCTTCATCTTTTTCCTTTAAAAAGAATTTAACTAAAATAGATGAAGTAAAATCTGTAAAATAAACATTGTATAATTTCTTTAAAGTTTTTGTTATAACAATATCCACTTTAAATATTTCACCGCATAGAGCAAGTTTGCCCATTGGTTCATTTATCTCAACTATATCTAAAGTTATATCATTAAAATCTTTTCCAATAACTATATGTTTGACTTTGCTATTAATAATATTTTTTCTAATTTCTTTTTGCTCTACAACTGGTTTTGGCTCTACTTTTATAGGTTTTTCATTTTTAACAACATTATCTTTGTTAATATTCTTTTCAAAATTTATAATCTTATTTTTATCATCATCATATTTTACTGACAATTTATCATCAAAAACAAACTCCACTTTATATTTTAAATTAAATTTCTCTTCCACTACATCGCTAAATTTTTTTAAAAAACCTACAGTTTCTAAAACATTAGATATATATTTATTGCCATGATATATAATCACCTTTTCATCTTTAAGAATCCCTTTGCAATTAAACAAAAGCATCTTGCTAAGCGGTATTTCATGTATTAAATTCTCAACAATATCTCTCCAATAATGCTCTAAAACATATTCCATAGTTAAATTTTCATAGTTTCTATTTAAAATAACTTCAATTTTATTACAAAAATTAATATTAGCATTTAAACATCGTTTAAATGCTAATACATTCGTATCTTTCTCATCTTCAGAAGAGACAAATACCTTTAATATATTTGATTTTTTTAAATACTGTATTTTTTTTAATTTTAAATTATAATCAGCAATATTTTCTAAAATGGAATTTTGTACTACTTCCATAAAATCACCACCTTATAATTATATCTAATATATTTTTAATTTAACTATTAAAAATTAATAGGGAAAAATATATCTTTAAATATCATAAAAACCATTAATGCCATTAAAAACATATATCCAAAATAGTTTAGATTTTCAACAAGCTTTTGATTTGCTTTTCTTCTAGATATAATTTCATAAAGGAAGATAACAATTTGACCTCCGTCTAATGCAGGAAATGGAATGAGGTTCATTATGCCTAAATTTAAATTAATAAAGGCAATTATTCCAATTAACGATAAAAAGCCCTGCTTAGAAGCTGCAGATGTAACCCTAATTAAACTTATAGGTCCACCAAATTCATTCATTTTAGCCTTTCCTCTAAACAAAGTACCAAAAAAAATCATAATCTGTTTAAACATTGATACAGATTGATTTACTCCATATTTAAAGGCTTGTAAAAATGAAGGATGTTTATTTTCTTTAAAAACAATTCCCGTTGAATAATTTGATTCAATTTTCTGTGGTGTCAAAGTAAAAGATAATATTGTTCCATTGCGATCTATTTGTAAATCAATATTTTCACCATTATTATCTGCCATAAAGTTAATAAAATCTTCATAACTTAAAATCGCATTTCCATTTGCACTTGTTATAACATCACCTACAAGAAGACCAGCATCTTTAGCAGGATAATTATCCATAAGCGATGCTATTTTAGGAATTACAACTCCATTTTCATTTGCAGGAGTAAATCCAACGATAAATCTTGATTCTTTAGTTGGTGTTATAATTACATCTCTTTTTATACCATCACTTTTCACTGTCAATTGCACATCTTCACCAGGTCTATTGATCATGTCAATTTCCAGGTCAACATATGTAAACATTCTACTTCCATTTACAGCTACAATTTCATCTCCAACCTTTATACCAGCATCCTCAGCTGCTGATTTAGGATTAAAGCTTCCTACAGTGTTTAAAACTACTCCTGTAGTAAAAGATATAATTGCAAATAGTAAGAGAGCAGTAACAATATTTATAAAGGGTCCTGCAATTACTACTGATAATTTTCTCCATGGAGCTTTTGAGCTAAAGCTTCTTTTATTATCCACTTCGCTCTCTTCTCCAAGCATTTTAACATATCCTCCAAATGGCAGTATTCTAATATTAAATTGAGTTTCTTTGCCCTTTATTCCAAATAGTTTAGGGCCCATTCCTATTGAAAACTCTTCAACTAGTATACCATTTAATTTAGCTGCGCAAAAGTGACCAAGTTCATGAATTATTACAATGACGCCAAAGGCTAAAATTGCAATTAATATATACATTATTTGAGACATCATATCCCTCCAAATTCTTTATAAACATAATTTCTAACTTTTTTATCTATATCAATAAGCTCTTCTAATTGAAGACCTTCTTTATTTTCAAATTTATTTAATGATATTTCTATAATATCACCAATTTGTAAAAAAGTGATTTTCTTGTTTAAAAACAAATCAACACATGCTTCATTAGCTCCATTTAAAATGCAAGGCTTAATACCACCTTCTTTTATTGCTTCATAAGCTAATTTTAAGCATTTAAAAGTATTTAAATCTGGCTTTTCAAAAGTAAGCTGTTTTAAATCGTAAAAATTTATTCTATCTACTATTCTCTTTACTCTCTTTGGGTAATTAAGTGCAAACTGTATGGGAAGTCTCATGTCGGTACATGATATTTGAGCTATTACTGATCCATCCATATATTCAACCATGGAATGGATTTTAGACTGTGGGTGAACTACTACTTCAATGTTTTCCTCATTTATTCCATAAAGCCAGTAAGCTTCAATAAGTTCAAGGCCCTTATTCATAAGAGTTGAGGAATCTATGGTAATTTTTTTACCCATTTTCCAATTCGGATGATTAAGCGCTTCTTCTGCTGTTATATTCTTTAACCTTTCTAATGTATACCCTCTAAAAGGTCCTCCTGATGCTGTTAATAGTATTTTATAAACCTCTTCTATATTATTTCCCATTAAGCATTGAAAAATAGCATTGTGTTCTGAATCTACAGGCAAAATGTCCACATTATGCTTTTTTGCAAGTGACATGATTATTTTTCCTGCAACAACTAAGGTCTCTTTATTAGCAAGTGCAATAGTCTTTTTATGTTTTATAGCTTCTACTGTAGGGACTAAGCCTATCATTCCCACAACAGCTGTAACAACAGTATCCACTTCTTCTAAAGTGCAAATTTTAATATTTCCTTCCATTCCAAAAAATAATTCAAAATCTAAATTATTGCTTTCTTTAAAGTTCTTAACTTCCTCATAACATTTTTCTTCATAACAAGATACATATTTTGGTGAAAACTCATTAATTATTTCTATGAGTTTTTCAAAATTTTTGCTTACAGAAACTGCAATAAGTTTGAAACTATCTGGTTGAGTTCTTATACATTCTAGAGTTTGAAGTCCAATAGATCCAGTTACACCTAATATTGAAATATTTTTCATAAATCCTCCTATATAATAATTATATTACAAGTTTAATGATTTTAGTCAAAAACTGTTTAATATAGTTACAAATCACTATAATCTATAACTTTAATATTAAATTTAAATATAAATATATTGCTACACCATTTAAAAGTATACTATCAAATCTATCAAGTATTCCACCATGTCCTGGCATTATATTGCTAAAGTCTTTTATGCCATTATATCTTTTTATAGCAGATGCTACTAGATCTCCCATTTGTCCAATAATTCCTGATATAATTCCCATTAAAAAGAAATGTATTAAAGCTATGTTTAAATATTTCTTAAATATTATTCCAAAGATTAAGCTTATTGCGATAGAACCAATTATACCACCAATTGCTCCTTCTACAGTTTTTTTAGGGCTTATTGATTCACACAATTTTACTTTTCCAAAGAACTTTCCAGAGTAATATGCTAGAGAATCGCAGCACCAACAAGTTATTAAAGGAAGCCATATAAGTAAATTTCCTGCCTTCATCATATTTATAGTATAAATTAAACTGTAAGGAACTGATATATACATAAGAGGTATAAACGTAATTATTGAATCCATAATATTGTTTTTTTGATTAAACAATATAGAACATAAGCTAATGAGTAAAAATAAAACAAAAATTAAAAGTAAATGTTTTTCACTAATATTTTTACCAAGTAAAAATACATAATAAATGATGTTAAATAAAATACCTAAAAAAAAATTAGAATGTATATCTTTAGATTTAAAAGCATTATAAAATTCTAATATTGCTATTGTGCTTAATATTAACAATCCATATTTTAAAAATTCTCCTCCAATTATAACTAATAATATTAGAGGAGAAAACAATAGCACTCCTAGTATTCGATTGTTAGATTTAAAAAATTTATTAATCATCTTACTCCTCCAAAACGCCTATCCCTTTTTTGATAATCTATAATTGCTTTGTGGAGATGCTCTATTCTAAAATCTGGCCAAAATATATTTGAAAACCAAAACTCAGAATATGCACATTGCCATATAAAAAAATTGCTAAGTCTATATTCTCCAGAAGGTCTTATAACTATATCAGGATCAGGCATTCCAGCTGTATAAAGATAATTTGAAATCATTTTTTCATTTACATCTTCAATTTTAATATTTCCATTTTTAATTTGTCTATATATTTCCTTAAAGGATCTCACAATTTCATCTCTTCCTCCATAATTAAGGCATAAATTCAAATAAAGTCCAGAATTATTTTTTGTTTTATTTTTAGAAGTATTTAAAATATCTTGACATTTTTTAGGAAGCTTAGAAATATCACCTAAATAGTTTATAACAACATTCTCTTTATGAAGATCATCAAGCTCTTTTCCAAGAAATTCAACTAATAAATCCATAAGAGCTGAAACTTCATCCTTTGGCCTTACCCAATTTTCTGTTGAAAATGCATAAACAGAAAGGTATTTTATACCAATATCATTGCATTCTCTCACAATTTTTTTTAGTGTTTCAACTCCAGCCCTATGACCCAAAGTCCTCGGTAAATTTCTTTCCTTTGCCCATCTTCCATTTCCATCCATAATTATTGCAATATGCTTTGGTAAATTCTCTCTATCTATTTTTTCTATATTTTCATTGATCTGATTTCTTGATTGCCACAACCTCATTGATATTTCCTCCATGAAATAAAAACCTGGAAAACCAGGTTAGTTTATATAGACATTATTTCTTTTTCTTTGTTTTCTAAAATTTTTTCAATATCTTTAATATGATTGTCAGTCTTTTTTTGAAGTTCATTTTCTGCATTTTTAATTTCATCCTCAGAAATGTCTTCTTTTTTTAATTTCTTAAGCTTTTCATTAGTTTCTCTTCTAATAGCTCTTACAGCTACTTTAATATCTTCACCTTGTTTTTTAATATTCTTTACTAAATTTTTTCTTGTTTCTTCTGTTAATTCTGGAATGACAAGTCTAATGACATTTCCATCACTAGCAGGATTAATTCCTAAATCAGATTTTTGAATTGCTTTTTCAATATTTTTAAGCGTAGATTTATCATATGGTGTTATTTGAAGCACTCTTGGTTCAGGTACCGATATATTTGCTAAAGCATTTATTTTATTATTTTTACTGCCATAGCATTCAACTAAAATTTTATCAAGCATAGCTGCATTTGCTTTGCCTGCTTTTAAACTACTTAATTCTTTTTTAAGTATATCAATAGATTTTACCATTTTTTCATCAGCATTAGTTAACAAATCTTTAATCATCTTTCCCTCTCCTATTAATTTTAATAATTACATACTATAGTTCCAATTTTTTCACCAGAAATAGCTCTTAAAATGCTATCTTCTTCGTTTAAGCCAAAAATTATTATAGGTATGTTATTATCCATGCATAAGGACGCTGCTGTTGAATCAATAACTTGCAAACCCATTTCTAAGACATTAAGATAAGTCAATTTTTCAAATTTTTTAGCATCATCATATTTATTAGGGTCTTTATCATATACTCCATCAACATTTTTAGCAAGGAGTATAACATTTGCTTCTATTTCAGCTGCTCTAAGCGCTGCAACAGTATCTGTGGTAAAATAAGGATTACCAGACCCTGCCCCAAATATAACTACTCTTCCTTTTTCTAAATGCCTCATAGCTCTTCTTCTGATAAAAGGTTCAGCAATTTCTCTCATTTCAATTGCAGTTTGAACTCTTGTTTGAACATTAAGTCTTTCTAAAGAATCTTGAAGAGCAAGTGCATTGATACATGTGCCAAGCATTCCCATGTGATCTGCTGTGGTTCTATCCATGCCTTTTCCATCTCGTCCTCTCCAGATATTCCCACCACCAATTACAATTCCAACTTCAACTCCAAGATCCACTATTTTCTTTATCTCTTTACCAACTTTTTGAACTATTTCAAAATCTATTCCAAAACCCTTTTCTCCTGCAAGAGCTTCACCTGAAAGTTTAAGCATAACCCTTTTATATTTAGCTAACATATATATTATACCTCCTGAAGTAATATTTTCAAATCATTTTACAGTGTTTTTTAATTTTCTAAAAAAAGGGAACAATATCGTTCCCCCTTTTAATAACATATAATTTAAAATAACAACTATAATAGGTTCTCTTAATTTCCCTTAATTTGTTTTTGTACTTCAGCGGCAAAATCTACCTCTTCTTTTTCTATTCCTTCTCCTCTTTCAAACCTTGCAAACTCAGTACATTTAATCTCGCAACCAATTTCCTTTGATTTTTCCAAAATTAATTTTGAAATTGAATAGTCTTGATCTCTAACCCAAGCTTGCTCAAGCAAACATTTTTCTTTATAATACTTTTGAATCTTTCCTTCAACCATTCTATCAGCTATATTTTCTGGTTTGCCTTCATTCATAGCTTGAACTTTATAAATTTCTCTTTCTTTCTTTAAAGTATCTTCATCTACAAAGCTTCTATCTAAATATATTGGAAACGCAGCTGCAACTTGCATAGCAATATCTTTTCCCAATTGTAATAACACATCATTTTGATTATTGCATTCTAATTTAACAAGAACGCCAATTTTTCCACCTGCATGTATATAGCTATTTATTATTCCATCAGAAACATTAAATTTTGAAGCTCTTCTTAATGTCATATTTTCTTTAAGCATTGCAATTAAATTAATAATTGAATCTTTAATAGCTATATCTTCTTCTGAGATTTTTTCATTTAATAAATCCTCTAAACTAGTACATTTAGAATCTAGATATTTAATAGCTATATCATTAGCTAATTTTTTAAAATCATCATTAGCAGCTACAAAGTCTGTTTCACAATTTAATTCTATTAAAACCCCTGTTTTATTATCATCTGAAACTTTAGCAACTATTATACCTTCAGAAGCAACTCTTCCAGATTTTTTTACAGCAGCAGCAAGCCCCTTTTCTCTCAATATCTCTATTGCCTTTTCTTCATTACCTTCTGCTTGAACAAGAGCTTTTTTACAATCCATCATTCCTGCACCGGTTTTTTGCCTTAACTCGTTAACCATAGTAGCTGTTACATTAGCCATTTTAATTCCTCCTAAACTGTTTTAAGTATTTTATAAAAGGTAAATGAGAATACCCATCTACCTTCAAATTTCATATATGGTATTAAGCTGATTGTTCTCCTTGTCTTGCTTCAATAACTGCATCTGCAATTTTTGATGCTATTAATTTAACTGCTCTTATAGCATCATCATTTCCAGGAATAACATAATCTGCTTCATCTGGATCACAATTTGTATCAACAATTGCAACAATTGGAATTCCAAGTATTTTTGCTTCATCAATAGCATTTTTTTCTTTTCTTGGATCAATTACAAAAATAGCGCCTACATTATCTGTATCAAGATTTTTAATTCCGCCTAGATTCTTAATTAGCTTATCTTTTTCATGTTTTAACTTGATAACTTCTTTCTTTGGTAAAACGTCAAACGTGCCATCATTTTCCATTTCTTCAAGTTTCTCAAGTTGTCTTATTCTGCCTTTAATAGTCTTAAAGTTTGTTAGCATTCCTCCAAGCCATCTATTATTTACATAGTGCATGTTGCATCTAATAGCTTCCTCTTGAACTGCTTCTTGAGCTTGCTTCTTTGTGCCAACAAAAATAACTTCTTTTCCTTCTTCTACAACAGATTTAATGAATTCATAAGCAGCATCAATTTTAGCAACAGTTTTTTGCAGGTCGATAATATAGATACCATTTCTTTCTGTAAAGATGTATTGACCCATTTTAGGGTTCCATCTTCTAGTTTGATGTCCAAAATGAACACCAGCTTCGAGCAATTGTTTCATTGAAATTACTGACATATTTATCCTCCTTAGGTTATATCCTCCACCATTGACCTATGACATACTATTTCTAGCACCTTGTCATAACAAAAATGATGTGTGTATTTTTTCGTAAGTAATTATATCACAACATACTTTAATCTTCAACGATTATTTATTTATTATAGCTTCTTGTAACATATTAATTGGCACTAAAAATTTGATACTTGTTCCTTTAACTCCTAATGACTTTGTTTGTATTATACTTGCACCTTCTAATTTTCTTAAAGCATTTACAATGACTGATCTTGTTATTCTAGCTTTGTCAGCTACCTTTGATCCAACTAAAATCCCATCATTTCCATTCAATTCATTTATTATGTACTCAATTGCTTTAACTTCAGAATATGACAAAATACTTATAACTGAAATAATATCCTCATTCTTTTTTAAAATATTAAAATGTTCTGCTTTTTGGTGAGCAGTTTCTAATAAAAATATGTATGATGAAATTATTTCATATATTATTTCATCTTCTTGTACAAACTTAAAATTATACTTAAATAGCAATATAGAAATATATCTAGAATTTTCTATATCTATAGGAATTAAGACCCCATAACATTTATCTGATTTTGTACAATTATACTCATCAAATAAACTTAAATCATTGTAATTAAAATTAAATAAAATATCTTTTATAGAATTTATCTTTTTAATTGTGTTTTCTCTAATTTTATTTTCATCTTCCATTATAGCCCAACATGAATTTTGTGGTATCATGGTATATTTAGAAAATAATATTTCTCCGAGGTTATTTATAACAATACCACTGCAGTCCATATTTTCATAAAAATAATTTAATAAATTATTTATAAATTCACTCAAAGACTGAAAACCTTTAGCAACATTTAAAAACATTCGAATCTTGTAGAAAGTAGAATTCATCCCAAATACTCCTTATCATTTGTTGTGAACATACAAAAAATCCATAAAAATATTATGCCTTGGCCTTCTTTGTATTGCTTTTTTCCTTTGAAGGACAGTTATTATTTGAACAAATTGTATATGTGCCCTTTGCTTTTGAAGATCTTTTTACCATTATGGATCCGCAAACACTGCAAATTTCATTTACAGGCTCATACCAGCTTACAAAATCACAATTTGGATAGTTTGAGCATCCATAAAATGTCTTTCCTTTTTTACTTTTTCTTATTTGAATATCTCCTTGGCATTTAGGACATTTAACATCTAATTTTTTAATTATAGGTTTTGTATTTTTACATTCCGGATAATTAGGACAGGCTAAAAATTCTCCAAATCTTCCTCTTTTTATTACCATCATTTTCCCACATTTATCACATGGAACATCGCTAACTTCATCTTCAATTGTAATTTTTGATACTTCTTTCTCAGCAATATCAACATTTTCTTTAAATGGATTAAAGAAATCCTTTATTATTTTTTTCCAATCAGAATTTCCATCTTCTATTAAGTCTAATTTATTTTCCATATCTGCTGTAAAATCAATATCTACTATGGATTTAAAATATTTTTCCATAATGCTATTTACTATAATTCCAAGCTCAGTAGGCGTAAATAATTTTTTTTCCTTTTCAACATATTTTCTAGCAAGAAGTGTGGAAATAGTTGGCGCATAAGTACTTGGTCTTCCTATGCCATTTTCTTCTAAAAATTTAACAAGGGATCCTTCTGTAAATCTAGGAGGAGGTTGAGTAAAATGCTGTTTACCATTAATAGAATTATATTTTAACTCTTCACCTTCTTTAACTAAAGGAATACTTTGTTCATCTTCTTCATTTTCAGTGACATAGCTATACAATTTCATAAAACCATCAAAAATAATTTTACTTCCTGAAGATCGTAAAATGTATTTACCATTTTCAACTTCTATAGTTTTTATTTCATATTCACAATTTGCCATTTGACTTGCTACAAATCTTTCCCAAATTAGTTTATATAATTTATACTGTTCATCAGGTAAAGATAATTTAACTAAATCTGGTGTTATTAAAACATCAGATGGCCTAATAGCTTCGTGAGCATCTTGTGTGTTTTTTTTGCTTTTATAAACCCTGTAATTTTCAGGTACATATTCTTTGCCATAGTTTTTATTAACAAAATTAAGACATGATTTTTGTGCTTCATTTGATATTCTAGTTGAATCTGTTCTCATATATGTAATAAGCCCTACTGTGCCATGCCCTTCAACTGTAACACCTTCATATAACTTCTGAGCTATATTCATAGTTCTCTTAGTTGTAAAATTTAATTTTTTATATGCATCTTGTTGAAGTGTGCTAGTTATAAATGGAGGCAATGGACTTTTAGTTCTTTTATTAATTTTAATTGATTTTACAATAAATTTTCCACTTTTTAATTCTTCTATAATTTTATCTGCTTCTTCTTTATTTGAAATTTCAATTTTTTCTTTATTAAGTAAGGCTAATTTTAAAATAAAATTTGGATAACCTTTAACTACAACTTCTATTGTCCAAAACTCTCTTGGCTTAAAATTTCTTATTTCTTCTTCTCTTTCACATATAATTTTCATGGCAACAGATTGAACTCTTCCAGCGCTTAAGCCCCACTTTACTTTTCTCCATAAAATTGGACTTATTTCATATCCAACTAGCCTATCTAATACTCTCCTTGCTTGTTGAGCATCTACTAAATTCATATTAACTTTCCTGGGATTCTTAATTGCATTTTTAACTGCTGTTTTTGTTATCTCATTAAATTCTATTCTAAAAACTTTACTTTCATCTGCTTTTAATATATTGTTTAAATGCCATGAAATAGCTTCTCCCTCTCTATCTGGGTCAGTAGCTAAATATATTTTTTCAGACTTTTTTGATGCTTTTTTTAGTTTATCTATTATATCGCCTTTACCTCTTATAGTAATATATTTAGGTTCAAAATTATTTTCTATATCTATTCCTAACTGACTTTTAGGTAAATCTCTAACATGGCCAAGGGAAGCAATAACTTTATAAGTACTACCTAGATATTTTTCAATTGTCTTAGCTTTTGCCGCTGATTCTACTATAACTAATCTTTCTCCCATAAGACACCGATTAACTCGGTACGCACCCCCTAAAACGTTATTCATTAACACATTTTACATAATAATTTCCTACAATACAAGTAATTTTATTTTTAAATTGTAAATTGAGCAATAGTATGTTTAATTTTTCATAATCTATTTTACTATACTTTTTTATATCTTCTAGATGTTTTGGTGTAAAATTAATAAATTGTAGTATTTTTTTTTCATCTTCAGATAGAATACTCTCATCTTCTAATATTTCCTTGCCAAAATATGTACTTAAATCATCCTTTGATGTATACATTAATGAACCTTCTTTTATTAAATTATTACATCCCTTATAGTTATTTTCAGTTACATTTCCAGGTACTACCATAACATCTTTCCCAAGTTCAAGTGCGAATGTAGCAGTATAAAGCGACCCACTTTTTTCTGTTGCTTCTGTAATTATTATTAACTTGCTTAATGCGCTTATTATTCTATTTCTTTGAGGAAAATTTTTTGGAAATGGTGGATAGCCTAGTGGAAATTCACTAATTACAAGCCCATCTTCTGCAATCTTATCTATTAGTTTTTTATTTTCCATAGGATAGTATATATCTATTCCGCATCCAAGCACTGCTATGGTTTTATTGTGTTTTTCAATTGCCACTCTATGAGCAATTGAATCTATTCCCCTTGCTGCTCCACTTACTATAGTAATATTCATAAGTGATAGATAATTTGAAATAGATTTGGTAATAGCACTTCCATAATATGAACACTTCCTAGAACCAACAATTGCAGCCGTTTCAGTCTTTACAAGATTTAAATCACCTTTATAATAGATAATTGCAGGTGGCATATATAAATTCATTAGATCTTTTGGATAATCATCATCACCATATATTGTAAAACTAATTTTTTTATCATGGATTTTATTTAAAAATTCTTCTACCTTTTCATCAGTTGGTAAAATACCCTTTGGCATATTCTTAAGATCTAAATTTTTAACACCATTTTGAGATCTTAAAATTTCTAACTTTTTTTCATTTCCTAGTTCTAATAATGCAAAAACGATTTTTTCTTTATTCATTTTACCTCCAAGAATAATTTTCATTACTGTTTTTTTAAAATTATTACCATATTAGCCCTTAATATTCCCATTTAGTGTTTAAAAAAAAATCAAGCTGTCAATATTTCAATTAAGAGGTGAAATTATGTATCAAGAATTATCCAGTTCAACATTTTTAGGCATTAATGGTTTTATAATAAAAGTAGAAGTCCATATTTCAAATGGTTTACCCACATTTAACATTGTAGGACTTGGTGATGCTGCTGTTAGAGAATCTAAAGTAAGAGTCAGATGTGCAATTATAAATTCCGGATTTATATTTCCTCCTGGTAAAATAATAGTAAATTTATCACCAGGAAATATAAGAAAAATAGGCACTCATTTTGATGTTGCAATTGCTACTTCAATTTTACTAGCATCTAATCAAATAAATATAGACTCAAATGGGAAAATTTTTATAGGAGAATTATCACTTTCAGGTGAGATAAAGCCAGTTAAAGGTGTTCTGCCAATGGCTATAGAAGCACTTCAAAAAAATATTGATAATGTTGTATTGCCCCTTGACAATCTAAAAGAATGTTCAATACTAAATGATATAAATTTTTATCCTTTGAAGCATTTAAAAGATTTGAAAAAAGGCCTTAAAAAAATTGTTTTAAAACAATTTGATACAAGAGATGAAAGAAATTTTGATATAGATATATCTTCAATTATGGGTCATGAATTTGCAAAAAGGGGGCTTGAAATATCAGCAGCAGGAAAACATCCTCTTTTGCTAATTGGATCGCCTGGCTCTGGCAAAACAATGCTAGCAAGATCAATATGTTCAATCCTTCCAGAATTAACAAAGGAAGAAGCCATAGAAGTAAGCAAAATATACAGCATAATTGGTTTATTAAAAGATAATAATATTTTATCTTTAACACCACCCTTTAGAGACCCTCATCATACAACTACTCCAATTGCCATGGCAGGTGGAGGCAATACTTTAAACCCTGGAGAAATTAGTTTAGCGCACAACGGAGTATTATTTTTAGATGAAATAATAGAATTTAAAAAATCTGCTATTGAAGTATTAAGACAGCCTATAGAAGATAGCAGAATAAAGATTTCAAAATCCTATGGTACTATAGAGTATCCTTCAAATTTTCTTTTAATTGCTGCATTGAATCCTTGCGCTTGCGGATATTTTGGATCTAATGCAAAAAAATGTACATGTAGTGAAAGTGAAATAAAAAATTATTTAAAGAAATTATCAGGTCCAATTATTGATAGATTTGATATGTCACTTAGCATTTCAAGCATTTCATTTGAGGAAATTAAAAGTCGAAAACGCCAATTACATTCTAATGAAATTAAAGAAAGAGTCATAGAAGCAAGAGAAAGGCAAAAATATAGATATAAAAATTTAAAAATAAAGTATAATAATCAATTATCTGGAGATCATTTATATGAATATTGCAAATTAGATAATGAAAGTGAGGAATTTCTAGAAAGTCTATATAGAGATTTTGGATTCTCTCTTCGTAGTTTTAACAACATAATCAAAGTTTCAAGGACCATATCTGATCTAAATAATGAAGAATACATCAATAAAAAACATATAATTGAAGCGCTTAATTACAAGGTATCCATTTAATTCTAATAATCTTCAATTATTCATAATTTTATAGAAATACGAGTTTTTACATGATATAATTATACAAAACTGGATATAAGGGTTGATGAAAAAATATGATTTCTCATAATAAAAAACAGTTAGGAGATTTAGGAGAAAATTTAGCTCAAAGTTTTTTACTTTCTAGGGGCTATATGATCTTAGATAGAAACTTCAGATGTAGATTAGAAAATGTTTATGGCGAAATTGATATCATTGCAAAGGACCAGGATTTTATCTGTTTTATTGAAGTTAAGACAAGATTTGGCAACATTTACTCAAACCCTTCCGAATCAGTTACAAAAGTAAAGCAAAAAAAAATTTCTAATGTAGCTCAAATATACTTGCTTAAGAAAAAATTGACACGTTATAATGCTAGATTTGATGTTGTTGAACTTATATTTAACGTTGAAACTAGTAATTATTCCATTAAATTAATTAAAGATGCTTTTTATTGCAATCTATAATTTTCAAACTGTATAATATTAAAAAATAAAAACATTAAAGACAAAAGCATTTTAATATAGTCTTTAATGTTTTATTTTTAATTGCAAACACAATTTTCTAATATTTCATTTATGGTTTTTAAAAAATTAGGTACATAGCTCTTTATAAAATTTATTTTTCCTTTTACTTTATATTTTCCTAATGAAGCAGGAATAAAAATGCTATCTCCTTTTCCAATTTCTAATGTTCCTTCATTATATTCTATCTGTCCTATTCCGTCTAAAACAAATAAAGTATAAAATCTTTCTTCATCGCTATTTTCTTCATAAATATCGGTTATTTCATATCTTTCAATAACAAAATATTCACATATGCATAAATATGTCTTCGTATAGTTCTCATTGAATACTGTAAGGCCTGTAAGTTTATTTGAAATCAGGTTAAAATCAATTACCTCAAGAGCCCTATCTACATGAAGCTCTCTATCTCTACCGTAATCATATACTCTATAGGTAATATCACTATTTTGTTGTATTTCAAGTATTAAAGTATTTCCTAGAATTGCATGGACAAGTCCACTTTTAATAAAATACATATCCCCTTTTTTTACTTTTACTTTATTTAAATATGGTTCTAAGTTATTTTCTTCTATTGCTAATTTAAAATCTTCCTTTAAGCAATCTTTAGTGCCTATTATCAATTCTGCATTTTTCTCGCAGTCAAGTATATACCATGCTTCCGTTTTTCCTAGCGAATTTTCAAATTTAGATGCATAATCGTTATCTGGATGTACTTGCACAGATAATTTATCTTTCGCACTTATAATTTTAATTAAAAGTGGAAAATTATTTTTAGATATTTTCGTTCCAATTAATTTGTGACCTAATTCATTTATCAATTGCCCTAATGTTTTTCCCTTATGTTCTCCATTATCAACAATGCTCATACCATTTTCATGGCATGACACTTCCCATGACTCTCCTACTGACAAATTGGGCAATGTTTCTTTATAACCATAAAAATCACCGCCCCCCCATACTTTATCAAAGAATAAATTTTGAAATTTAATTGGGTACATAAAATCCTCCATTTCTATTTTTTATAGAAGTAATGATACCATTTCATCTATTCATCTTCAAGAAAGTTAAGAATACTTTTATTTAAAACTATTATTTTCTTTTCCATCCATTATTGCCTTTATAAAAAATATAATGAAATTTATTTCTTAGTTCATCCCCCCAATATTCTATTTGTACTTCATTTTCAAAAACTTTAATATAAGCAATATGAGCTTTGTAACGCTTTATATTTGATCTTGTTTTTTTATATTTTATCTTAATATCTTCTTGCACAATATTGTCAAAATTATTTATATTTAATAAAACTTCATTAAGTTCATTGTCATAAAATTCTTTGTCTATCTTAAACTCAACCATAAATCCATAAGGCATATTAATAATTATTTTATTATTTTCAATTTCCATATTTTCACTTGCTATAACAAGTTCTTCATAAGGGTATCGATTATGTTGAAATATATTTTCTTTTTTAATAATTCTGATGTCTGAAATTTTTTTTAAAATATTTAATCTCTTCATAATAAATTCGTACCCTCCAGATTTAAAAAAGCATTTAAACAAAGTATGTTTACTTAGTTTTTCCACATATTTTTAATTTATGTTATTTAATTTTATTGCTTTAAATATTAAATTTATTTAAATAATTAGTAAAATAAATTGTATTTTAAATATTCAAAGATTATAATAATGTCACAGCACCCATATTTTATATCTTAAAACAAAAATAATTAAAAATAATTTTAAAAAATATACATTTTGGATGAGAGGTCAGCTTATGTTTCATAAAATAAATACAATTCCATATAAAAGAAAAATTAAAGTTTTTGAAAAAGATGTACCTACTTTGCCAGATGTAATTCCTTATAAAAGAGAAATTGAAGATTTAGAAAAATACATGGTTACAATACCTGATGCTATTGCTGGAATTTGCATTAAAGTGCAAGGAAACGTAGATAAGGTTAAATTTTTACAAGCTGTAAAAAGGCTTAGAAACCATTTTCCAATTTTAAATTCAAAGCTTAATTTATGCGAAAAAGAAAAAGCTTATTTTGAAGAAATTTTAATGAATTTTCAAACAGAAATTATAAATAGAGAATCAGATGAAACCTGGAAAAGCGTTATAACAAGAGAATGGAAAAAACCTTTTTATTTAGAAAGCGGCCCCCTTACCCGTTTTATATTAGTTCATTCTACTTATAATTCAGAAATTATATTTATTGGTCATCATATAGTAGTAGATGGATTTGGAGTTAATAGGCTAATGGTTTTACTTCTTCAATTTATGGCAAATCCTGAAGTAAAATTTGAAAAAAGAGCACAGGAACCTTTGCCATCAAAAGAAAACTTAAGAAGCCATAGATCTAAATTAAGCCCATTAATTCTTTTTAAAAGAGCTTTTAATGCTTATGTATATGGTTATTTAGTAAACCTCTGGAGAGCAACTAAATTACACTTAGATAAAGAAGATTTTATGTATTCTCATAACTCTTTTTATAAAAATTATACTTATGTTTGGTCTGATGATCAGCTCAATGAAAAAGAAACAGTAAAAATTTATCAAATTTGCAAAGAACATAACGTAACTATAAATTCTGTAATGACTATTGCATATATGTGCTGTCGCAAGGAATTTGGCATAGAATATGAAAATAATAAGCAACAGCTTTGTGTGGATTTAAGGCGCCACCTAGAAAAAGAAGCACAAAATGTTTTAAGTTCTTTTGCATCCTCTGTTGACACTAATTTTGCATATGATGAATCCAAATCATTTTGGGAAAACACTGTTTCTTATCACAACATTATAATAAATAAAATTAAACAAAATGAAGATGTTGAAAAAGTTTTTACTCTTTCTAAAATGCCACTGAATTTTTTAAGATCCATTGCATTATCCCAAAGAATGCAAAGTGTACCTAAAGATTATCAAAATCTTAAAAGCTTTAAAAAATTAGGCCCTAAAAGTTTTCATATATCAGCTATCGTCGCTAGATACATGTTAAAAGCCACCCCCTCTATAGTGCTTACAAACATGGGCGTTGGTAGATACGCAAACCGTTATGGAGACTTAACCCTTGAAAATTGCATTTTATTCCCTTCAGCAACTCCTAACCCTTACAGTGTTATAATTGCTTCTATAACAACTAACAAAAAATTAGGATATACCATAAATGCAATGAAAAGAAATGATGAAATATATAAAGATTTTGATATTAAATTTGATAAACTTAAGAAAAGATATAAGGAATTTTTAACTGAAGATATATACAATTAAAATTTTAGCTTCCTACTAAAATCCGCAAGTTTTAGTAGGAAGCAATTTTTTTTGCCTATCTGGGTACCCATATGTTGAAAAGCATTAAGTTTAAATTGTTTTGCGTATATTTTTAATATTATTAACTATTAACAAAAATATTACATTTAAACTATTTAATTTATTAGTATAAGTTGTTATAATTTGAATACAAAGTTTATTTATTTAATTTATTTAAATTTTAATTTAATTTTAAAAAATTCTTATTTTAAAAATATATTATATTTTATTAAGAGGAGGATTTAATTTGAAAAATAAAATATTAGCAATTATTCTTACCACAATAATGTCAATTGGTACATTTACAGTTGCAAGCACTGAAAATGTTCAAGCTGCTACTTGCAGTACTCCAGTAAACGATGCATCAAATTTAATTGTAAATGGAAGCTTTGAAAGACCTATTGTAGGCAATAGCGGACAAAACTTTTATGATCAGAGTTTAGTTCCAGGTTGGCAAACAACTAATGCCAATGGAATAATAGAATTATGGGGAGCTTCTCAAAGATGCAATATTGGTGGGGGAGTTCCTGCAGTTGATGGTTACCAAATTTGCGAAGTTAATGCAAAAGGTCCAAGCGATGTATTTCAAGATATAAATTTGTGTCCTGGTGATCAAGTTTATTGGTCAATATATCACAGAGCAACCCTTGGCACAGATACAATGGATATCTTAATTGGTGCTCCAGGAAAAGAAACCGTTCAAAAGACAGTAACTACATCAAGAGACTGGAGAATATATTCAGGATATTATACAGTTCCAGCTGGACAAACTACTACAAGAATTATATTTAGATCAGTTAGTTCATTTTTAAACAAAACTGCAAATGGTAATTTAATAGATTGCGCATATATGAAACTAGTTAAAAAAGGAGTTTGCCCAGTTACTAAATCCTTATCTGGTGTTGTTACAGATAAAAATACAGGACTTCCTATACCAAATGCTACTGTTACTATAACAGATAAAGACGGAAAAACTTATACAGTAATTACAGATGGTACTGGACATTACAAATTTGATAATATACCAACTGGCCAATATGAAATCACTGCTACTAGCGATGGCTATATAGGATTTACAGGCAATATAACTGTTAATGACAATAAAACTCAAAATATAGAATTAGAACAAGATCTTCCTACTCCAACATCAGTTTCTGTCACTGGAGTTGTTACAGATAAAGAAACCGGACTTCCAATTCCAAATGCTACTGTTGTTATAACTGATGATAATGGTCACACATTTACAGCTACAACCAATGCAAGTGGTGAATATACTATAAATAATGTTCCTGCTGGTGATTATACTACTAAAGTAACTGCTGATGGTTATAATCCAGAAACTGGCTCAATTAATGTGGATCAAGATACAACTTACAATCCACAATTAGATCGCACAACAGCTACAGTTTCAGGAAAAGTTACTGATAAAGGCACAGGACTTCCTATTTCAAATGCTATTGTTGTTATTACTGATAAAAATGGAAAAACATTCACAGCTACTACTGATGCTACAGGATCATATACAATAAACAAAGTTCCAACTGGCGATTATGATACTAAAGTAACCGCTGACGGTTATAATCCAGAAACTGGCTCAATAAATGTAAAAGATAATACAACTTACAATGCTAAACTTGATCAAACAACAGTTACAGTTTCAGGAAAAGTTACAGATAAGTCTACTGATCTTCCAATACCAAATGCTACTGTTGTTATAACTGGTAAAGATGGCAAATCATTTACTGTAACTACTGATGCTACAGGTTATTACACTATAAATAACGTTCCAACAGGAGATTATACTACTAAAGTAACTGCAAAAGGTTATGATGATTTAACTGGAAATATAAATGTTAAAGATAACACAACTTACAATGCCCAGCTTAATCGCACAATAGTTACAGTTACAGGTGTAGTTACAGATAAAAATACAGGGCTTCCTATTCCAAATGCTACTGTAATAATAACTGATAAAGATGGCAAATCATTTACTGCTACTACTGATCCTACTGGTGCTTACACTATTAACAATGTTCCAACTGGAGACTATGCAACTAAGGTTACCGCTAATGGTTATAACGATTTATCTGGAACTATAAGCGTTAATGATAACACAACTTACAATGCCCAGCTTAACAGTTCAATAGCTACAGTTACAGGTGTGATTACAGATAAAAATACAGGACTTCCTATTTCAAATGCTACTGTAATAATAACTGATAAAGATGGTAAATCATTTACTGCTACTACTGACCCTACTGGTGCTTATACAATAAATAATGTTCCAAAGGGAGAGTACTCAACTAAAGTTACTGCTAATGGTTACAATGAAGTAACTGGATCTATAAGCGTTAATGATAATACGACTTATAATGCTGAGCTTAACCGTACAATAGTTACAGTTACAGGTGTAATTACAGATAAGACAACTAGCCTTCCTATTTCAAACGCTACTGTAATTATAACTGATAAAGATGGCAAGTCATTTACTGCTACTACTGATGCTACTGGCTCATATACTATTAACAATGTTCCTACTGGAGATTATTCTACAAAGGTTTCAGCAACTGGATATAATGAAATTACTGGTTCTATAAGTGTTAATGATAATACAACTTATAATGCCCAACTTGACCGCTCAATTGTGTCAATTACTGGGATAGTTACAGATAAAAACACCAAATTGCCAATTTCGAATGCTACAGTTACTGTAACAGGTAATGGGAAAACTTATACTGCTACTACTGACGCCACTGGCGCTTATACTATTAATAATGTTCCAACTGGAGATTATACTACTAAAGTTACTGCTAATGGATATGATGATTTAAGCGGAAGCATAAATGTTAAAGACAACACAACTTACAATGCTGAGCTTAATCGCACTATGGTTGTTGTATCAGGCGTAATTACAGATAAAAATACCGGACTTGCAATCTCAAGTGCTACAGTTACTATAACAGGTAATGGAAAAACTTATACAGCTACAACAAATTCAAGTGGCGCTTATACTATTAACAATGTTCCAACTGGAGATTACACTACTAACGTAACTGCAGCAGGATATAATGAAATAAGTGGATCAGTAAGCGTACAATCCAATACAACTTATAATGCCGAACTTGAACGCAAAATTGTATCAATCACTGGAGTAGTTACAGATAAAAACACTAAATTACCAATTTTAGGTGCAACAGTTTCAATAACTGCAAATGGCCAAACATTTACAGCAACTACTGACGCTTCAGGCGCTTATACAATAAGCAATATTCAAACAGGCAATTATACTACTAAAGTTACAGCTACTGGATATACTGACTTAACTGGATCTTTAAATGTAGTTGATAATACAACTTATAATGCTGAGCTTAATCGCAAAATAGTTACAATTACTGGAGTTGTTACAGATAAGAATACAAATGCTCCAATATCAAATGCAACTGTTGTTTTAAATGATAAAGAAGGTCACACTTATACTGGAACTACAAATAATTATGGAGCTTATACTATAAATAATGTATTAACTGGAGAATATACTACAAAAGTAACAGCTAATGGTTACGCTGAAGTTGATGGAACGTTAACAGTAATAGACAATACAACTTATAATGCTCAATTAATAAAATTAGTTACAGTTTCAGGAACAGTTACAAATAAATACTCTGGTAACCCGATTTCAGGCGTTAAAGTTACTATAGAAAGCAATGGAAAAACTTATACAGCCACAACAAATTCATCAGGTTTCTATTCAATAAGCGATGTAGAAATGGGACAATATAGCATAATTGCTACAGCAAGTAAGTATGGTGATTATACTAATACAATAAATGTAACAAGCGATACAACTCATAACATTCAATTGACTTATAACCTAATAAACTAATCTTATATCTCACTTCAAAAATGGCTTCATGGAAAAATCCATGAAGCCATTTTAACTTAATATTTAATTAGCTCTTTATCGCCTTTAGGCATCCTACCTATTAAATTATCAACTCTAAAAACAGAAAGAATTATCCCTAAAAAAGCCATATTTACAACGTAACTTGTACCACCATAAGATACAAAAGGCATATTGATGCTCATTAACATTGGAAATAGATTAAAATTTGTTAAGATATTAATTATAAATTCTACTGATAAAACTATACAAGCACTAAATGATAAATAAAAGCCAAAATTATTTTTCACTTTTCTTGTTGTTATAAGCATTCTTATGATAAATAATATTATAACCAAAACAAGCGCAATACCTACTACCCAACCAAGGTTTGCAATTATATTCACAAGCACAAACTCAGATGCTACACCAGGCATTCTTAAACCAAAATCATTTCCCTCAACCTTTTCAACTGTTTTTCCAAATAACTGTGATATAGCAAGCCATTTATCCAATGTTACTTGCATCCATCCTGCATTTAATGGATCTGTTTTACCTCTTGATAAAAACAAAGGAATAATTTTTGATTCAGAAATGCGAATAACCAAAAAAGAAATAATACAACCATATACACAAGCTAAAATTCCAATTTGCTGTTTTTTAGATCCTCCAAAATGATTTTTAAAAACTGCATGAAAAATAAGTATAGAACATGCAATTAGCAAAATAAATATTTGAGAAGTGTTACGATTAATGCTACCTATAAAAAACATAGAAGCAAATGTTATTGCCATAAGTTTTAGAGTAGCAAATGTGCCTTTATTTCTATCTTTTTCTAAAAATCCTACAAAAGCAATTATATAAAAAAGTGTAATAAAGTCAGATGAAATAGAAATACTCCCAATTGGAAAAAACCTGTTTCCTTTAAAGATTGTAAAAATTGAAAGTGTAGAAACTATATAGATTGGCCAAGCCAATTTCTTAAGTTTTATGTAATTAAAATAATAAATCCCAATCATCACGCCTATTCCAAATACTACAAAAAGAAAGTACCTTTCAATGCTAATTTGTTCAAGTAACTGCGCCTTGCTGCTCATATACATTATAATACTTCCAATTAAAACAATAACAGAAGCAAGTCCAATTAATGACCATTCAGTTTTATACCTATGCTCTTTGTTTAAATTTTTCCCAATTTCGCAAGAATCTCCCATTGAAGCTATTGCCATATCAATAGCTTTTTCTTCATCATATCCTTTTTCAATATACAAATCTTTCAAATCATAAATATGATTTGAAAGTTCATAACGGATATCATCATGGATCATCTTACAGCGAATATAACTGCACACATCATCTAAAAACTCTGTTATTTTACTCATGACAAAAGCCTCCTATAACGGTGTTGACAGCTTTGCTGTAAATTTTCCATTCTTCTTTTTTGTGTTTTAATAAATCTTTTCCTTCTTTTGTTAACGTATAATATTTTCTCCTCTTACCATTTTCACAATCAAACCAAAATGATTCAATAGCTTTAAGGTTCTCAAGTCCATGCAACATAGGATATAAAGTTCCTTCTTTAAGTTCAAAAACATTTTCTGAAGCTTTTTTTAACTCTTGAGTAATTTGATAACCATACATGTCCTCTTTTTCAAGAAGAGAGAGAATTAAAATAGAAGTACTTCCCTTTATAAGATCTCCACTTACTTTCACAATATCACTTCCCTTACATAGAATTTCTATGTATATAGGATACCATGGCATTAATTAAATATCAACATATGAAATTTAAAATAGCAGACTCCTTTTTTAGAATTCTTAAAACTATATAGTATATAATTATTCTTATATACTGTATGGTTTTTAAATAATACAAAATAGGGGATGGTCAATTATGAAGTCGCCATACATGAACATTAAAAGAATTGAGTTTATAGTCACTTATAACTGCAGTGGAAAATGTAAGCATTGCTCATTAGGAGAAGATTTAAACAGTAAAAGTGAATACAAACATGTTTTGATTAAACAATCTACTTATGCTATTGATAAGTTATGTGAAATTTATGATATTGCGTCTGTTATGACATTTGGAGGAGAGCCGTTATTATACCCAGATATTGTAAACAAAATCCATAAAACTGCAACTCTTAATGGAGTAAAAAAAATGCAACTCATAACAAATGGATTCTTTACTAAAAATGAAGATACTCAAATAAAAGTTGTAGAATCATTAAAAGAAGCTGGTTTAAACAACTTGCTTATTTCTGTAGATGCTTTTCATGAAGAATATATTCCTTATGAAGTAGTTTATAATTTTGCAAAACATGCAAAAGAATCAGGCATAAAAAATGTTCGACTTCACCCTGCTTGGGTTGTTGATGAAAAAAATGATAATGAATATAATAGAAAAACCAATGAGTTGCTTAATAAATTTTCCAATTTAAATATTGAAATATCAAATGGAAATAATATTTTTCTTTCAGGAAATGCTGCTAAAAATTTAGCAAAATATTATGATAAAACAGATCTTGACTTAAATCTTTTATGTGGATCAATGCCATATACAGAACCTTTAACCAGTATATCATCTATAAGCATTGTTCCAAATGGAGATGTTATGGTATGCGGTTTCGTTATTGGAAATATTTACAAAGATGGTATAGAAGAAATTGTTTCAAATTACGATCCGTTTAAAAATGAATATATGAATATTGTTGTAACTTCAGGAGCGAAAGGTTTACTCAAACTAGCTAATAATAAAAATATAAATTTAAATTTATCACAATATTTCACAGCATGCGATCTATGCTTTAAATTGGCTAAAGAATTATCAAATAATTTATAGTTACCCAATTTTTTAGTGACATTATATCTTTATAATAAATCATATTTATTCTTTTAGCTAATACATATATACTATAATTAACTATTATAGATTTTGTTTAGGAGATAATTTATTAAAGATGCCATATAAAAATGTATATACACTTAAGCTATCCTATGAAAGCAAAAGATTTATTATTAAAGGTTATCACAATAACATCTCATGCCCTGCTATGGCTATTTTAAGATCAAATAATGCTTTAAATAGCCTTTTAGGTCTATTGCCTTATGACTGTGGTTATTTCTTTATAAATAAAATAAATAAGTTAATAGAAATCATTGATCTTTTTAAAAATGCTGAATATAAAAATATTTCTTTTGTAATATCAGACGAAGTACTTAATTTAAAATTTTGTTTTGATCATAAAATTAAGATAAAGTATGTTTTTAATGAAGATTTAAAATGTTTAGAAAGGATTTCACCTGAAAATTGTGAATTTGTTGATAAGGATTTTATTAAAATTGAAAATACTTTTTATCATTTAAAAAATCCAATTGATTTTGATTTTACAAGGGAGTATATTGAAGATATTAATATACTTATATTTGTTAAGGAAAAAATTCCTCATCTTAAGGATGCGGCTATTTGTGATGTTCAAATTTCAAATAAAAAGCTGCTTTTAATTAAGGTTAATTCAAATTCAAAAGAGAGAATTGAAATAATTTACAAATGGGCTTTGCCTTTAGAAAACTTCTTTTACTTTGATAAGTTTATCTTAGTAAATAAAAAAATTTATGAGATGGATTCTTTAAGCACTTTAAAAATATTGTTTAAAAATCAAATTGCTAAAAAAGTATTTCAAAACCAGGAAATACCTTATTTTATCCAGCATATATTTCCATTTATTAAAGGTTTCTTTATAAATGACTACAGCAATTTTGAAAAAATAAAAATACATTCTGATAATTTAAAAGCATGCTTAAAAGTATATGTTGATACTTCTGGTATAGTAGGAAAAGTATATGCAAAATACTCTTTGAATTTAAATGGTTTAATTATAGATTTAGACAAGCTAAGTGAATTAATAAAAAATAATTTTAAATATATTTGTATAGATGAATTTAATTGGTTAATTCATGATAAAGCTTCAAATTTAATAAAAAAATATTTTAGATTTCTAAAGCCATATGTATTATATGAAAAGGAAATTATATATCAAGGTAGCGAAAGGCTGTATAATTTAAGTTCTAATATAATATTTGATAACATAAAAATTTCCCAATACAAGGATAAAACAGAGCTTGGCATAAATCATTATAAGTTTCTTTTAAAGTATGGTATGTCTGGAGGGGTAATTGCAAACGAAGTGGATAATTATGAGATTATACGAAGATTTTTATCGTCTTTATTTGCTGCCAAAAACCATGCTAAAGTTTTAATCATAGCAGATAAAAGTGAATGTTCTATGTTAAGCCAAAAGTATGGAAATTATACACCTATATTTATTGATTCTTCAGACGCCTATGATAAGCATATGAGTACCTTAAATGGTGTATTTGTAATGTCATGGAATTTAATAAACCATTGCATAAATATTTTCACACCAAAATGGGACATAATTATTTTTATATCTATTGAAGAGTTAATTCAAGTTTACCCAGAAATTTTTAACACTGTAATTAATTTTGAACCTTCTATTTTTTTAAACTTTACTACAATTGATCAAAATGAAACTTTAATAAAATCTGAAGAAGAAAAAATATCCAAAGTATTAAAATACTACGCTGATGAATCGATGAAAAATTATCTTTATAGAAATGTAAATGAAGTATTGTCCCTCCCTCCTCCATATTTACATGAAGGTTTGGATTATAGCTATGAGCATGAATTAGATGAAGCTTTAAATGCTGAAAACTTTATTAATGAAATAAGTGATGATTCATATTTTCGCTTTAAAAATCAAATAAACAAAGGAGTTTTTCCTAAAACAGAGGTTTCCAATGTATTTAAATACATATGCGAAAAGATTAATAAAATAGAGTGGACAAACGCAGATGATATACTTTTAGATATGCTTAATATTTGGTTCTACTACAGGGACTTTTTTTCAGAACTAGATGAATATTTATTAAGTTGGTGTTTTGATTTTATAAACATAAATAAGCCTAATTTTTCAATGACTGAATATATAAAATTAATAATTGATACAAATGTTAAAAAGATACCACTGATGTTTAATGATATACTTTTAGATGAACTTGCACAAAATGATGAAGCTGTTGTTGATTTTAAAAGCGTACAAATATTATCTTCATATGATATTCTAAAAAGCAAATTCTTTCAAAATGAAAATCAAGATTTAATTATCTCAACAATTAATGATATAATGGCACTAATAAATAAATATTTTTTAAGGAAATATAACAAAAACATCTTAAATATGCATTCTCCAAACAAGGAGTATATTAGAGTAAAAGTTTATAAAAATGCAATTTATTATATAAACCCACAAGAATACGATTTTTATTATAGACCATATACAACTTATTTTCCTTTGACTTGCTTTATCACAAATATTATAAAATATACTGAAAAAATAATGCGAAAAAACAATGGAAATTATAAAGCATTTTCTAATGTGAATTTAGATAATGAATATAAGAATTTAATTGATGAATACTTTAATAGAAAATATTTAAAACCTGTCCTTAAAGAACTACCTACTTCAAATATAGCAAGGGCAGATGTTAATATTGATATGGAAAAAGTTTATTTTTTAAAGAGAGAATCAAGTGAAATTTTAGATATTTTATCTACAATTAAAGATGAAAATAATAGCTCTAATGACACTTATATAGAAGATGAAACTGCTAACATAGAAGACATGGATTTATTTGAAAAATTCTCATCTAAAATGTCTAGCCTTGAAAATGAAGTTTTAAAATATATAATAAAATGCAAAGAGCCTTGTGAAATTAAAATATTGACTGATCATTTTAAAGGGTATTTTATAAACACCATTTTAGATGGTATAAACTCTTTATCAAAAGAAATATTTGGCAATTTGCTTCTATATGAAGATATGGAAAAAGTATTTATTGAAGAGGAACTTAAAGATATGTTTTGTAATTTTTAGGAGGTTTTTATGTCTATACTTGATAGACTTATAGGTTCATTTAGCTCTTATGGTTTATTGCTTACAATGGATAAATTTTTTCATAAGTTTATTATAGTTGGTTATCGCAATTATCTTGTATATTCTGTAGAAAATATAATAAAGTCTAAACCAATTTTAAATGTACTTTTAAATTGGTGTTATTTTGATGGTCAATATGCTATTGTAGAAGACGATTATTTAAACGATGTGGTTTATTTTTTTAACAATAAAACTGAAAAGAAGCTTTATCTTATAGTTTCTAAAGAAGTAACAAATTATATAAAGAAAAAACCCAAAAAACATGAATTAGAGTTTGCAGAAGTTACAATTGAAGAAGATCCCGGAATAGAAGTAAATATCACAAAAAGAGAATATATTGACTTGTTTAAAGCAAGTTCTTTTATAACTGGAGCAAAGCGTTTTGAGTATGTTGAAGGTAAAAGAGCTGAGTTTATTTTTTTTAATATGTATTATCCAAATTATGATTCTATGTCTAAAAAGCAAAGAGAATTTTATTTATATTTTAGATCTGAATTAAAGAAAGGAAATTTTTTAAATACAGACCTTTCATATGTTTTTCTTTACATTTATGAAAGGATTAATAAATTAGAATGGACAAATGCGGATGATGTGCTCCAAAGTATTTTTAATGTTTGGCTTTTTTATAGAAAGCAGTATCCAAATTTAGATGGTTATTTAATACACTGGTGCTTTGACTTTATAGCTTTAAATTCTCCAAAAATGACTATATTTCAATTTGCTGAATTTATTTATGAAAAGAACATAAAACCTATTCCAATAATTAACGATTTAATAATCAATAACGTTATAAGAAATAAACAAAATAAATTTAAATTAAAGGAATTAGAAATCCTTTCAAATTATAAAATCTCAAAGAGCAAGTTTTATCAATCTACGGACAAGGTTTTAATTGAAAAAAGCATAGGTGACATATTTACTTTAACAAATAAATATTCACTTAAAATGAATAAAAAAAGCATATTAGATATGTTCTCTCCAAAAACTTTAAGAGGAAAGATAAAAGCATATAGCAATGCTATTTATGAACTTGATCCCAAAGAATATGAAATTTCATATACAATTTTTTCAAATAATGAGCCTTTAAAAGCTTTTATTACAAACATGCTTAGATATTCAGAAAATGCTTTAAGATATGAAAATTCTTATAAGTCTAAGCTTAAAAATGTAGAATTATCTGATGAATATAGCAAATTAATTGATGAATACTTCCTTAGAAAAGTAAACAAAATAACTAAAGAAGTTGCTATTTCATCTATTAATATAAATATGGAAAATGTAAAAACTTTAAAGCAAGAAAGTGAAGAAATCTTAACCATTTTAGCAGTTAAAAACGAAGAGGATTTTGAAGAAGAAACTGTTGAAACTAAAGATGATATTATTACAATAATAAAAAATGTTCCTAATTCTTATTATGAATTTAACTTTATTAAAGATATGGAAATTTCTCAAAGAGAAGTTTTATGCGCAATACTTAATGGTAGCCATAAAGAAATAAACCAAATTGCAACTAAATATTGCACAATGTCAGATATTTTAGTAGATGAAATAAATAACTTATCACTTCAAAATATTGGCGATATTTTAATAAATACATCTATTTCTCCATTATCTATTAATGAAGAATATGAATTAATATTAAGAGAAATTTTTGAAAAGGGTGAAATTTAATGCAAGATTATAAAATTCCAAAGCGCATTTCTACGGCACTTCTTAACTCTTTAAATTCTGGAGTTGTGCCTAGGATTGGACTTGAATACATTACTGTAGGGAGAAAAAAAGAAATTCAAGTTTTATCAAATGATTTGGAAAATATAAAAGAAGGTGGGTCTGTTTTTAGATTCATATGTGGTAAATATGGAAGCGGAAAGAGCTTCTTAATTCAGGTTATAAGAAATCACGCTTTAGATAAAGGCTTTGTTACCTGCGATACTGATTTATCACCCGAAAAAAAGCTTGCTGGAAAAAAGCAAGGAATTGCAACTTATAAAGACCTCATTCACAATATGGCAATTTCAGCTCGTCCTGATGGTGGAGCTTTAGAATCTATTATGCAAAAATGGATTCAAAATTTAAAGATAACAGTGATGAAAGAAACAGGTATTCCCCTTGACGATCCAAATATTAACATCAAGGTAAAAAATAAAATTTTTGAAGTTATACACAATTTAGAAAATCAAAGCCATGGATATGATTTTTCTGTTGCCATTGCAGCTTATTTTGATGGTTATAATTTAGATAATGAAACCTTAAAACAAGCATCTTTAAGATGGCTTAAGGGTGAATTTACTACGAAAACTGAAGCAAAATCTTATTTAAAAGTTGGAGAGATAATTGATGATGATAATTGGTATGATTATATTAAACTGTTTTCAACCTTTATAACGTTAGCTGGATACAATGGTTTAATTTTATTTATAGATGAGGCTGTAAATCTTTATAAGATATCCAATAGGATCTCACGAGAAAGTAACTATGAAAAGCTCCTATCTATGTTTAACGATACTATGCAAGGGAAAGCATCTCATTTAGGAATTTATTTTGGAGCAACTCCAACTTTAATAGAGGACACTAAAAAGGGCCTCTTTAGTTATGATGCTCTTAGGACAAGGCTTTCAGAAGGAAATTTTACAAGTCAAGGCAAATATATAGATTTATCTGGCCCTGTAATGCCCCTTACGACTTTAACAGATGATGAAGTATTTGTCCTTTTAAATATTTTATTAAATATACATTCAAAGCATTATAATTATGCTCAAAAGCTTACAGATGATGATTTAGTTGAATTTATGAAGACAATAAAGTCTAGAATTGGAGCAGATGAGCTTTTAACCCCAAGAGAAGTTACAAGAGATTTTATTTCAATTTTAAATATTATGGAGCAAAATCCTAGTGCAACATTTAAGGAGCTTTTAAATCAAAATAAAATAACATCAGCACCTAAAGAGAAATATTCAGATGATAATTATTATAACCCAGAAAATGATGATTTATTTGAGAGCTTTCAATTATGAAAAGCCCTAATCCTTTTTATAGACTTCCCTCATTTATTCAAGAATTCATATACAAAAATAAATGGGATGAAATGAGGCAAATTCAAATAGATGCTTGCAATGTCATATTTGATACAGATAAACATTTAATAATCGCCTCAGGCACAGCATCAGGAAAAACTGAAGCTGCCTTTTTTCCTATAATAACTGATTTAAATGAAAACCCTGTTAATTCAATTCACACATTATATATAAGCCCTCTTAAAGCTCTTATTAATGATCAATTTTTAAGGTTAAATGAGATTTTAAAAGAAGCTTATATACCTGTGTGGCAATGGCATGGAGATGTTTTAAAATCTCATAAAGATAAATTAATTAAAAATCCCTCTGGAATACTTCAAATAACTCCAGAGTCTTTAGAGTCCCTTTTTATAAATAGATCTTCATCTATTTTAACTCTCTTTAAAAATTTAAAATTTGTAGTTATAGATGAAATACATTCATTTATGGGCACAGAGAGAGGATTTCAGGTTTTATGCCTTTTATCTAGAATATCTTCAGTTTGCAATGTTTTTCCTAGAAGAATAGGACTTTCTGCAACTTTAGGTAATTATTCCTATGCAAAATCATGGCTTAAAAATGGCTCAAATATAGATGTATTAGTTTCAAGTCCTCCTTCCTCCAAAAGAATTGTAAACATTGCACTGGAAATTTTTAAGAATTATTTAGAAGAAAATCCAGAAGAAGAAAGCCTTGAACATTATGAATTTATTTATAAAAATACATTAAATAAAAAGTCCATAATCTTTACAAACAGCAGAGGAGAAGCAGAAAATACTATATTTTATTTAAGAAGATTTGCTAAGAAAAATAATACTATTGACAATTTTTATATTCACCATGGAAGCATATCTCAAGTTCTAAGGCAAGAAACTGAAACCATACTTAAAAACGAGGAAAAAAATTCTGTTGTGGCAGCAACTGTAACTTTAGAATTAGGAATAGATATTGGTGACCTTGATCGCATAGTGCAAATTGGTTCTCCCCACTCTTGTTCAAGCTTTATTCAAAGATTAGGAAGATCTGGACGAAGAACAGGAAGATCAGAAATTTTATTTATAAATGTAGAAGAATTGAAAAGGTCTATTACACCTGAATTTATACCATGGGATATGCTGCAATCAATAGCAATAATTGAACTTTATGTAAAAGAAAAGTGGCTTGAAAGTCCAAAGGATATTCTATTTCCATATAGTTTGCTATACCATCAAACTATGAGTATTTTGCTTTTTTATGGGGAATTATCACCAAAAGACCTTTTAAAAAAGGTTTTGAGCATGCCTCCCTTTAAAAAAATAACTATAGATGATTATAGAATTTTATTAAACCATTTAATATCCATAAATCACATTGAAAAAATGGAAGATGGCAATTTAATAATTGGGCTAAATGGGGAAAAAGTAGTAAATAACTTTCATTTTTATGCTGTATTTAAAGATAGTTTAGAATATAGAGTGATTTATAATGCAAATGAAATAGGAACTCTTTCAAATGCACCTCCAGAAAAAACTACAATTTTATTATCAGGTAAAGCTTGGATAGTGACAGAAGTAGATTTAAATAACAAAACTATATTTGTGGTTCCTTCAAAAAACAAAGCTCAAGCGCTTTGGGTTGGGTCTACTCTGGATATTGATGATAAAATTATAGAAAAAATAAAAGATATTTTAACTTCGGATGAAAAATATTCTTATTTAAAAGAAAATGCACAAAAAAGACTTAATGAAGCTAGAAGATATTCAAGTATAATTCATATTAAAAATACACGTTTAATTCAATTGGCTGACAATACATTTTGCTTTATACCATGGATGGGAAGTATAAAAATGAATACCTTAAATAAATTTTTCAAAAACTTATGGAATGAAGAATTAGAAATAAAATCTGTGGAGCAGTATAGTTGTTATTTTTTTATTATTATATCTTCTTTAAAAATAAATGAATTTGAAAAAAACCTTGAAAAACTCCTTAAAGAATCATATAAAGAAAATATTTTGGACAAACTAATAATTCCTGAGATGGAATTAAAAACTCATAAATTTGATGACTATATACCTATTGAATTAAGGCACAAAGCTTATTTGTCAGACAATATAGATATTGATTTTTTAACTAATTATAATTAATTCGAGGAGGTAATAATATGAATGATAAATTTGTTCCAAAAATTAAAGGAAATTTAAGAAGCCATATGATAGAGCTACCTGAAATAATCCGTGAAGCTAGCGGTATTGTTATTTTTGGTAAAAAAATAAAGTCTATACTTTTTTCAACAGATGTAGCCATAATTAGAAATACCAATGCAGATGCTGTTATTGCTGTATATCCTTTTACCCCTCAACCAATTATTACACATTCTATTATGATGGCAGCAGATGTTCCTGTTTTTTGTGGAGTTGGTGGCGGCACTACCACAGGACTTAGAGTTGTAAATTTATCACTACATGCAGAGCATCAAGGCGCAATTGGCATAGTTGTAAATGCACCAACATCTAACGAAATTGTTGCACATATTAAAAGCACAATAGACATCCCAATTGTTGTAACTGTTGTTTCTGAGAAAGAAAACCTTAAAGATAGAATAGATGCTGGTACAACAATATTTAATGTTTCAGGATCATATAACACTGCAAAAATAGTTAGAAAAATAAGAAAAGAGTATCCAGAATTCCCTATAATTGCAACTGGAGGGCCAAATGACGACACCATAAGAGAGACAATTGAAGCAGGAGCAAATGCAATTACTTATACTCCACCAACATCAGGGGAAGTGTTCAGCATGCTCATGAACAAATATAGGGATCAAATGGATAATTTATAACCAATTTTACTTGACAACAGAATTGTAGTTTGTTACAATTCATTTAATTCAAAGAAATGGAGTGAAAAAATGCGCAATTATTCTTGTTAATCACATTAGTGAATAAAGCATTAAATAACATACTTATATGTTTATTTGCTATGCTTTGCAAGAATAGTTACACTTTTTAGCTTTACTTTGGTATAAATAGATTGTAAAAAATCCTATGCTAATATACCTCTTTTTCTAAGCCCTGCAAGAAGTAACTATTCTTGCAGGACTTTTCATTTGGAGGTGTTAATATGTCCTTAATAAGCATTGATAATCTTACTTTTTACTATGATGGTAACCCAGATTTAATATTTGAAAATGTCTCACTTAAACTTGATACAAAATGGAAATTAGGACTTATTGGAAGAAATGGCCGTGGTAAAACCACATTCTTAAGGTTATTAAAAGGCGATTATAAATATAAAGGTAACATATCATCTTATGTTAATTTTGATTATTTTCCTTTTGAAATAAAAGATAAATCCTTAAAGACAATTGAAATAATAAGAACCGTCTCTCTAAAAACAGAGGATTGGGAAATAAATAAAGAGCTATCAGCATTAAATTTATCTCTAGAAACTCTCTATATGCCATTTTACACATTAAGCAGTGGAGAACAAACAAAGGTGCTACTTGCAAGTTTATTTTTAAAACCTAATAATTTTCTTTTAATGGATGAACCCACTAACCATTTAGATATGGAGGCAAGAGAAGCAACTAGCAAGTATCTTAATTCAAAATCTGGTTTTATTTTAGTTTCTCACGATAGACATTTTCTAAATCAATGTATTGACCATGTTCTTTCCATAAACAATGCAAACATTGATCTTCAAAGTGGCAACTTTTCTTCTTGGTGGTATAATAAAAAACTTCAAGATCAATATGAAATGGATGAAAATGAAAAGCTTGAAGATAGCATAAGAAAGATGACAGAAAGCGCAAGGAGAACTTCAAACTGGTCAGAAAAACTAGAGAAAACAAAACTTGGAAATGGTCATGTAGACAGAGGATATATCGGTCATAAAGCTGCTAAAATGATGAAAAAATCTAAGGCCACTGAAGCAAAACGTGAAAAAGCTATAGAAGAAAAACAAAAGCTTCTTAAAAATATTGAAAAATCTGAAACTCTTTCCATTAAACCATTAAAACACCATAAGGATATGCTAATTTTTGCATCTTCCTTATCAATTTCCTATGGCAATAGAATTATATTTAAAGACTTAAATTTTTCTATTATGCAAGGTGGCCGAGTAGCTATACTTGGAAAAAATGGCTCAGGAAAGTCTAGTATTTTAAAATTGATTATGGGTGAAAAGCTCCAATATACTGGCAGTATAAATAAAGCATCAGGACTAATAATATCCTATGTTCCTCAAGATACTTCCCATTTAAAGGGATACTTAAAGGAACTTGTTTATGAGCATGGAATAGATGAAACTTTATTTAAGACCATACTAAGAAAACTTGGCTTTTCAAGAGAACAATTTGAAAAGGAAATTTCATCTTATAGCGAAGGTCAAAAAAAGAAAGTGCTCATTGCATGTAGTTTATGTGAAAAAGCTCATCTATATATTTGGGATGAACCTTTGAACTTTATAGATGTAATTTCTAGGGTGCAAATAGAAGAGCTCCTTATAAAATATAAACCTACTATGATATTTGTAGAACATGATGTTTCTTTTATTGAAAATGTAGCAACAGATACAATTAAATTAATATAAAATTCTAGGTGGAGATGTGACTCCACCCATTTTTTTATATAAAAAGTTATAAATTTATTGCTAAAAATTAAATTATATTTTATTATTGATATTATTGATAGTTTTTAGACTTTAAAATTTTTCAGAGAGTGGTGATTTCAATAGTCTTTTCAAGTTTAGTGTTCATCTTTGAATTTTTGCCCATTACTTTTCTATTATATTCATTTACTGACAATATTAAAGCCAAGAATATGGTATTATTAGTAGCTTCCTTGTTCTTTTATTCATGGGGTGAACCTGTTTGGGTTATAGTGCTTATATTATCTACATTTATAAATTATATTTGTTCTCATTTAATAGAAAAATATAGATATAAATGGCAATGCAAAGCATCACTTATTATTGCTATCGCAGTAAGTTTAGGATTCTTAGTTGTTTTTAAATATAGCAATTTTATAATTGATAATATTAATATAATAAGCCCTATTAAATTTTATATTCCAAAAATTAAATTGCCTATTGGAATATCATTTTACACTTTCCAAATTTTATCCTATACAATAGATGTATATCGCAAGGAAACTGAAGCTCAAAAATCATTTGCATATTTATTGATGTATGTTTGCTTATTCCCTCAACTAATTGCAGGACCTATTGTAAGGTATGTGGATGTAGAAAATGAAATAAAGAAAAGACAAGTTACATTAGATAGCTTTACACAAGGTATAACCAGGTTTTTAGTTGGTCTTGCTAAAAAAGTATTAATAGCTAATTATGCAGGTAAATTAGTTGCTGATTTGCTTAATATGAATGGACAAGGCTTATCAGTAACTGGAATGTGGCTTGGAATGGTGCTTTATTCGCTTCAAATTTATTTTGATTTCTCTGGATATTCAGACATGGCAATTGGCCTTGGGCATATGCTTGGATTTAATTTCCTCGAAAATTTCAACTATCCTTATGTTGCAAATTCAATTACTGATTTTTGGAGGCGTTGGCACATGTCTCTTAGCACTTTCTTTAGAGATTATGTTTATATTCCACTCGGTGGCAACAGGCGCAAGCAAATTCGAAATTTATTTGTAGTTTGGCTTTTAACTGGTTTATGGCATGGTGCTAGCTGGAATTTTATATTGTGGGGACTTTACTTCTTTGTATTCCTTGTTATAGAGAAATTCTTCTTATTAAAATTTTTTAAAAAAATACCTAGAGTTTTCAGCCATTTATATTTTTTAATAGTAATTTTGTTTGGGTGGGTTTTATTTTACTTTGACAATATGACTAATTTAAAAGATGCACTGAAAATAATGGTAGGTTTTTCAGGAGTACCTTTCTTCTCAACTAAGGTGCAGATTATATTTTTAAACAATTACATATTTATCATAATAGCAATTTTAGCATGTTTACCTATTGTTAGATATATGAAAATTTTAATGGAAGCTTTGTCAGAAAAAAACAAATATAGCGCCTATACAATTCAAGTATCAAAAATAGCGTATAATGTAATTATAATGTTTATGTGTATAGCTTCACTTATAGGTTCAACTTATAATCCGTTTTTATATTTTAGATTTTGAGGTGAAATATGAGGAAAAAAGAAATTAGAAAAATCAATAGAGTTGGCAACATTATAATTGTCCTCTGTTTCTTTGTCCCTATATATTTATTTTTTATAATAAGCATATTTGATAGGGATAAAACAGTATCTGAAAGGGAAAACAGAACTTTAAGTGCATTCCCAAAGTTCTCATTATCATATTTATTTAAGGGCAATTATACTCTTGATTATGAGAATTACTATTCAGATCAATTTCCATTAAGAGATGGTTTTTTATCAGCTAATTCTAAAATAGTGGCAATATATACCAATACATATGCAGATAAAATGAGTTTAGTAGCTACCACAAAAAAAGATGACTTTGCAGGAGAATCTTTAAGGGCTGTAAGTGGAAATGTTAATATAAATGAATTACTATCCTCAAATACAACAAATGCAACAAATACAACTAAACCAAAAGATGTACAAACTTCAGCAAATACAACTGCAAAAGAAGCCCCTCTTCCTGAAGAAAAAACGCCTACAAATGTTCAGCAACAAGGCGCTATACTTATTGCTGACAATAGAGCTATGGAATTATATACTAATTTTAATTCAATTTTAACATCCTATGCTGATTCCATAAGCACTCTTCAAAGTGAATTGCCAAATGCACAGGTTTTTAACATTTTAGCCCCAACATCTGTAGAATTTTATTCCCCTGAAGAATACCATACTGGTTCATCCTCACAAAAAGATGGTATAAACACAGCCTATAGTGCATTAACCAATGGGGCAAAAGGTATAGATGTGTATTCAGAATTAAGAAAGCATATTGATGAATATATTTACTTTAGAACTGACCATCACTGGACTGCTAAAGGCGCTTATTGTGCATATGTTGCCCTTTCCAAAGCAGCTGGCTTTGATCCTGTGGATATTGATTCGCTCCAAATTGGAAAATTAGATGACTTTGTTGGTACAATGTATATGTACACTCAAAGCGAAAAGCTTAAAGAAGACCCTGATTACGTAGAGTATTTTCTTCCAAAGGTTCAAACTACTGCTATGGTATACAATGATTCTTCAATGACTAATGGATTTGAAATATCTGTTATAACACCTAATATTGAAACAAGCAATAAATATTTAACTTTTATTGAAGGCGACAATCCTCTTACGTATATAAAGACTAATGTCAATAATGGTAAGAAAGTTTTAGTTGTAAAAGAATCCTATGGCAATTCTATGGTTCCTTTTTTGTGCAATAATTATGAGGAAGTATATGTAGTTGATCCAAGGAGAATTGATATGAATTTACCTGAATTTATTAACGAAAAAGGAATTCAGCAGGTAGTTTGTGTTAATTATATATTTGCTCCAAGCAATGAAACTTTTATGAATGCATTTAATAAAATCATAAATAAATAATTAGGAGGCTTTACATCGCCTCCTTTTGCATTTTTTTTGTTAAAATCTATAATTAGAACATCTTGAAGCATTGTATCTTGCTTTATCTATTTCACTATTATCTTTTGAATTCTTTACATATGGATATGGAACTTTTTTAAAATTAATATTTCTAAAACAGATGCTATCAGGAAGACCATCATGGTTTTTGCAATTAAAGCATGAAGGCTTAGGAGGATAAGATTCAAGTTTTAATGATTTTTTTTCTTTCTTTGATGATTTTTTTTCCTTAGAATCACCTGAAAAAGACAAAGCAATTGCTAATGTTAATAGCATAAGTAAATCCCATTTGTTTAAATTTATATCAGCAAGAAAATCAGCTACAAATGCAATAAAATACATAGTATTTTCCCCCTTACTATTAAATTTTTACTTGAAATAAAATAGGAAATTACTAAAGAAGAGCACAAAATTTAAAACAGAAATTAGAATATAGAAAATATGTAAATTATCAAAACTTTATAAAATATATATTACATTATTTAGTAAAAAATGTAAATATTTACAAAATATGTTTAGTAGTTTTTTATAAATGGTTCTTTTTTTATACTTTTTATCATAAGCATTAAGTACATATAATTTTGCGGAGTGTAAAAATGAATAATGAATATGAAATTAATATAGAAGATTTAAACCTTGATATTGATTTAGAAAATTTAAAAAGCCGTGATGAAATTAGAAAAGAATTAATTTTAAGTGATACAATTAAATATCCAAACACCATAGAATTTATAAATTTAAACAATCTTGTGGAAATTGACCCTTCTATTAATTTTTTTGACTATCCAGATAATGAGGAATTTTTAGACCTCATTTCATCTATTGAGCATTTTTCAATAATAAATCCCCTACTTGTCATAAAAAATGAAAGTGATAACGAATATACAGTAGTAAGTGGTCGCAGCAGGCTCCTAGCACTGCGTAGCCTTTATAAAAACAGCAAAGATGATAGATTTTTATCTGTTCCTTGTATAATATTAGATAGCAAAGCAAGTCCTAGCCTAATTCAAGGTATAATCATCTCTACAAATTTAAAATACAGAAAAATTTCAAGAGAAAATCTAATAAAATCCATATTCTTACTCGATGAAATTCTCACTAAAAATAAAAAATATAGAAATGAATTCAATGTAACTGAAACCATAGCGAGAAAAACAGGTGTAAGTCGCACTACTGTGAATAACTTTCTTCTTTTAAAAGGATTATCCAAAAAGGCTTTAGATTTAGTGAATAAAAAGCATATGAACTTATATATAGCAAAGCTTTTAGCAAGAGCAACCCATGAAAGACAGGATACCATAATAGAAAT
>JAVBPD010000050.1:0-37547 GCA_031549885.1 Clostridiaceae bacterium
TTCATATGCTTTTTATTCACTAAATCTAAAGCCTTTTTGGATAACCCTTTTAAAAGAAGAAAGTTATTCACAGTAGTGCGACTTACACCTGTTTTTCTCGCTATGGTTTCAGTTACATTGAATTCATTTCGATATTTTTTATTTTTAGTGAGAATTTCATCTAGTAAGAATATGGATTTTATGAGGTTTTCTCTTGAGATTTTTCTGTACTTTAAATTTGTAGAAATGATTATACCTTGAATTAAGCTAGGACTTGTTTTGCTATCTAAAATAATGCACGGAACTGATAGAAACTTATCATCTTTGCTATTTTTATAAAGACTACGAAGCGCTAATAGCCTGCTTCGGCCACTTACTACTGTATATTCGTTATCACTTTCATTTTTTATGACAAGAAGGGGATTAATTATAGAAAAGTGCTCAATAGATGAAACAAGATCTAAAAATTCCTCATTATCTGGATAGTCAAAAAAATTAATAGAAGGGTCAATTTCCACAAGATTGTTTAAGTTAATAAATTCTATGGTGTTTGAATATTTAATTGTATCATTTAAAATCAAGTCTTTTCTAATTTCATCATGGCTTTTTAAATTTTCTAAATCAATATTAAGATTTATTTCTTCTATATTAATTTCATAGTCATATTCATTATCCATTTTTACACTCCGCAAAATTATATATACTTAATGTTTATGAGAGTAATTTTATAAATAGAACCTTAAATTTATCAATAAAAAAGAAATTGGAGCTGTGGCACTAGTGCAACAGCCCATTTTAAATTATTTCAGCTATCCAATGATTTTTTATCTGCCAAAGGCCAGCTTGTATATCATATACTATATTAAAATTGCCTTTTTTAATAACTTCATGAAAGCGAAAAAGGTTATTCCAGCTTTTAATTAATTCTCTTTTTAATAATGGATAGTATGGTGCTAAAAAAACATCTCCTTCATATTTTACACCCATATTTAATAGCTTTTTTTCATAAGCTTTTTCTTCCTCTTCATTTGTTCCAATATATCTTAAATTAAGCAATTTATTAAAGTCACTCATGCTAAAAAACACAATTTCATCAATAGGTACTTTAAGCTTTAATATAGAGCTATTTGTATGTGATTCTAAAAGGTGAATATCCTTAAAAGCCCATATGCCAGATTCAGCATCTTTAGGCTTAGGAACAATTTTATTTGCATTTTCATTGTACCAGTTATAGGCATTAGTAAATATATTTGCAACATCGCCATATTTCTTTTTTATGAATTCCATTTTAGCAAAATGCACATTTTCATTTTCAATTATCTTAATCACATCATTTGTCTGAGAAGAGTAAAGCGTTACATAATTGTTTTTGCTATCCATTCTTTTTTTATCTCCCAAATAGTGCCCACTTTAACAGGGCTTAATTTAATATTATCATCAAAAAGCCTATCCCAACTTTTTATGATTTTATTTTTAATATGTGGATAAAAAGGGGACATATAAGCTTTTGTGTCATCCACATTGTAGCTTTTAAGGATGTTTTCATGTTTTAATTTATCTTCTTCATCCTTTGGTATATACATGTAATTAACAACATACCCCCATTTATCTAAGTCTATTGTAATTAACTTATTTTCATCAATATCAATTTCTAAAAGTACATTTCCATTGCTATTTTCAATTTTTGATTCCTCTGATAAAGATACCCAAATAGGATACTTAACATCCAAAGGTTTAGTAACTATTTTTTCGGCTTTTTTTGTGTACCATGAATACACGCCAAGATATAAATCAGCATGTTCTTCCATCTTTTTTTTGATATATTCTTCTTTTACAATATATCTTCCATTTTCATTTAAATCATGCAAAATATTTTCATGTTGTTTTGTCCAGACTTTTGCTGTTTTACTCACATTTTGTAACCTCCGTTAAATTTGGTTTAAGTATAAAAAAAGCGACTAACTATGCCGCATTTTTAAGGTAAAGCCTCTATATAATACAATCTAATTCAGGTAAATTAACATCACCTAAAGTTGCAATTATATATTCATTTATGTGTTTCTTAAATGCCTTTAAAGCATTTTCAATATTATTTTCTTTTAGAGCTTCTAAAATTATTATATGTTCTGCTGCTTTTTCTTTAAATGTTCCTAAAGAAGATAAATCCTTATTCATTACAATTAAAAGCTGAAAAAACAGGCCTTCTAATATATGAGACCTTATATTGCTTTTAGAAAGATCCCACAAATGCTTATGAAATGAAATATCTAAAGTATTTAACATATATATTTTTTTGTGAATCTCTAAATCCTTCATTTCACATTTAATCATTTCATCAATTAAATTTCTTAATAAAGAAAAATTTTCTTCTTTTAAAAGATTATTTTTAATTATTATTTTTAATATTTGATTTTCTAAAGATATTCTGACACAGAACATTTCAATTATGTCCTCTTTACTCATTTCTAGTATTTGGTTACCTTTTCTTGGAGAAAAATTTATGATACCTTGCATAGTAAGCTGTCTCATTCCTTCTCTAATTGGCCCTCTACTTATCTTTAAATCATTAGAAATATCGGTTTCAATGATTTTATCTCCACTTTTAAATTCACCTGATAGTATTTTGTCTTTTATATATAAAACTGCAACATCGCTTAAACTACGCTTTGAATAATCTTGAGTAAATTCCATATAAATGAGCCACCTTTATTATTTTAATAAGTAAATTATACTATATATATTTAACTTTCTAAAGTTAAATAAGAGTTTCTAAAAAAATAAAGAGGCTCTGAATTTTAAACAGAGCCTCTCACTTATCTCATTTTTTCTTGCCTTAAGGCTTTGAATAAACAAAAACAAGATAATATCATTATTATTGCAAAAGGAAAGGCGGCAACAATTGAACATGTTTGCAAAGCTGAAAGTCCTCCAGTTAATAATAATACAAGTGCAAGAACTGCTTGAATTACTCCCCAAATAATTTTTTTGTAATTTGAAGGATTCAAATTTCCATCCTCTGAGAACATAGCAAGTACAAATGTAGCTGAATTGGCAGAAGTTATAAAAAATGTTCCAAGTAATAAAACAGCTACAATGGATAAAATCATACCTAAAGGATAACTATTATATACAACAAATAGAGCTGTTTCAGTTGTTTTAATTGCTTCTGTAATAATGCTCATGTCTAATTTAAGTCCAAGTCCACCAAAAATTGAAAACCAAATAAATGAAACAACTGAGGGTGCAAGGATAACGCCTAAAACAAATTCTCTAATTGTTCTACCCTTAGAAATTCTAGCAATAAAAGTACCTACAAAAGGTCCCCAAGCAATCCACCATGCCCAATAAAAGATAGTCCAAGAGCCAAGCCATGAATTATCTCCAAATGGGTTAATAGGGAAGCTTTGTTTTATAAAATCGTTTATATAATTGCCAATTGTATTTGAAAAAATGTTTAATGTCAATATTTTAGGTCCAATTATAAAAGTTCCTACTAGTATAGTTATAGCTAATATCATATTTATATCTGACAATAATTTTATGCCTTTTTCAATGCCAGATGCAGCTGTCCAAGTATATATAATAGTTATCACTACTACTATGATAATTTGAACTAGTTGGTTTTTTGGAATATTAAATAAATAATTTAGTCCTCCATTTATTTGAAGAGTACCTTGTCCTAAAGATGTAGCAACTCCTGCCACAGTTGCAAATACTGCACATATATCTATTAATTTCCCAATAGGCCCTCTAACACCTTTCTCCCCTAAGATAGGGAGAAAGATACTGCTTATTAGTCCAGGAGCCTTTTTTCTAAATTGAAAATATCCAAGAGCAAGACCTATAACTGCATATGCTGCCCAAGGGTGAAATCCCCAGTGTAAAAATGACTTTTGCATTGCAATTTGACCAGGGTTTGCTTCATTTTGAAAATTAACAAAGTGATTTAATGGTTCTGCTACACCCCAAAACACAAGTCCTATGCCCATTCCAGCTCCGAATAACATTGCAAACCAAGAACCAGTGCTATATTCAGGTACTGAATCATCGTCACCAAGTTTAATTTTACCATATTTACTAAATGCAATTCCAAGTGAAAAAACCACAAAAATAAACATTGAAATTAAGTAAAGCCAACTAAAGTTGCCAACTAAAAAGTTAAAAGTACTACTCATCATATTTGAAAAGTTTTGAGGACTTATTATACCAAATAAAACAATTATAATTGTTATTCCAAGTGATATATAAAAAACATAATTCTTTTTCATTAAACTATCCTCCTAATTTGTAAGGATCAACTAATTAAAATTTAACTTTAAATACTTGAGGTTCTTTTATATCTGTGGTTAATGCATCAAGAGCAACTCCAACTCTATGATAACGCAATTTATATTGTTCTTCTTTTGGTGTGCTAGGGTCTCCAAGTGGATATGGTATTGATATAGTTGGTACTAATCTATTTACTCCAACAGTTTTTGCAACAGGAATTAAATTAGCCATTTGTACAATTGTAATACCTGCTCTTTCAATTTCTCTTGTCATAGTTGCACCGCAACGAGTACAAGTTCCTCAGGTAGAAGTTAGTATAACTGCCTTTATTCCATTATCTATTAATTCCTTTGCAATTTGTTTTCCCATTTTAGAAGCTTCAGCTTGAGTAGTTCCTGTTCCTACTGTAGCATAAAAATATTTAAATATCCCACCAATTTTACCTTCTTCTACATACTGTCTCATAGCATCAAGTGGAACAACAACATCTGGGTCGTTATTTGCTGCTGCTGGATCATATCCTGCATGTATGGTCATGTATTTACCTTTTTCAAGATTATCTATTTGTGAAATATCATATTTGCCATATTTTGTTGCAGAAGCAGATTGTATTCTATCTGGATTTCCAACAGGCACAATACCACCTGATGTAACAAGAGCAACTTCCATTTTGCTCAATTCTTCCTTTGAAATTGCTTTTGCTATATCAACCCTGTCTGACTTTGGAATAGGTAATTCTGTTTCAAAAGGTTCGCCATTTATTTTTTTAAGTAGCATATCAATTACACGATCTGCTGCAGTGACAGGAGGGTTCAGCCATATTTGTTTTCTAATTCCTCTTCCAAAATAACCTTCTTCTTTTGCTGGTAAAAGTTCTTCGCCTTTTAAAATTTTAAGTGCAAATTTAGCCATAGCTTTTGTATCATTTCTCATTGAGGCTGCACTAGCTCCACCTTTAAAAATATACATTTGCTTTCTAAACATTTCTACTCCAGGATTTTCTTCGTTCATAGATGTTATGACTGGAATATCAAATTCTTTTTTAACTGCGCTACAAATGTTTCCACAAGCTGATCCATAGCGACCTGCACGAAAAGCTGGGCCTGCAAAAAACACGTCAAATTCTTTATCTTTTAAAAATGATAAAATAATATTTATGGCTTCGTCTGTATTAGATCCCATGTAGTTGTCTCCACAAATTATGGTGTGAGTAACCTTTACATCTTCACCAAGAGCAGCTTGCAATGCCATTGCTGAACCAACTTGTCCTTCTCTAATTTCAGGTTTAAAGTCAGCTAATTCTTCTCCCCCAATTTGACCAAAAAATTGATTTATATATACTATAGCGTTCATGATTTCACCCCTTTTCTAATATTCCACCATTGTTTTTGTTGACCAACCTACAATTTGATCTCCACAGAACATGGCGTTATTTTCCATAATTATAGAACCATCTTCCTTTACTGAAGAACCTAATTTTTCATCATTGCTCCATCCACCTGACATTCCGTCCCTTGCTAATGCTTCAAGTTCACCAAGCACAGTTTCCATTGGCTCTAAATATATCATTTCTGAAACGTTTCCACAAGAAACAATAGCATCTTCTTTTTCATCCATTGAAACAAGAGGTTGGCTAGCTCCATCTCTTCCTGTGCATTCATTTGTTAAACCTATAGTTTTAACTCCAGCGTTTTCAAGTGCAACGATGCAAGCAGTAAAGTCTGCATCAGGGTTTCCATATCCTTCTTCAGCTACAATTGCAGAATCTGCTCCTAGGTTATTTGCCATTTGAGCCACAAAAATGGCTGCTCTCTCTTTTTGATCAAGTGCAACATTTAAATTAGACATTATAACTCCAATAAAGTTAAGTGTCTTACCATGCTCTTTATACAACCTTTTAATCATTGGGAAATTTTGAAAATCATATGTTGACCATTTTGATGAACAAGGCATAAATGAACCGCTTATCATAGCTCCGTCTAATACTTCATTTGGATGCATAAATGTAGGAAGCATTCTATTGCAGTCCCAACCATAGTTTAAATCATTATATCCTAATTCTTCCATTTGAGACTGAGGTTGCAAAACAAGTACAACGCTTGGAAGGCTATTTTCCTTTTCAGATCTCTTTGTAACAGGAGCTAATTCATATTCTTCAACTTCTTCAGGGATAAGATCCTTAGTAGAGCTTCCTATATATTCTGCAAGGCGCATTCCAGCATATCTAAGAGCCTTATTTTTCTTCTGCTGTTCATTTTGCTCAAATACTTCATCAGAATCTGCAACTAAAACTAAATTTTTAAGGCTAGAATAGTAAGTATATTTAGCTCCTTCACCGCTCATGTCTATTAATCCATCTTGAAAACCACCATAATGTTTTCCTACAACAAGTACACTCATATCTTTAAGCGCATAAGTAGTTCCATTTCCAGCCTTTATTAGATCTCCTGTAACCCCAGGGAAAACTGGACCTCCACCTACTCTGTAGCGTGGTTCTATAGCTTCTTTTACTGGTACTAATCGAACTTTATCTCCTTGCGATACAATGTAAAGATTTGCATCTATAATATGTTCATCTTCTCTCACAACCTGAAGAGCTTCATCTTTGTTTATTGTTAGGATTCCATTTGAATATGATGTCTTTTCACCAAATTTAATATCTTTGACATAAAAATTGCCTAAGCTTAATTTCATTTTTACAGCTCCCTTCATATAATGTTTTAATAAATAAATAAAATTGTTAATTGTCTACAGTTTACAATAAACAATTCATGATTTTATTATAATAAAGATTATTTTAGTAATCAATGATATTTTTAAATTTATATTTAAATTTTAAAAAAATAAATATTATGAATATGGTAAAATAAATATAAATAAAATAGGGAAGAAGGGAAGGTATAAGATGAAAAAATTAATAAGTTTAATATGCATGTTTACATTTATGTCTTTTTTTATTGTTGGATGTGAAAACATAGGACAAAAAGAAAGCATTCCATTAAGCGATGCAAGAACAGAGGAATTATATTCGTTATCCTGCGAGTTTACTGAAAATCTAAACAATAACAATATAGATTTAGCAATGAAAATGATGGATGAGAACATGAAAAAAGTTATGGATGGGAAGCTAGAGGACACATGGAAACAGCTAATTTTATCCATGGGGTCATTTATTAAGACGGAAGGGTATGTTGGAATGTCTTCTGATAATTATGAAGTGCTAGAAATGACATTAATATTTGAAAAAGGAAACATGGTGCAAAGAGCAGTTTTTAATAAAGATAACCTTATAACGGGGCTTTGGTATAGAAATGGAGAAGTTAAAAATTAATAATTGTCCCATCTTTAAAGTTTTTTTCGTGATAAACAGTATGAAAAAACTTTAAAGATGGGGGGCAGTAATATCTTTTAGGGCAATAATGGCTCGTACATCATTATAGCATGATTTTCAACTACAAATTCATCATCTACTAAACTTCCCTTTAAATCATATTTTTTTCGCTGTATTAAATTATGCCTTGTATATCCGCCCCAATATTCGGATTGTATATGATGATCTTTTTCATAAACTTCATAAGAAAATTCGGGTTTTTTATTAGATTTCCAAGTAGCTTTTAGATCCTTTTCTGTAATTTCAATAATGAGCTGAAATATTTGATCTGTATTATTTTTAATCATTAAATCACCATAATTATAAAAACAAGTGGCTCCACTTCCAAAGGGTTGAGTTCTATTAGAATCAGGGAAAACATCATAGTTATGCCTATGGCGCTCAATAACAGTAAGTGGCGTATGAATGGTTGTCCAAAATATTAAATTAGATAATTGGCATAGACCTCCACCTGTTTCTGCTTTAAATGTTCCATTTTCAAGTACTACTCCTTTTAAGTAACCTTTGGATTTAGTTGGTTTGCCAATTAATTTCCAATAAGAAAATATTTCACCAGGGTGAAGTGTTATCTGGTTAATCTTTGGAGATGCTATCTTTAAATTTACAATTTTGTTATACTGCAGCTGCATGTCAACATCTTTTAATTTGCGTAGCATAGGAGTTTCATGAGAAAAAACATCATAAGGCAGTATATTTTCCTTCTTTTTAGCAAATTTAATCTGGCCAAAAATCCAAAATAAGTGCCTTCTAAAGCTAAAATAGTTAATTCCTAATTTCATTCTAAGAGAACTTCTATTTATTGGTTTATATGTGATATTGAGCATTTTAATTCCTCCGAAAATATAAATTTTTAGTATAATTAAGTATAAATAACATATATTTTCACAAAATTTTACTAGTATTATATATTAAAAACAATTAAAACGATAAAAAGGTTTCATTTTAAATGGAAATATTTTATTGTTTTTATTATAAAGAAAATTAAAAATAAAATAAATAGCAAATGCTCAATGCGATTATTATAATAAGTAAAATTATTGTTTTTAAAATAATTTATGGGAACTAAAAAAGTTCCCAATTTTCAAATCAATGCCCCATGCCAACAATTTTCCAGCCAAATTGACCTTCTTTTATAAGCTCAATGTTTAAATAGTCAATGCCATTGCTAGTTGTAATTTCTTTTTTAAATTTTTGATCAATTTTAATTTTATATATTATTTTATTTTCCTGCGCTTCCTCTGGGCTTTTTTCAATGCTTAAAAGTTTAACGCTTTCTATATTATTTTTTAAATCCTCCGGCATTCCTTCATAAAATGATGATAAAAATATCTTTCTATTGTCCATATTTATGTAAAGATATGATCTTAATTTTTCAATTGATTCATATTGAAAATGAGAATTATCGCCTTTATTAAGGGCTTCAAAATATTTTTTAACAACTTCTTCAGAGGATAATTTTGAATTTTCAATATTTTTTTCATCTTTTCTATCAAAATAGTTTTCAGCATACCAAGTGTTAAAATAAAGTTTAGTTATGCTTTCAAACGTGTTTTGTGACAATGAGCAAGAGAATCCAGCACGCCCTGCATCCATATAAGCACCTACTATTTTATCCTTATCCCATAAAATTATAGCATAAGCATCAACCTGAGGATAAAAAACCTTAGGAAGAGGGTCTATTAAATAGTATTTCTCAATTTTTAAATTTTTTCCTAAATAATTGTTAAAGTCTAAGCCTATATCTTTTGATAATTGAAGATTATGGGCAAAGTAAAGTTTAATAGGAAATTCTCCTTGTTTGTAAAATAAGTTATCTGGTAGTTTAACATCAGCAGTTGAAATTAAAAAAGCTGGAGTTAATTTAAAGCCATTTAATAGAGCTTTTGCTTTTTCATTAATTTTAACAGTTTCAGGTCTAATTTCATTAAATTTGTCTATAAGCCTTGCAACATTGTAATCAGATGAATAATATATGCCATTTAAATAAAAAGCGCTTTTATTGTATAAAGCATCTATTACATATTCCATTTCCTTTTTTTCTTTTCCATAGTAAAGTACAATATTTGCAATAGAATTATTTGGTCTTTTTAAGTCTTCATATTGTAGTTTGTTTATTACAGTGCTATTTTGCAGCATATCTGTTAAAAGCTTTATGATGTTTTTATCATTTGTAACATATGGTTTATAATTTTCATCAAAATAATTAAAGTAATTATATTTAATTTCCACCTTATCAGGATTTTTAAAATCAAGTGGGGAAGGCGAGGCTGCAAAATCAGCATAAATATCCTTTATCTCATTTGTTTTAAGATCGAATGTAAAATAACCTTCAACATCTTTATCATCTTTAGAGACCCAATTAAAACTTACTTGTAAATTAGAATCATCATTCCATTTGAAAAGCCAAATGTAAGGGTCAGATCTTATTTCTTTAGGAGCATATTTTTTATCTATTTTTTTAGAAATTTCATCTACTTGAGGAAAAGGAATTAATTTCATATTGCTAGTATCAAGTATTATTGTCTCTCCATATATTCTAGCCATGTAAGATATTGCAACATATTTACCATCCTGCGACCAAGCAAAGTCAGTTTTTAAATATCCTGGAGCCATGTTCCACAAAGTTTTGCCGCTAATTGTATCGATGAGGCGTATTTCTTTAGCTGGATAAAGCCCTGAGATGGGGTTTTCAAAATCAATTCCATAGGTTTCAATTAAATAACTTGAGTTAAACTTTCCAGGAGAGTCTTCAGATTTAATATTTAAATCAGGATTTATTTCAAACATAGCTATTTTTGAAATTTGTCCACGAAGGCCTTTATCATTTTGGTAGATTGAGTATAAATAAGGTAATGCTTCATCTGAAAATGAAAGTATTTCTTCGTATTCTATTTTGTGCATATTTATGTAATAGTAGGGGTTTGGAAATTTTTTTGGATAAGATATTATTGTATCAAGGTTCTTATTTATGATTTTTTCAGTAGTTTTTAACTCATTTGTAATTTGAGGTTTGGTTACTTCTGCATTGATGTAAGTAGTAAATGAAATTAAAATAGTTAAGAAAAGCATTGAGATTTTTATTAATATTTTTATATTTACTTTATTTTTCATATAAACACCATCCTTTCCTTTAAATATATTATAAAAAATAAACCCTACAAAACAAAGAAGTTTTATAGGGTTTATATAAATTTTAAATAAATTCAGCTTGTATATTGCCAAAATGAGAGAACTTTGCTTCAAAAACATCGCCTTTTTTTGCAGGTGGTGCAGCAGATAACGCTCCTGAAAGAATGACTTCTCCTTTATTTAATGTTACACCAAATTCATATAATTTATTTGCAAGCCATGAGACACAATATGCAGGATCGCCTAAAACATCTGCGCCTTTGCCTTTATTTACAAATTCACCGTTTTTATATAAAGACATTTCAATTTCTGGGAGAAATATTTCAGATACTTTTAATTTTTTGCTTCCTAAACAATAGCATCCTGATGATGCGTTGTCTGATACAGTATCAATGATGTTTATTTTCCAATCCTTTATCCTTGAATCCACTATTTCAAAGGCAGCTACTACATAATCTGTAGCATCTAAGACATCCCTTGCAGTTACATTTGGTCCAATTAGATCATTTTTTAAAATAAAAGCTATTTCTGCTTCAATTTTAGGTTGAAGTAAAGAGTCTGTTTTAATTTTGTTATCACTTATATCCATGCTTTTAAACAAATGACCATAGTCAGGTTGAGAAACTCCCAACATTTTTTGCATTGCAAGTGATGTTAAGCCTATCTTCTTGCCAGATATAATTTCTCCATTTGATATTTTTTTTACCACATTTATCATTTGAATTCTATAAGCATCTTCAATTGTTAATGAAGGATCAAGTGAGCTTATTTGTTCCATAGGGATTTTATTTTTTTCAGCTTCAAATAAAAGTTTAGAAAGATCCTCTACCAAATTATCACCTTCTTATTCATTAAAAAAATCATCAACTAATGTGCAAAATCTCTGAGTTTGTTCAATTTGGGTCCAGTGTCCACATTTTCCAAATATGTGAAGCTGCGCATCTAATATCATATTAAATATCTTTAAAGAGTTTTCAACAGGAATTACTTTATCTTCACGGCCATGAATTATAAGTGTAGGCTTTTTAATATTAGGAATTTCGCTTTCATGACGTGCCATAGCTTCAACCCACCTTTGGCGTGGAGCGGGGAACATAGCTGAAAATGATTCTTGGAATCCTTTTTCTATGCTTGCATTATACCTTAAATTAGCAAGTGCATCGTCGTTTTTAAGTTTTTCGCTATATGCAAATAAACCTAGCATTTTCTTCATATTTTCAAGTGATGGTTCATAGCCCCATACTTCATTAAGCCCATAGGTAATAGGGAAATCAACTCCCATGCTACCCATTAATACTAGTTTTCTAAACCTTTCAGGATGCTCTATTACAAGTGTTAAAGCCAGTGCACCGCCAAAGGAATTTCCAACAAGATCAGTTTGTTCTATATTAAGCGCATCCATTAAGTCTAGAACTTGTTTAACCCATACATCCATTGAATATTTAATTCCTTCAGGCCTTTCGGTATAGCCAAAGCCAACCATATCAGGAGCAATTACCCTGCGGTTTTTTGAAACAATAGGAAGTACCAATCTCCAATTAGCCCATGCAGTAACTCCGGGGCCAGATCCGTGAATGAATAAAGCAGGAAATCCTCCTTCACCTACGTCATGATAATTTGTATTAAAATCACCAGTTTTTATGCTTTTTGCAATTTCAGGTTTATCAACACTCATTAAAAAGTCACTCCTTTTTTATTAAAATATAAGTTTTTTAAGGAGCCACAAGAGTAGCTCCTTTTTATTTTAGTAGTATTAACTAACTACATCAAGGAAAGCTTCATTAAGTTTTCTTTCATAATAGAAAATTCCCTTTCCTGTTTCAGTTGCATCCCAAGTACGAGTAGGATGATCTGGGAAATATTCATATCCTCCAGCGTATATTTCATCTCTATTACCTGATGGATCGAAGAAATAAATTGTTTGACCCCTTGTAATTCCATGCCTTGTTGGGCCAACATCTATTGAAATATTATAACGAGCCATAATATCTGCAGCATGACCAATTGCGCTCCAATCTTGCAGATGGAAGGAAATATGGTGAAGCTTACCTGGCTCTGGATAATCAAGTATAGCTAAATCATGAGGTCTAGTTGATGCTGTTAACCAAACGCATAGATTATCTCCATCTTCTTTAACGATCTTTTCAGCTATTTTCATTCCAAGAACTTCAGTCATATATTTTGTAGTTTCTTTTAAATTTGTACCATATAAAAGAGCATGGTCAAAACAAGTTGGAGCCATTCCGGTAGGTTCAGCTTCCCAAATCTCAGGGTTATGAACCATTGGACCATGTTCTGATTTTTCAACTGTAGCAAATAAATCTAATTTATGACCTGAAGGAAGGCTAACCCTTATGCGCCTGCCAAATCCAGGTTGATCGCTATTTGCAGGGATGCTTTCGCACTCAAGTCCAAATTCTTTAGTTGCTTTTTCAAAGTTTGATAGAGTTTCTTCATCTAAAACTTTCATTCCTATAAAGTCCATTCCTGCTGTATCTGCTTTGCGTAAAACTAATGAGTGATGGTCAAACTCATCATATGCCTTTAAGCAAACTCGTCCATCAGATGTTCTGCAAACTTCTTTTAAGCCAATCCTATCAATATAATGTGTTAATGCTTTATCCATATCAAGTACTCTAATTTGAACTAATGCTGTACGTAAAACTCCATTTAATGCCATTTTAATATCCTCCTAAAAATTTATTTAAATTTATTTTAGTAATCTTATTTTCATTGGGCTCTTAGGCATTATACAACATGAAAGCACAATGCCATTTTCTTCATCTTCCTTTGAAATATGGGCTCTTGACATCTCTCTTTTTGTATACTGGCCATTTATGACTTTTATTTTGCATATACCACAGCCTCCCTGGCGGCAGCCAACCTTAATGAATTTTTTGGTGGCTTTTTCCATGGCTACTAATATATTTTGATCTTCTAAACACATAAATGTACCAAGTATTAAAAGTTCATCACTGTTTAAAACTGTAATTTCATATTTGTTAATCAAATATGCACCCCCTTAAAGCCCTTAAAATATCTATTTAGATTTTGATAAATTGTAAGCAACATCTATTATCATATCCTCTTGACCACCTACCATGCGCCTTTTGCCAAGCTCTGAAAGTATGTCTCTAGGATCTATATTAAATTTCTTGGCTGCATTATAAGTGTGGAGTAAAAAGCTTGAATATACACCAGCATAACCTAACATTAGTGATGCATTTCTTATAACTTGAGGTGCTTTCATAATTGGCTCTACAACATTTTCAGCAACATCCATATATTTATAAAAATCTATGTCTGTTTTATAATTTAAGCGATTCATAATAGCTGTAAAAACCTCTGCTTGAGTATTGCCAGCTCCTGCTCCAAGACCTCTCATGCTCACATCTATATAAGTAGCTCCTGCTTCTACTGCAGCAAGTGAGTTTGCAGCTGCTACCCCAAGATTGTTATGGCAATGAAAACCTACAGGAATTTTAACAGCATTCTTAACAGCATTTACATATTCTTTTACCTCTTCTGGTAAGAGATATCCTGCAGAATCAGCAAGATTTATATAATCAGCTCCATAACTTTCCATGAGCTTTGCTTGCTCTGCGCAAACAGAAGGGGGAGCCATATGAACCATCATTAAAAATCCTACTGTAAATAAATTCATTTTCTTTGCTGCACTTATATGCTCATGGCTTATATCGGCTTCTGTAACATGAGTTGCAACCCTTACGCCATTTGCACCACTATCTATGGCTTTTTTTAAGGTTTCAATGGTGCCTATGCCAGGAAGCAATAATACAAGTAGCTTTGAGTTTTTAATACAAGAGCTTGCAGCCTTTAAAAGTTCCATTTCATCAACTAAAGAAAAACCATAATTAAAAGTAGAACCTGCTATGCCATCTCCATGAGAAAGCTCAATAAAAGGAACTGATGCTTCCTCAAGGCCTTTTGCAATAGCCGCAACTTGTTCTTTTGTAAAACTATGAGACACTGAATGGCTTCCATCGCGCATTGTAGTATCTACAACATTTATTTTGTTTGACATATAAACGCCCCCTTAGTTATTTAAATGCTTTTTTGAAGCTAAAGTCTCTGCAGTAGCAACAGCAGCAGAAGTTATTATATCAAGGTTACCAGCATAAACTGGCAGAAAATCCCCTGCTCCTTGTACTTCTACAATTGCAGCAACTCTATCTCCATCTAACATTGGCGGCATTCTAAGCCTATATCCAGGGACATATTTTTTAACATCATCCACAATTTTATTTACTGACTCAGTAATAACATCTAGTCCCACATCTTTTTTTATGCGCACATAAACTGTATTTGTCATCATAAGAGGGGGATCAGCCGGATTTAATATAATTATAGCTCTACCTTTATCAGCGCCACCAACTACCTCTAATGCCTTTGATGTTGTTTCAGTAAATTCATCTATATTTGCACGAGTACCAGCTCCAGCACTTTTAGATGAAATACATGCAACTATTTCCGCATATGATGCTCCAGCTACCCTTTCTACTGCATGTACAATAGGTATGGTAGCTTGTCCGCCACAGGTAACCATATTTACATTCATAACATCCTTAAGATTATTAAGATTTACACAGGGAACAAGATAAGGACCAACTGCTGCAGGCGTTAAGTCAATTGCTATTATACCTGCCTTTTTATATTTAGGGGCATTTGCAAGATGTGCAGCTGCGCTTGTTGCATCAAAGACAAATTTGATACTAGGATCATTTACGATAGCATCTACTCCATTTGTTGAAGTATTAAAGCCAAAAGATGCTGCTCTTTTTAAACCTTCAGATTCAACAATTCCAGCCATTAGATGCATTTGAAGTATATTGCTTCTCATAATTTTATACATTAAGTCGCTTCCTATATTGCCAGGACCTAATATTGCTACTTTGATTTTATCCATAAAATCACCTCAAATAGAATTAAAATTAAATTTATAAGATATATCCTAAGGCTTTAGAAATATCTTTAGCTGATTCTACTAAAAGCTTTATAGCATGTTCTAGATGATCGCCTGTTAAACTTGTATTAAAACCTGAGACGCTGATTGCATATTTTACTTCATTTTCATTATTGAAAATTGGAGCCGCAATGCATTTTAAACTGTCCATAATTTCTCTGTCATCTATAGCGTAACCATTTTCTTTTATTTTTATGAGCTGTTTTTCAAGATCGTCCCAATTTGTTATTGTCAAATTAGTCATAGCTTTCATACCTTTAGATAAGATTATGCTTTTAGCGTCTTTAAGCGGTTTATATGCAAGAAGAACTTTGCCAAGGCCAGAACAATGCATTGGAAGCCTTATTCCAATTTCAGATACAATGCGCATTATTTGATTTGATTCAAGCTTGTCAAGATATAAAACTTCGCCATTATCTTCAATTGCAAGTTGAACAGTTTCTCCTAAAGCGTCATTTATTTTGTATAAATAAGGTTTTGCAATTTCTTTAACATCCCACATTTTTGCCACATAATTGCCAAGTTGGAAAAGGCGAACGCCTAATCTGTAAAATCCTGTTAAATTAGATTGATCTACATATCTAAAATCTCTAAGTGTGGATAATAAACCATATACTGTGCTTTTAGGCCAATTTAATTTTTTGGAAATTTCAGTAAGAGACATCTCTCCTCTTGAATTTGCTAAAGTATCAATAATTGTCAATGCTTTCTCAACAGATTGTACATGGGATTTTTTGTTTAAATTTAATTTATTTAAATCCATATTTTTAATCTCGCTTAATAAAATGTTAATATAAACTCAAAAATTTGTTGACATCATAATAACATTTACAAAAAATATTATCAACGTTTTCATTCGCTTATGCAGAATAATTATTCCCATATACCGAACAATTGCTAAAAAAAATAGGATAATACCAATTTAATCATGGTAATTATCCACTATATTTTCCGCCAAACATAAAGCATAATATGCGGCTTCTATTTATAATTTCGCAAATTATCAAAGTTGATATAAAGCTTAAAATCATCACCATAGCAAATTGCATTGATACATTTGATGTAAGTTTAATTATATAAAAAGCTATAATAAGAATAAGTGAATGATGAAATATATAAATTTGAAAAGATATGTTTGATAAATATTTAGTTATTTTATTTGATTTATTTAAAAAACTCTGTGACAATGCAATTAATGATAAAATACAACTCCATGTAGTAAAATTTTCAAGCATATAAATTGTAGCTGTTTTTTGTTTTAAGTAATTTTTATAACCAGTTTTATGATATATGTATAAAGTTGTAATAATGCTTAAAATAGTTATTATTGTACACAGGTATTTATTTTGATTTAATTTTCTTAAAATGTTTTCATCTGATAGTACAATGTACCCCAATATAAAAATTGCAAAGTTTTGCCCTAAGCTGTAAATTCCTATTATAAATAATGGAGTTAAAGAAAGTGGAATTATAAAGAGCAAATAAATAATAAAAAGAGGCATTTTATAAATTTTAAGTATTTCTTTATATTTCATTAAAATAATCATTAATGAAAAGGAAAATAAAGTTATACCAAAAAGATCTTCTAAAAACCATATATGTGCTGGAGTGAACCCTCCTGAAAATCCATAAATGTCGCTAAATTTTGTGAAATAAATTAAATATTCATTTAAAAAGTCATTTGAAGAACCATTATGGAAAATATGCCCAATATAGCTTATAGATGGTAATACTAATAATGTAGCAAATATGCATGGAATAAATAGTTTAATAACCCTTTCCTTAATGAATTCTTTAATAGAGCGCTTTTTTAATGCATAATAGGCACTCATACCAGCCAGTGCAAACATCAGTGGCATAAACCATAAATTTATAAACATTAAAAAATAATCTATATTGCTCACATATTTATAATATACATAGTAATCGCTAAAGAACCCATTATAAATCATTCCTATATGATAAGGGAATAACAATAAAATGCATAATAACCTTAAGTTATCTATGAAATTTTTTCTTTTCATATCTATCATATTAATACCTTTTACCTTTAGCATATAATTTTCTATTAATATACACTAAAATAATAGTTAAAAAGGGAAAAAATCTTAATATATATATATTAAGGGATAAAAGAGAAGATTTAAATATTAAAATTTAATCTTCTCTTTTATTAAATTATCTATTATTGCGTCTACAATCACAATCACATTGGCATGGGCATTCTATTATTAATGGATTTTGTATTAATGTTGTAAATTGATATTGATGAAAATGGAAGTCATCTAGAGTGGTTTCTCCGGAAACAAAATGGACATGTTTTCCGTTTCCCACATCAATTGCTGGACCAGTTTCCACTCCAACTTCATGGTGATGACCAAAGGAATCTGTATTTGTCAATATTGCATGTTTATGATCTCCACCAGGAAGTGGAATAATCTCAGAAGTCACACCACTAAATCTATGGTTATGCCTATTATTGCCTGCTAAAGCAAATAATGTGCTTGCTGCAAATTCATGAACATGAGATTGTTGAGGTAGATCTCTATTAACAGATGGGCAGTCATTAGTTCTTGTGTTTGAATTTCTCACTCCGCTAGGATATTCTCTATTTAATAATCTTCTTATCATTTCTTCATCCACTTACATTATCCTCACTTTTATTTATTTCTTAACTTAGGTTTACATTGTATAATATTCAAAAAACTTAAAATTTGTGAGCTTACTTAAGTTTACAGATGAGCATGGTCATACTTTGTTCATATAATTATTTGCGTTTAAATTAAACATTAATATTGCAATAAGGCTAATATTGAGTTAGATTATAACATATATGTCCTTGTGAATTTATGGAGGAATTAAATGAAAACCAACAGAAAAAAATCTAGAGAAGTATTAATGCAAGTTTTATATCAAAGCTTAATAAAAAAAGAAGGTCCTATGGAGATATTAAATTATCTAAAAGAATTAATTAAAAATGATGATGACTATAAAGATATTGTAGATTTGGACTATCAATATATAGAAAATACAATAAAGAATTACGAAGAACATCTTTTAGATATAGATAAAGATATTGAAAACAATTTAATTAACTGGAAGATTGATAGAATCTCTAAGGTTGATCTTAGCATATTGCGCCTATCTCTTTGTGAGATTAAATATGATGATTCTATTCCAAATATAGTATCGATTAATGAGGCAGTAGAACTTTGTAAAACTTTCTGCGATGATAAAAGCAGAAAATATATAAATGGAATACTTACAAAATTTATTTAGGAGTGAAAAAAATGGGAAATGCATTAAAAGGAAAAGATTTAGCCACAAGAGAAAAAAGCAAATTAAAAGAACAAATAGAAGAAAGAAAAAGCCTTGGGCTTTATATACCAAAGCTTGCTATGATTCTCGTTGGAGATGATGGAGGTTCTACATTTTATGTAAATCATCAAAGCAAGGTATGTGAAGAAGTAGGAGTAATTCCACAAGTTGTAAAATTACCTGAAGATATTTCACAAGAAAATCTAATAGCTGAAATTGAAAAATTAAACCAAGATAAAGAAGTAGCTGGTGTGATTATTATGATGCCACTTCCAAAGCATATTGATTCTAAATTTGTTTTATCTAAGCTTGACCCAGAAAAGGATTTAGATGGGCTTACAGAGACTAATGCTGCAAGGCTATATTTAGGAGAAAAATGCCATGTTCCATGTACACCTAAGGGAATTGTTCATCTATTAAAAGAAAGCGGAGTAAAGCTGCAAGGTGCAAGGGTTGTAATAATAGGAAGAAGCAATATAGTAGGGAAGCCATTATTCCACTTAATGCTACAGGAAAACGCAACTCCTACCATATGTCATTCTAAAACAAAAGATATTAAAGAAGTTTGCAACAAAGCGGATGTAATAGTGTGTGCCATTGGAAAGCCTAAATTTTTGACAAGTGAATATATAAAAGAAGGTGCTGTAATTGTTGATGTAGGTACTTCAAGTGTAAATGGCAAAATTACTGGAGATGTAGATTTTGATGATTGTTTAGAAAAAGCATCTATTGTAACACCTGTGCCAGGTGGTGTTGGTTCTGTAACAAATGTTATGCTTTTATTAAACATGATGGGGGCTATAAAGTAAATGCTATTAAAGCTCCTGACAGTAACGCAGATTAATAATTATATAAAAAAACTATTTGATAGCGATTTTATTTTAAGATCTGTAAAAGTAAAGGGAGAAATTTCAAATTTTAAGCATCATTCAAGTGGCCATTTATATTTTTCTCTAAAAGATGAAGAAAGTTCAATTAACTGTGTCATGTTTAAAACAAATGGACAAAATTTAAAATTTAAGCCTGAAAATGGAATAAGCGTCACTGTATATGGAAAGGTTTCTGTATATTTAAGAGATGGAACCTATCAAATATATTGCAGCGATATGGAAAGAGAAGGACTAGGAGATTTATTTATAAAACTAGAAGAAATTAAAAAAAAGCTTTATATAGAAGGATTGTTTGATCCTTCTAAAAAGCGAGCCATTCCAAGATATCCTAAAGATGTAGGTGTTATAACATCTATAACTGGTGCAGCCGTTTTAGATGTTATAAATGTTGCAAGAAGAAGAAATAAATACACAAATATAATAATATATCCAGTACAAGTTCAGGGAAATTTAGCTCATATATCTGTAATTAAAGGTTTGAAACAAGCTTATGAAAATAAAAATTTAGATGCCATCATTTTAGCAAGAGGAGGGGGAAGTATTGAAGATATTTGGTGCTTTAATGAGGAAGAGTTAGCTAGGGTGGTTGCATTAAGTCCTGTTCCAATTGTTACAGGAGTGGGACATGAAGTTGATACAACATTAGTAGATTATGTGTCAGATCTAAGAGCCCCAACTCCTTCGGCAGCAGCTGAAATTGTTTTTTTTGATACTTTAGATATTGTGAAAAAATTGGAGAATATTAATGAATTAATTTTAGAAAGAAGTTTAAAAAATATTAAATATTTTATGAATAATGTCAATAATATAAATATGGCACTTGAAGATTATAATCCGCTAAACCAAATCGTATCATCTTACAGAAAAATAGACGAATACGTAAGCAGATTAGATAATAAAATAAATATATTTTTTAAAAACACATTGCATCAAATTGAAAGACATCAATCATTATTAGAAGCTCATAACCCTAAAAATATTCTAAATAAAGGATATTCCATAATAGAAACTGCAGAAGGTAAAATTATAGACAGTGTAGATAAACTTCATAGCGAAAATAGCTATCATATTGCATTTAAGGATGGTAAAATTAAATCGTATATAAATGATGTGGAGAAATTATAAATGGAAAAAGATGAAAGTTTTGAAATTTTATTTAATAAATTAAAAGATATAGTAGATACAATGGAAAAACAACCTCTCTCACTTGAAGAAAATATAAAAAATTATGAAGATGGAATAAAGATAAGTTCAAAATTATATAAAATTTTAAGCGATGCTGAAGCAAAAATTAAAGTTTTAAAAGATGGCAAAGAGAGCGATTTTTATGAAGGAAAATAAAGTTAATTCATATAAAAGATTAATTGATGAAAAAATAAACCAATATTTTTTAGAGAAAATATCTGGATTAACTTATAACAAAATACTATATGAATCAATGTTTTACAGCATGAAAAATGGAGGTAAACGTGTAAGGCCATTGCTTTTTTTGCTTGTATACAATGTTTATAATGATAATTATATGGACTATTTAGAATTTGCTTTAGCCCTTGAAATGATACATTGTTATTCCTTAATTCACGATGATCTTCCTTGTTTAGATAATGACGATATTAGGCGAGGAAATCCTACAAACCACAAAGTTTATGGTGAAGCTGTAGCACTGCTTGCTGGAGATGCGCTTTTAAACGAAGCCTTTGAAATTTTATTCAAATTATCATTAAATGATAAATTATCTTCAAAAGCAGCCTATGAAGTAGCAAAATCTGTAGGTGGATTTGGAATGATAGGAGGGCAGATTGCAGATATTTTAGGTGAAAACAGAACTTTAACTGAAGAAGAGTTAAAATATATGCATGAAAATAAAACTGGCAAATTAATAAAAGCTTCTATTGTATCTGCAGGCATTTTATGCAATTTGATGGATGAAGAATTAAAAGCATTAAGTTTACTTGGTGAAAAATTAGGATTTGCCTTTCAGATAAAAGATGACATATTAGATGTTATAGGTGATGAGACAAAGCTTGGTAAACCTATAAACCAAGATGAAAAAAATCATAAATTCACATTTGTGTCTCTATATGGACTTAGCGAAAGCAAAAAAATTTACGATAAATTATCAGAAGAATGCTTAATATTATTAAGCAATATTCCTGATTCTAAGAATAAAGATTTGCTTAAATCTTTTATAGATGAGCTTATAAATAGAAATTATTGATGCATAATTTTATTGTTAGTTGATAAATTTTTTATTTAAATGTATAATTTAAAGAAATACTTAAGTATATAGTATTTCTTTTTTTACAAAATCATAATTTTAAAATTAAAAATATGCATATAGAATGCATATAGAGGAAGAGTGTAATGAACATTAATTTAGACGATATATCAAATATTAAAGATATTCAAAATATGACAATTGAAGAATTGGAGCATTTAAGTAAAAAAATAAGAGCTTTTCTTATAGAAACAGTGTCTAAAACTGGCGGTCATTTAGCATCAAATTTAGGAGTAGTTGAGCTTACACTTAGTCTATATAAAGCATTTAATTTCAATAGGGATAAACTGGTGTGGGACGTTGGACATCAAGCCTATGTGCATAAAATTTTAACAGGAAGAAAAGATCTTTTTACGACTCTTAGACAATATAATGGGCTAAGTGGTTTCCCTAAAAGGGGTGAGAGTATTTATGATCATTTTGATACAGGTCATGCATCTACATCTTTATCTGCATCCCTTGGAATGGCAAAGGTTAGAGATTTAAAAAATGATAACTATGAAGTGATTTCTGTAATAGGTGATGGAGCCTTAACTGGAGGTATGGCATTTGAAGCACTAAATGATGTTGGGTATAGTCAAACTAAATTAATTATTGTTTTAAATGATAATGAAATGTCTATATCTAAAAATGTTGGGATTTTATCAACAGCCCTTAGCAAATTAAGGATAAGACATGGATATAATTTTTTCAGAGATAATTTTAATGCAGGGGTAAAATCAATACCTATAATTGGTGATGAGCTTTTAGAACTAGTTGAAAACTTAAAAAAGGGTGTAAAGCAACTAGTTGTACCAAGTATGGTATTTGAAAATTTAGGGATTAAATATATAGGTCCTATTGATGGGCATAATATAAGAGAATTAACTAGAGTATTTTTGCTTGTTAAAGATATGAAATGGCCCGTTATAATTCATGTAAAAACTAAAAAAGGAAAGGGTTATGAATTTGCGGAAAAAGACCCTAGTGCTTATCATGGTGTAAGCCCTTTTAATTATGTTAATGGTGAATTTATTTCAAATGGAAAAAGTGAAAATTATTCAGATGCTTTTGGAAATGAAATGATTGAAATTGCAAAGGATGACCCTAGGCTTATTGCTATAACTGCAGCAATGACTGATGGAGTTGGACTATCAAAATATAAGATGGCTTTCCCTAAAAGATGTTTTGATGTTGGAATAGCAGAAGAACATGCTGTTACAATGGCTGCAGGTATTGCAAGTTCAGGTTATAAGCCTGTTGTAGCGATATATTCAACTTTTCTTCAAAGAGCATTTGACCAGATTATTCATGATGTATGCCTTCAAAACCTTCCAGTAGTTTTTGCAATAGATAGGGGAGGAATTGTTGGTGAGGATGGAGATACACATCAAGGAATATTTGACCTTTCTTATTTATCAGTTATACCTAATATGACAGTACTTGCTCCAAAATGTATGGAAGAGCTTAAAATCATGTTAAGATGGGCTGTAAACCAAAACTACCCTATAGCGATAAGGTATCCTAGAGGTTCAGATAGTAAAAATGTACATCTTTCAGCCATTAAAAATTTAAATAGGGGAAAATGGGAAATTTTATTTGAAGGTAAAGATGATGATAAAAAGGTTGCGATAATTGCCGTTGGCAAGATGGTTGCAAATGCAATTTTAGCAAGAGAAAAGTTAATATCAAGCGGTATTTATCCGATGTTAATAAATGGATGTTTTGTTAAACCAATTGACGAGCCATTATTAAATAATTTAATTGATAGAGGATATAATATTGTTACTATTGAAGATAATTTAGTTCAAGGTGGATTTGGTTCCCAAGTTTTGGAATTTATTTCAAAGAAAAAATATAATAAGAAGTTTTTAAACATAGGATTTGAAGATGTATTTGTTCCACATGGAAAGGTCGACATTCTTTATGAAAAATATGGTTTAAGTCCTGAGAAGTTAAAAAGTAAAATAGAAAGCTTATTTATTTAAATTTATATGGAGTTTTAATGTAATATGCCAAAGGAAAAATTAAGATTAGATTTACTGTTGATTGAAAAGGGAATTTTTTCTTCAAGAGAAAAAGCTCGAGGAGCCATAATGGCTGGGAAAATATTTGTAAATGGGATTAAAATAGATAAATGTGGTACTTTAGTTAAAGATACAGATGATATAGTTTTTAAAGGAGAAAAGCTTCCCTATGTTTCAAGAGGTGGTTTAAAATTAGAAAAAGCAATAAGAGATTTTAACATTGACCTTTTAGATAAAGTATGCTTAGACATAGGAGCATCTACAGGCGGTTTTACTGATTGCATGCTTTTAAATGGAGCAAGAAAGGTATATGCGGTAGATGTAGGATATGGACAATTAGCATGGAGTTTAAGATGTGATCCAAGGGTTGTTGTTATGGAAAGGACAAACATAAGATATGTTAGCTTAAATGATTTTTTAGAAAAAGGTGATTTTGCTTCTATTGATGTGTCATTTATATCTTTAAAAAAAGTAGTGCCTAAAGTTTTAGAAATTTTAAATGATGAATTTGAAATTGTAACTTTAGTAAAGCCGCAGTTTGAGGCGGGTAAAGGTGTTGTTTCAAAGAAAGGTGTAATAAAGGATAAGAAAATACATAAGGAAGTTTTAATTGATTATTATAGTTTTATAGAATCTTTAGGGCTTTATATAAAAAATGTAGGTTTTTCTCCTATTAAAGGTCCTGAAGGTAATATAGAGTTTTTATTTCATATATGTAATAAAATAATAGAAAATAAAGATAAAAATTATATGCTTGATATAGTAGAGAAGGCACATGGTGAATTGAATGGATAATATTGCTATAAATGTAAATACTTTTAAATTAGCGCACGATGAAGCATTAAAAGAAATAAAGAATACTATTTTTAAATTAAGTAAAACCACAAATGTATTTGTTTTTGAAGATGGAAAAAATATAGATTATAGTATTTTGAAAAAATGCAATTTAATAATATCTTTAGGTGGAGATGGAACTTTGCTTGGAACTGTAAGGGATACTTTCTCTGAAAATATACCAGTTCTTGGAATAAATATAGGGAATTTAGGTTTTTTAACAGCAGGGGAAATAAATGAAAATTTTGATATTTTAAGCAATGTTTTTAAAGGAAATTACAATATAGAAGAAAGAATGATGCTAGAATGTACAGTTAATGATAATAATTTAAAGTATTATGCTTTAAATGATGTTGTAATTTCAAAGAATATATTATCTGGAATTGTAAAATATGGCATTGAAGTTGATGACAATCTATATACAAATTTTTATGGTGATGGTGTAGTGGTTTCTACGTCTACTGGCTCAACAGCATATTCTCTATCAGCAGGAGGACCTATAGTGCTTCCTGATTTAGACACTCTTTCTATAACTCCTATTTGTCCACACACAATTGGGCTTAGGACACTTATAACAAAAGGAAATTCGAAAATTAGAATAAGTACTGGTAATGTGTCAGATGTTGTATATTTGACTATAGATGGGCAAATATCAATTGAAGTAAATTATCTTGATAAAATAATTATAGGGAAAGCTTGTAATTGTTGTAAATTGGTGAAATTAACAAATCAAGATTATTTTAAAATATTGAGGAAGAAAATTACCTATCGAAGTAAAGAGGGCGATGTTTATGAAAATTAACAGGTTAAATAAAATATTAGAGCTGATTTTAGAAAATGAAATTAACACTCAAGAAGAGCTTGCATCAATGCTTAAAATAGCAGGATTTGATGTGACTCAAGCCACGGTATCAAGGGATATTAAAGAATTAAAACTTATAAAGATTTCAACAGGTAATGGAAATTATAAATATGCCACAATGGAAGATACTAAGGATAATGTATATGGAAATAAGATGATGGATTTATTTAAAAATTCAGTTTTAAATATAGAAAAAGTTCAGAATTTTATACTTGTAAAAACAACATCTGGAGCTGCTGCTGCTGCTGCTGAATTTATTGATAATTGTGAGTTTAGCGGCATTGCAGGCACTATAGCTGGTGATGATACGATATTTATACTTACTAGAGAAGAAGAATATGCATCTATCATAATAAAAAAATTATATGACATTACTAAAGGACAGTGATAAAAATGCTTCAATTAAACATAAAAAATTTTGCATTAATTGAGAATTTATCTATAGATTTTTATGATGGATTAAATATTTTTACAGGGGAAACAGGTGCTGGTAAATCAATATTAATTGATGCAATTTCGTATTTATTAGGAGCAAAATTTTCTAAAGATAATATTAGATATGGTGAAAATAAAATAATTGTAGAAGGTGTTTTTTCAGCGTTTAAAGAAGAAACTAAAAATATTTTAAGAGAAAACGATATAGAGTTTGATGATAATTTAATAATTTACAGGGAAACGTTTCAAAATGGAAAAAGCATAATTAAAGTAAATGGCAAGGCGATAATAGCTTCCATTTTGAAAAAGATAACTTCTACACTTATAAATATCCATGGACAGCATGAAAATCAAAATTTACTTCAAGAATCAATGCATATTGAATATCTAGATTATTATGGGGAAAAGCAATATAAACATATATTAAATGAGTATAAAGATATATATGAAAGATATTTAACTGTAGAAGATGAGATCAATAGATTAATGAGTAAAATAGGAAAAAATGAGAATAAATTAGATTTTTTAAAGTTTCAGCTTGAAGAAATATCTAATGCAAATTTAAAAATAGGAGAAGAAGAAGAGCTTGAAAATAGATATAATACTTTATCAAATTCTGAAAAGATAATGACAACTTTATCAAGTATAATAGGTCAAATAGACAGTGAAGAAGATGGATACAAAAGTATTTTACATTCAATTTTGTACATTGTAAAGGATTTAAAATCCATAGATAAGTACATAAATGTAAAAGATATTGCAGATGATTTTGAAGATTTTTATTATTCTATTAAAGAACACAGCAATTCTTTAAAGGATATATTGGATAATACAAATTTTGATCAAGCTAAACTTGATGAAATTAATTCAAGGCTTTATGATTTAAATATTCTTAAAAAAAAATATGGAGACTCAATTGAAGAAATTTTAGAATTTAAAAAAAATTTAGAAATTGAATATGATGAGCTTATTAATTTGGATTATTTAATTGAAGACAAAAAAAAGAAAAAGCAAAATTTATATAAAGGCCTTTTAGAAAAAGCAGAAATACTCCATAAAAATAGGGAAGAAGTTGCTAAAACTCTCGATGCTAAAATTATGGATGAATTGTCTTATATTGGAATGGAAAAGGCAAAATTTAAAGTCAATGTAATTAAAGATAAATTAAACGAAAGAGGATCTGATAAAGTAACATTTTTAATTTCTGCAAATCCTGGTGAGCCATTAAAAAATTTAGATAAAGTTGCTTCAGGTGGAGAGCTTTCAAGAATTATGCTTGCTTTAAAAGCTATTTTTATAAATAAAGATGACATTCCTTCTGTAATATTTGATGAAATAGATACTGGTGTCAGCGGTAGAATTGCAGAGAGCATTGGTGAAAAATTATATAGTCTATCAAAAGGGCATCAAGTATTTTGTGTAACCCACCTTCCTCAAATTGCTTCTTTTTCAGATGTTCATTATAATATAAAAAAAGAAATTATAAATGATAAAACATTTACAAAAGTTTCAAAATTAAATGAGGAGGAAAAGATAAAAGAAATAGCAAGGATGATTTCTGGTGAAAATGTAACAGAAGCTGCAATCAATAATTCCAAGGAAATAATAAGATATGCATCTTGTAAAAAATTGAAATTTAATTAACATTGTAATAAAAATAAATAAATGGGAAGAATAAAGTAGTATGATTATAATACTACTTTTTTTAGTTTAGCTTCTTAGAAAATTTTTGAACAAAAGAAGGAGATGATCTTTTCATGAGAAAAAATTTTTTTAAGGTCATTGTCAGCATAGCAGTAGCATTGATTTTAATGATCAGTTCTCAAATAGAAACAAAAGCAGAAAACGCATGGATAAAATCATTTACAAATTCAATAAATAAAGATATAAAATTAAATAATAATTTATATAATGATATAGAAATAGTAGTAAATAGTAAAATAAATAACGAATTAAATGATATTAAGCTAATTCCTCTTGGAATACCAGTAGGGCTTAAAATAAATACAAAAGGTGTACTTGTGGTAGCTATATCAGATATAACTTCTGTGGATAACCTTAAAATCAGCCCTGCAGTAAGAGCAGGCATTCAAATAGGCGATGTTATAACTCACGTGAATAACATTGAGGTAAATACAGGAGAAGAATTAAGCTATTACGTAAATAATTCAAATGGAAAAAAGATTCAACTAACTTTAACTAGAAATAATAGGTCCATATATTTAGAGGTGACTCCTGTTCAGCATTTTAAAGATTTAAAATATAAAATTGGCCTTTGGGTTAGAGATTATACGGCAGGAGTTGGCATGATGACATTTGTTCAAAAAGATTCAAGGATATTTGGAGCTCTTGGTCATCCCATAACAGATGTGGACACTGATCAAATTATTGATGTTTTAAGAGGCGATGTGGTAAATGCATCAATTGTAAATATAAGAAAAGGAAGCAAAGGAAATCCTGGAGAGTTAAAAGGACAATTTAAAGATGACAGTTTAGTGGGAAGAATAGATAAAAATTCTAAATTTGGCATATTTGGAATGGTATATAATGGCAGCGAAATTTTAAATAGAAAAGAATATCCTGTAGCTTTTAAAGATGAAATAGTTGAGGGGTCAGCTAAAATAATATCTACAATAGATGGTGATACCCCTAAGGAATATTCAATTAATATTGAAAAGTTATTAAACCCTTTAGATAACTATGGAAAGAATATGTTGATAAAAATTACAGATGAAGAACTTCTTAGCAAAACTGAAGGAATAGTACAGGGAATGAGTGGGAGTCCAATAATTCAGGATGGAAAAATTGTGGGCGCCGTAACCCACGTTCTCCTAAACAAACCAGAAATTGGCTATGGAATTTATATTGAATCTATGCTAGTAGAAGCAGGAATAATTAAATAAACATATTTGCTAAAAAAATATTTACATTTAATCAGACTTGCAGTAATATTTTAATAGAGGATAGAAGGATTTAAAATGTTATTGTCGAATAACTATAAAATGAGGTTTATATTTGGTATAGTTTTGGAGGGGAAATTCATGAATGAAAATAAGATAACTGTAGTTATTGCGGATGATAATAAAGAATTTTGCAATATATTAAATGATTGTTTATTTAGTCAAAAAGAAATTGTAGTAGTTGGTATTGCTAAGGATGGAATTGAGGCAATTGAATTAATAAAAGAGAAAAAGCCTAATCTTGTTATTTTAGACATAATTATGCCACACCTTGATGGATTAGGTGTTTTAGAGAGATTATATAATATGGATATAAATCCCATGCCAAAAATTATAGTACTTTCAGCTGTAGGTCAAGACAAAATAACTCAAAGAGTGATAAATATGGGTGCAGATTATTATGTTGTAAAACCATTTGATATGGATATTTTAACAAAAAGAATAAGAGAAATGTTTAATGTTGTTGAAGTAAATGACGATAAATCAATAAAATCCTCTATATTTACCCCTAGACTATTTCAAGAAAGATTTATCCAAAAATCATCCGAACCTGGGGATCTTGAAACAGAAATTACAAGTATAATACACGAAATAGGAGTACCTGCACATATAAAAGGATATGTGTATATTAGAGAAGCCATAGGAATGGTTGTAAAGGACATGGAATTATTATCTGCAGTTACTAAGGAGCTTTATCCTTCGATTGCGAAAAAGTATAATACCACAGCTAGTAGAGTAGAAAGAGCAATAAGGCATGCTATAGAAGTGGCATGGAGCAGAGGACAAGTAGATACTATTTACAAATTATTCGGATATACTATAAACAATAATAAAGGAAAGCCCACTAATTCCGAATTTATAGCGATGGTGGCAGATAAACTTAGATTAAAGCAAAAAGGTGTAAGTTAATTTACTATTTTAACAAATTTTATTTTGGAAATAACTTTCCTCTTTATTAAGAGGGGTTGTTTTATATATATTCTCCCTTTTAAGTGTTCTTATTTTTTATATTATATTTTTATTTTTGAATTAGAAACAAAAAAGATGCAAATGTTGAGTTTGGCATGAAACCAAATTTCAATAGCATCTATTTTTTTTTATAAAAAAATGAGGATACTATTTTGTTTATAAGAGAAAACTTATTATATTAACGAATTTAACTAGTTAAAAAAAATTTAATTAGTTAAAAAAATAATTATTATTGAAAGTTAGCAAGTAATTAGCTATTATTAAGTATGTAATAATTATCGTTTACAATAATATGCAGGAGGTAGTAATGGAAAATTTAAAGAAGACTGCTCTATATGATACCCATGTTAAATATGGTGGTAAAATTGTAGAGTATTCAGGCTGGCTTTTACCAGTGCAATATGAATCATTAAAAGCAGAACATGAAGCAGTTAGAAATAATGCTGGTTTATTTGATGTTTCCCATATGGGAGAAGTTAAAGTTGTAGGAGAAGATGCTGAAAAATATCTGCAAAATTTATTGACAAATGACATATGCTCAATGAATGAGTTTCAAGTAATGTATACTTTTATGTGCTACGAAACCGGTGGCGTAGTCGATGATTTGTTAGTGTATAAGTATACTTCAACTGATTATTTATTAGTTATTAACGCAGCAAATATTGAAAAAGATTTTGATCATATGCTAGAAAAAAGTAAGAATTACAATGTGAATTTAACAAATATATCTAAGGATGTTTCAGAAGTTGCCATTCAAGGTCCTAAAGCTCAGGAAATACTTCAAAAATTAACATCACAAGATTTAAATGATATTAAATTCTTTTATTTTAAGGATAAAGTTGATATAAAAGGTATACCATGCCTTGTATCGAGAACTGGTTATACTGGAGAAGATGGTTTTGAAATTTATCTTGAAAATGATAAGGTTTCAAAGGTGTGGGAAGATATAATGGAAGCTGGCAAGGAATATGGTTTAAAGCCTTGTGGATTAGGTGCTAGAGATACACTAAGATTTGAAGTATTATTGCCTTTATATGGAAATGAGCTTTCTAAAGATATAACTCCACTTGAAGCTGGGCTTGGATTTTTTGTAAAGCTTAGTAAAGAAGATTATATTGGAAGAAGTGTTCATAAAGAGCAAAAGGAAAATGGTTTAAGTAGAAAAATTGTAGCATTTGAAATGGTTGATAATGCCATTCCAAGGCATGAATACGATGTATATAAAGGTGATAAAAAAATTGGATATGTTACAACTGGGTATTTGTCTCCTACATTAGGAAAGAAAATTGGCCTTGCGCTTTTAGACATAGCTTATACTGAAATAGGAGAAGAAATTGAAATATTAGTAAGAAATAAAAAATATAAAGCTAAAGTTATTAAAAAACAGTTTTATACTAAACAATATAAAAAATAAACAAGGAGTGTAGTTGTATGAATACTTTAAAAGATTTATTATATTCAAATGATCATGAATGGGTAAAAGTAAATGGAAGTAAGGCTTATGTGGGAATTACTGATTTTGCACAACATAAAATGGGAGAAGTTGTTTTTTTAGATCTTCCAAATGTTGATGATGAATTAAATCAAGGAGATATTTTCACAGTAGTTGAGTCAGTTAAAGCTGCTTCTGATTGCATATTACCTATTTCAGGTAAAGTTTTAGAGGTAAATGAAGAATTATCAGACAAACCAGAAAACATAAACAATGATCCATATGGAAGCTTTATATGTTTAATTGAAATGTCAGATGAGTCAGAGCTTAATAATTTGATGAGTGAAGAGGAATATGTTGAGTTTTGCAATAAGGAGGAATAACCTATGCACAGATATATCCCTAATACTGATTCAGATAAACTTGAAATGCTTAAATCCATAGGTACAGATAGCATTGAAGATTTATTTTCTGATATTCCAAAGGAATTGAGATTAAGTAGAGATCTTAATTTAAATTCATCCTTATCTGAATTAGAAGTGAATAATTATATGGCTAAGCTTTCTAAGATGAATGATAGCATAGAAGATCTAATATGTTTTTTAGGAGCTGGTGCTTATGATCATTATATACCATCTATTGTAAAGCATCTTGCTCTAAGATCTGAGTTTTTGACAGCTTATACACCATATCAACCAGAAATAAGCCAAGGTACACTCCAAGCTATTTTTGAGTATCAAACACTTATTTGCAATTTAACTGGTATGGATGTGACTAATGCGTCAATGTATGATGGCAATACAGCTTGTGCTGAAGCTGCTTTAATGGCAGTTGAAAACACAAGAAGAGACTGTATACTTATTTCAAAATCTACTCATCCAGAGGTTAGAGAAGTAGTTAAAAACTACATGGAAGTAAGAGATGTTAAAGTAATTGAGATAGATTTAAAAGATGGTGTAACCGATGTGGATAGCTTGTCATCAATGATTGACAAGAATGTAGCAGGAGTTATTGTAGAGTCTCCAAATTTCTTTGGAATAATTGAAGACTTAGCACCTATTGAAAAGATATCCCATGACAATAAATCTATGTTAATTCATTATACCGATCCTATTTCCCTTGGTATACTTAAATCTCCTAGGGAATGGAATGCAGATATTGCAGTGGGAGAAGCTCAATGCCTTGGAAATGCTCTTAATTTTGGAGGACCATATTTAGGATTTTTAGCTACTACATCTAAGCTTGCTAGAAAAATGCCTGGTAGAATAGTTGGGCAAACTTGCGATGTGGATTCAAAGAGAGGGTTTGTATTAACTCTTCAAGCAAGAGAACAGCATATAAGGAGATATAAAGCTACATCAAATATATGTTCAAATCAAGGAGTAGTTTCTTTAATGGCAGCTATATATATGGTTACTCTTGGTAAAAAGGGAATGAGGGAAGTTGCTGAGCAGTGCATGCAAAAATCTCATTATGCAATGCAGCAATTGACTAAAAGTGGAAAGTATAAATTGACTTTTGATAAGCCATTCTTTAAAGAGTTTTCTGTTACATCAAGCTTAGATGGTGAAAAGGTAAATGAAGAATTATTAAACAAAGGCTATTTAGGTGGATATTTATTGGAAAAGGATTATAAAGATCTAAAAAATTCAATTTTATTATGTGTAACTGAGAAGAGGACTAAGGAAGAGATAGATGGACTTGTTAACATCATGGAGGTGATTTCATGAAAAATTATGATAAATTGATTTTTGAAGTGTCAAAAGAAGGAAGGACTTCTTACTCACTTCCTAAATGTGATGTGGAAGGAAGTTCACTTGAGGATTTAGTACCTGACAATTTACTCAGAAAGACAGATTTAGATTTTCCTGAAGTTTCCGAGGTTGACATAGTACGCCATTATACTAATTTATCCAGTAAAAACCATGGTGTTGATACAGGTTTTTATCCACTTGGATCTTGTACAATGAAATACAATCCAAAGATTAATGAAGATATTGCAGCACTTCCAGGATTTTCAGGAATACACCCATATCAGCCAATAAGCACTGTACAAGGTGCTCTTAGGTTAATGAGTGAATTAGAAGATGCCTTATGCGAAATATCTGGCATGGAAAGAGTGACGCTAGAACCAGCAGCTGGAGCTCATGGTGAAATGACTGGGCTTTTAATAATGAGAGCTTATCATGAGTCTAGAAATGATAAAAAAAGAAAGAAAATATTAGTTCCTGATTCAGCTCATGGAACAAATCCTGCAAGCGCAGCTGTCGCTGGCTTTGATATTGTTGAAATAAAATCAAATGCTGATGGACTAGTTGATCTTGAAAATCTTAAGCTAGCTTTAAATGATGAAGTGGCAGGACTTATGCTTACAAATCCCAATACATTAGGATTGTTTGAAAAGACAATTGAACAAATAGCTAAATTAGTTCATGATGCAGGTGGTCTCCTTTATTATGATGGAGCTAACATGAATGCTATAATGAGCAAGGTTAGACCTGGAGACATGGGATTTGACGTTATACATTTTAATTTGCATAAAACATTTTCAACCCCACATGGTGGTGGAGGACCAGGATCTGGACCTGTTGGAGTAAGGAAAGATCTTGTTAAGTTTTTACCTGTACCAATGGTTAATAAAAAAGAAGATAAGTTTTTCTTAGATTATGATTATCCTGAATCAATAGGTAAGATTAAAGGATTTTATGGCCATTTTTCAATAATGGTAAGGGCTTTAACGTATATTAAATCAATGGGTAATGAGGGACTTAAAGAAGCATCTGAAACAGCTGTTTTAAATGCAAATTATCTAATGAGCAATTTAAAAGAACATTATAATTTACCTGTTGATACAGTTTGCAAACATGAATTTGTACTTGGTGGATTAAAAGATTCAAATGGCATTACAACACTTGATGTTGCAAAATCACTTTTAGATTATGGATATCATCCACCTACAGTATATTTTCCTTTAATTATAAATGAAGCTATAATGATTGAGCCTACGGAAACTGAAAGCAAGGAAACATTAGATGGCTTTATTGAAGTTATGAAAAAAATTGCAGATGATGCTAAGAGCAATCCAGAAAAATTAAAAAATGCTCCTTACTCAACACCTGTAAGGCGCCTTAATGAAGTTAAAGCTGCAAAGGATTTAATTTTAAAATACAAAAAATAAATAGATGTAAGGAGGATTTTTATGCATTTTGGTGAAAATATTGATTTTGAAAATGCTTTAAAAAATTCTATAGAAGCTTCCTTAAAAGAAAGAAGAGATAAGCTTTGTGATACGTGAGACCCAAAAGCTGCACTTGGAAGTGCTTGGGGGGTAAAAGATACTGTCTCAAAGGAAAATATAAAGGATGTTAAAGAATTCTTTATTAGTAAAGCTAATTCAATATTAAAACTTTCAAATGATGATGAAGTTAAAATATTAAAAGGCGATGTAAAAGAAAAGGAAGACGAAGGCATTTTAATATTTAGATATCAACTTATTATGGAATAAAAATGTAAAATATCTTGAGTTAAAAATACACTCAAGATATTTTTTTTATTTTTTAAAGAATAAATTATTGGAAAAAGATTACAATAATTGTAAAATATTGAAAGAAGGCTTTAGAAATGAGAAAAGTAAAAATTTACACTGTAAAATTCATAACTTTTATGTTATTGTTATTTGTATTGAGTTCTAAAGTTGTTATTGCAGCGCCAATAGCAACTGAAACTTCTAATACCAATGATTTAATGGCTCAACTATTAGGAAAAGGCGTAAAAGCTGAAAATGTGAGCATAAAAGGTGATAATAGACAGATAGGTATATTTTCTGGTGCTAAAGATATTGTTGAGTTTGATAGTGGTATAGTTTTATCAACAGGTTATGCTAAAGAAGTATTTAATGACAATTTTTATATTGAAAATCTTAATGGTCTTGGAGATCCAGATTTAGAATTAATAAATGGTGGATTTGAAAGTCACGATGCCATTTCCTTAGAATTTGATATAGTATCTTCAACAGATAAGCTATCATTTAAGTATTTATTTGCATCTAACGAATGGGGAGAGCCTTCAAAGTATAATGATAGCTTTGGACTTTTTGTAAATGGCGTGAACAAAGCTATAATTCCTAATTCTAATAATCCAGTTAATATACAGTCTATTTTATCAGCATCTGGCTATGAAGGAGGCACTAAAATTACTCCAGCTACTAACGGATATTTGATAAATACTGAAAATGTTAATGATTTTAAATTTAATGGTAGAACAGTAGTATTAAGCTGTGAAGCAGCAGTTACCCCTGGGCAAGTAAATCATGTAAAAATATGTATGGGAGATACTTCGGATTTTTCTTGTGATTCAGCAATATTTTTAATGGGGGGAAGTTTAACAGGGGAAGATAATCCTGATACTGGTGATATTAATTTATCTTTAATATCAGCTACAACTGTTTCTTCTGCTGCAGGGATAGCCTTGGTATCAAGAAAATTTAGAAAAAAACATTATAAATAATAATGAAAGCATACAAATATAGATTAAAAGAAAAAATTATCTATTTTTTTCTCCTATTATTTTTTATATCCGTAATAGTATTTAACTCATTTGTTGTAATTAAACGCATTATTGATGCAAATAAAATTAATAATGAGTTAGAGGAAATACAAGAAATTATTCATGTTGAGGATATGTCAAATGATACAGTAAAACAGGAGGAATTGCCTAAACAAAGTGAGGAAAAAACTATACCTATTGTTGAAGAAAATACCCCACATATTGCTGAACAAAATACAACCTCATCTGTAAAATTAAATAATGACTATTGGAATTGCATACATATGCCGTTAATAAATGTAAATTTAAGAGATTTACAAAACATAAATAGCGAAACAGTGGGATTTATCAGTGTTTCAGGAACAAATATAAATTATCCAGTGGTTCAAGGGAAAGATAATAAATACTATTTAAAGCATTCCTTTAAAAAAGGTGAAAATGGATCTGGGTGGTTATTTATGGATTATCGCAATGATGCTACTAATTTTGCTGAAAATACAATTATATATGGTCATAGCAACTTGGATAAAACGATGTTTGGATCACTTAGCTTAGTGCTAAATAACATTTGGATAGATGATAAAGAAAATGGCATTATAAGGCTAGTGACTTTTAATGAGAGCAGTTTATGGGAAATATTTTCTGCTTATACAATACCTGCAGAAAGTTATTATATAAAAACTGAATTTGACAGTTATGATGAATTTAAAAAGTGGTTAGAAACAGTATGTTTAAGAAGTAAACATAATTTTAATAAGAATTTAAATGAAAGTGATAAAGTGTTAACTTTATCTACTTGCTATGAAAATGAAGGAAATGTGAGGCTTGTAGTGCATGCTAGGCAAGTTAATGTTGATTATATAGAATAATTGTGATGAGAAGTGGTGAAAATTAAGTATTTATATTTTTAATAATGGGATAACGTAAATAGAGTGGGGGTAAATATCCTGCTTTCTTTTTTGTTTGAAAATGGAAATTTAGTGGTTAAATAAAAAGAATATTATAAAGTGATGCCTCATATAAATAAGTGAGGCATTATTTTTATAAGGAGTATTTATGGCAAAAAAGAAAAAAGTAATAAAACCAGAACCAAAAATGATAATAAATCAAGGAGATGACCTTCTCCCTGAAAAATATGTGGAAAATGACCCTCGCAGACCTAAATTTGAACAAATTGAAGTAGAACCTTTTTCAGAAGAATATTTGGAAATTCAAAGAAAAAATCAAGAGAGAATTTTAAGAAGAAGAATTGATAATTTTTCAAAT
>JAVBPD010000048.1:0-50155 GCA_031549885.1 Clostridiaceae bacterium
GTTTTATTACTTTTTTCTTTTTTGCCATAACATATACTCCTTATAAAAATAATGCCTCACTTATTTATATGAGGCATCACTTTATAATATTTCTTTTTTAATTATATTTTTGCTTTTTCTTTATTAACCACTGGTTTTTTCTTTTTAGTGCAGCTTATAGCCCCTAGTGTTAATAAGCTAAACAATACAATATCTACAGCTACAAGGACATATATCCATGTAGGGACCCCTATTTTTACTAAATCAAGAGCATTGCTGTTTGCAACAGTATATAAAATATTATGAGAAGCATTTCGCATATTTTGTTTACCTGTGGCTGTGCTTGATGTTATAAATTTAGTGCCTAAAGAACTAAGCATCATATCATTTCCTGCTGCTATTGCTATATCCCCGTTCATATAAGATCCAACCATTGAATTATCTGTAATGACAACGCCAACAAATCCCCATTCTTTTCTAAGAACATTTGTCAATAATGATGGGCTACCGCCTGTCCATTTTGGTCCAATTCTGTTCCAAGATGACATAACCGCTTTGGAGCTAGCTTCTTTTATTGTTATCTCAAATGGTTTTAAATAAATTTCACGGATAGCTTGCTCATTAGCCCACACGCATTGGCCAACTGTATTTGTCTCTTGATCATCTAATGCAAAATGCTTAATATATGAATAAGTATTAGTACTATTCATACCTTTAACCATTGATGCTCCAAGCTTTCCTGACAAAAGAGGATCCTCAGAATAGTATTCAAAGTTACGGCCGCTAAATGGAGTTCGGTGAATATTCATAGCTGGACCATAAATGCCAGAAACGCCTTTTGCAGTTGCTTCTTCTCCTAATGTAGATCCAAATTCTTCTGCTAATTTAACATTCCAAGTAGCTGCAATTACCACTTCACTCGGATATTGATTTCCATTAATGCCATTAATGAGACCATTTAAACCTGCAGGGCCATCAATATCGCTTACTTGTGGCTTACCAACAGAAGGAATAGCTACAGTTTGCCAACCGCCTGTCCCAATTAAATATTCCATATCCTTCACAGAAAGCTGCTCAAGAAGCTTTTCCCATTTTGGATCATCATAAGCAAGGCCTTTTACATCGCTTAATTTCAAGCCATGATTTTTTATAACAATGTCTTTTTCATTTGGATCAATGGAAACTGATACATCTTCAATTTGTTTCATTAAATCAGAAGTAATTTGCTTGTCTTTTCCTCTTTCTTTTGGCATTGTGCCATCCCAATCTGCACGGCTTACATATTTTACATCACCATGAGCATAATCAAATTGGTTTGTAGCCTCTATTTTATCGCTGCTTCTACCAGAAGATGCCAAATTAACTTTATATATTTTCTTGTCAATAACATCATGACTATTGTTCATTAGCTTAATTTCATAGTCACCTGCTTCTAAAACATAAGCTTTTTGTGTTTTGTAATCATAGCTTGCCATATCTTCTGTATTAAAAGTCAATTTAACTGTTTCACTTTGCCCTGGATTTAAAACATCTGTTTTATCAAAAGCTGCTAAAACCACATGAGACTTTTCAATGCCTCCCTTTTCATAAGGAGCTGTAAAGTATAGCTGCACTACTTCTTTACCTGCTACATCACCTGTATTTGTTACAGTTACATCCACTGAAATTTTATCACCCTCTGCAGTTAATTCACCCATTTTTTTATCAAATGTAGTATAGGATAATCCATAACCAAAAGGATATTGTACAGATGTGTTATAGTCAATATATCCATCAAATGCAGCTGTTTCATAATATCTATAACCTACATAAATCCCTTCATTATAATCTACAAAAGTATAAAGTGGATTCTTTTCCCCTCCAAATAACGCTGAAAGTCCAGATGCAGGATGCTCAGAGCCTAAATATTTAAAATCACCTGCATTTAAATAAGCTGGGCTAGATGTAACATCATATGCATAAATATCAGGTAAACGACCTGATGGATTTACATCGCCTAAGAGAACTTTAGCAAAAGCATTTAATCCAACAGAACCTGGTCCCCCTACCCATAATGCCCCATCAACCTCATTGTCATTAATAAAACCAAGCTCCATAGGAGTGGAAGAGTTAATTGCAACAATTACATTGTTAAATTTTTGCTTTACCATAGATAGTAAATCTATTTCATTTTGCGTAAGTTCTAAATAATGCTTGCCGCTTTCACCTGTGATGTCAGCCATATCCATAGGCATGTCCGCACCTTCACCACCGTTTCTGCTAAACACAACTAATGCATTTTCAGAAAAGTTTTTGGCATCTTTAATAAAACTATCGGTATATTCTGTTATGGGAGGTTCCGGAATGCTATTATCTCCCCCAAGCATTTCTAATACATTTGTAGCTTTTTTCTTTTGATATCTATCCTCGTAAAATTTAAATAAATCCTTGTTTAACTCAAAGCCTTCATTTTCAAGTGCTGCCTTTAAGCTTACATTTTTGCTTTCATCAGCTGCACCAGAACCTGCGCCTCCATAAACTATCCTCTGAGAAGAATATCCAAATACATTTATTTTTTTATCTTGAAGCGGAAGCACTTTATCATTATTTTTCAAAAGCACAATACCCTCTTTTTCAATGCTCTCTGTTAAATCCTTTGCTTTTGATGTAATCTCTGGAATGTCTTCTGCTGTAATGGTGCTTCTATCAAGCAGCTGATTTACCATAACATTCATACTGCCAACAATAATATTAGCACCTGTTACAATTATAAGAGCAAGACATAAAAAAATAGTAGCAATAATTCTCACACGTTTGTTTACAAAAGCACGGTATATAAATAAAACTACAATAGTAAAAGCCCAAATTAAAACAATTGGGGTTATAAATGCAAAAATTCTTCTAATACTTGGTCCTAATGGGTTAGGGAAAATAACTGAACAAATAGAGGCAATAAGTATTGCACAAACTAAAGCTATTACACATAAAGTGATGACTTTCTTTACATTCATTTTACCCATCTTTCCTCACTCCTTATTTATTTTAAAAATTTAATTGAATTTATATATTTTTCTTGCAACTGCATATGAAGCTATTGCAAGCCATTTTCCGATGCTAGTAGGGAAATTAGTGAGCCAAATGACTCCTTTTCTCCTCATTATTTTATATATTTTAGGATCATGTTCATAAAGCTTTAACCAAATTTCCTTTTGCTTTTCTTCGTTCTCTTTTTTTTTGCTTTTAATAAGAAAAACAGATGAAATTGCAATCATCATGGCTAAATAATTGGTCATATATGCTGTAAGCTTTTTAGATATTATAGTAAGCTCTGAATAAGTATATCTTTTAATCATTATGTTTGTCACTCTTAGCTGCTGCTCTACACGAGATATCATAACCTTTTCATTGACAGATTGATCTTCTCTGCCAATAAAATACCTATAAAAGTCACAATTTATATAATACAGAGTTTCTACATATGGTAAAGGTTCATATACAAAAATATTATCTACGTAAAATGTGTGCTTTGGCAATACTATGCCACTTTTTCGCAAAACATCTGTCCTATAGATCACAGAGTGCATTAATAGATACCTTGACATAGGAAATTTTCCAATATCTTCCCACTTAAAAATTCTATTTTCAGGCAAAATACCCTTATAATCCATTGAAGTCTTTTTATTCTCAAGAACTTTTTCATATACATAATTGCTTATAAACAAATCTATTTTCTTATCTAAAAGACTGCGCATAATATTTAAAATTCTCTTTAAGGCTTCAATATCTACCCAATCATCTGAGTCTACAACTTTATAATAAAGCCCTGTGGCATTTTTTAGCCCCTTATTAATTCCTTCCCCATGGCCCCCATTTTCTTGATGAATTACTTTTACAATGCTAGGGTACATTTTTTTATAACTATCACATATTTGGGGAGTTTTATCCTTTGACCCATCGTTAATCAATATAATTTCTACATCCTCACCGCCATGTAAAAGGCTTTCTATGCATTTATGCATATAGCTTTCAGAATTATAACAAGGGATTGCAAAAGTTATAATCTTCATTGCAATCCTCCCAATGTTTCCATAACACGTTTAACCACAATGTCCATATCAAAATATTTATATTCTGCAAGCCTACCGAGCAAAACAAGCCCTTTATATGATTTAGCAAGGTTCATATATTTTTTGTATAATTCTATATTTTCAAAAGACACAATAGGATAACATGGTACTTTATTTTGTTTATGATCATACTGCATTGGATACTCTTTCAAAATAGTAGTGGTCTTTGAAATTTGTCCTGTTAAATGTTTAAATTCAGTAATCCTTGTAAAAGGTTTATCTACTGTGTAATTCACGGTGCCACAGTTTTGAAAGTATTCTTTTGAATAATTTTCAAACACAAATTTAACAGTTCTATATGGCAAATAACCATACTTATAATTAAATATTTTATCAATACTGCCTGTGTAAACTACTATGCCTGAAAACTGTTTGTTTTCAAAATAAATTTTCTCATCCTTAAAACAAGTAACAGATAGTCCATCTGTGTTTAAAATAAGCTTTATGTTTTTATGATCCAGCATATTTTCAAATAGCTTTGCATATCCATCTTTAGGCATATATTGGTATGTGTCTTGAAAATATCTATTGTCTTCTGAAAAAAAGATAGGAACTCTTGCAGTGACGTTTTTATCTATTTCTTCTGGCTTAAACCCCCACTGTTTCTTTGTATAATTAAGAAAAATATTTTCATACACATAGTCAGCTATCTTCTGCACTTCTATGATTTCACTATTTTTAATTTCAAGAATATTGACTTTTTTACCATATCCAAACTCAGCAATAAGCATCTTTTTTAATTCTTCAAACTCATCTAAAAATACCATCTTTAAAGAATTAAAATTAAAAGGCACAGGAATTTGCATGCCTTTTACATCTGCTAGAACCTTATGCTCATACTTACGCCATATTGTAAACTCAGATAAAAAATCAAATACCTCTTTATAGTTTGTATGGAAAATATGTGGACCATACTGATGAACTAAAACATCATGCTCATCAGTATAATCATAAGCATTTCCCCCTATATGATTTTGTTTTTCAAAAATAATAACCTTCTTACCTGTTTTAGCTAATATTCTTGCAGCTGTTGCACCTGCAAAACCTGCACCAATTACAATCGCATCCATTTAATTCACATTTCCTTTGTTTTCTCTGCATTAACTTTCTTCATTATAACAAATTTCATAACAGGATATATAACGATAACTTGAACAATAATGTTAAATACATTTGCTAAATTCATGGCCCATAAATTCCCAATTTTATTATTAAGTATTGGCAATATTAATGTAGGAATATACAAACAAATAAGGTAAATAACTAAAACAGTAAATATATAAAAAGCAATAGACTTACCTAATTTATTGTTTGAATTAAACACCAATTTTCGCTGAACTATGAAATTAACCGTTTGTGCGCAAGCATAGCTAATAAGAAAGGATAAAAAACCACCTAGTCCCCCGTTTTCAGCGCTATAATTAAATATCCAAAATGAAAATGGCTTGCTTGTAAGTGTGTTGAAAACAAAACTTTGACATATATTTAAAACTAAAAAGTTTGTAATGGTTGCAATATTGCTTAAAAGATTAAACATTATAAATTCAAAAACATTGGCATATTTAACCTTTAAATCTCTTAATGCTTTAAGCACTTTATTTTGTTTTTTTGGTTCACCTAAAGAATTAGAGAGCTTTTTATTTTCCTTTTTCATTTTAAAAAACCCCTTAACAAGGCTAAATATACCTTTGAAAAAATGCCCATTGGCCATGGTTAATATGCTTTTTACCATACTCTTGTCCACATTCCCATCCGACATTTTAGCAATACCCTCAAAAGTTAAATTATAAATAAATAAAGCATTAAGATCAGGTTTTCCTTTTTTTTCTGCTCGTATACGCATGCCATCTATGATGTTATATGCAAAATGCGCCACCGAGCTTTTAGCATAACTTAATTGGGATAAATTATCTTTTTCTATTAATTCTCTTTTTTTATCCCATTTTGCTTGTGGAATGGGGCGGCCTAAAAGCTTGCAAAATTCCTTATCAGATATATTTTTTACCTCTCCGCTAAAGTAATTAGGTAAATCCTTTAAATTATAAGGAATAGGTGCATCAGTACCAGCCACATTATAAGAAGTCTGCAATCTAATATCTCTTGATGATGACCCAACCATAATGGTGTACATACCACTTTCAATTTCAAATTTCTTAGTTTTTACATTATAATACCTAAATGTTTTATCATCAAATGGTATGAAAACTTTTTTACACTCTCCACTTTTAAGATATACCTTTATAAACCCCTTTAACTCTTTAGCAGGTCTGAAAATAGCACTGTTATTCATTCCCACATATAGCTGAGCTACTTCTGCACCATTAAAATCCGCAACATTAGTAATTGTAAAGCTAACTCCCCTTTTATCAACTTCAATAAAGCCGTATTCAAATTTCGTGTAACTAAGTCCGAAACCAAATGGATACAAAACAGGCATGTTCACTGTATCATAAAACCTATACCCTATAAATAACCCTTCTCTATATTCAGAAGTTTCTTCTTTCCCCGGAAAATAAGTTAAGTTTGCACAATCTTCATATTGAATTGGGTATGTTTCGCTTAATTTGCCTGATGGACATACTTTACCAGTTATAATGTTTAACATAGCAGAAGCTGCTGCTTGTCCTCCTAAATAACCATGTAAAATAGCCCTGCACTGATTATGCCATGGCATTTCAACAACAGAACCTGCGCTTAACACTATAACAATATTAGCATTTATCTTATTTAATGCTTTAAGCAATTGAACTTGATTATCCCTAATTCCAATATGTTCTCGATCAAGCCCTTCGCATTCACTAATTTCATCAAGTCCCATAAACACAAGTACAACATTAGCTTTTTTCGCTAAGTCGCAAGCTGTTCTAATTAAACTTTCATTTTCCCTTCCAATTCTTTCAAAGCCTTTTGCAAACCCAACAAAATCTAAATCTGTTTTATTTATGCATGTAAGCATATTTTCAAGTTTAGTTGGATTTACCATGCTAGACCCTGCACCTTGGTACCTTGGCTCTTGTGCAAAATCGCCGATGACAGCGACCTTTGTGCCCTTCTTTATAGGTAGCAAATTTTCTTCATTTTTAAGTAAAACTATGGATTCCTCTGCTGCTATTCTAGCTAAATTATGATGAATTTCTATATCAATATCCTTTGCTTTTAATTCATTGACATTTTTTATTTTAGATATGGCAGATAAAAATTCATCCACTCTTTCACTTACAACCGCCTCAGAAAGGGTACCATCTTTTACAGCTTCTACAACTTCTCTTATAGAATTGCCTTTTGTGCCTGGCATTTCTAAATGAACTCCTGATTTAATTCCTTCAATATGATCGTTGCTACCACCCCAATCTGTAACAACGAAACCTTTAAATCCCCATTCATCCACAAGTTTTTTTCGCAAAAACCAAGGATTGCTATTGATATAAACCCCATTTACTGGATTATAGGACGACATTATAGAATAAGGATTACCTTCCTTAACTGCAATTTCAAAACCTGTCAAGTAAATTTCATTTAATGTTCTTTCATCTACCACTGAATCACATGACATTCTGTGAGTTTCTTGGTTATTTACAGCAAAGTGTTTAGGACATGCTGAAATACCATTTTCTTGTACACCTTTTATATAGCTTGCAGCCATTTTACCTGAAAGATATGGATCCTCACTAAAATACTCAAAATTCCTACCACATAAAGGATTTCTTTTAATGTTAAGTCCTGGTCCTAAAAGAACAGAAACTCCAAGAGAGGCCCCCTCTTCACCAATGCACTTGCCTACTAATTGAGCAATGTTAATATCCCAACTGTTACAAATGGTAGATGAACTTGGAAAACAAGTAGCTGGTAAACCAGGATGAAGGCCTAAATGATCTACTCCTTCTTTTTGTCTTCTTACACCGCTTGGCCCATCTGACAAAGAAATGGAATAAATGCCAAGTCTTTTAATACCCCTAGATTCCCAAAAGTTCTTCCCTGAAAGCAAGGAGGCTTTTTCCTCTAGGGTCATTTTGTCAATTAATTGTTTATTTTTCATGAAAACCACCTCAAATTACAGGGATCAATATATAAAAGTTCATTTATATTATTTATTATTAAGTATAACTTATTTTTATTATGGATTGGTTCATTTTGCATAAATTGTCATTATGCATACACGGATTGTAAATGATAACAAGGCAAAGTTCTCCCTAGATTTTACGAATTTAATATATTATCATTATATAAAGTATTTTTAAATTCATTAAATAAGGCTGGTGAATATGATGGTACATATTGCTGTTGTTGATGATGAACAGGATATGCAAAATCAAATATGTCAATATATTAAGAATTATGAAATTGAATACAAAGATAAATTTCAAGTATCAGTTTTTAAGGATGGGCTTGAATTAGTTGAAAATTATGAGAAGAAGTACAATATTCTTTTTTTAGATATTCAAATGAAAAAAATGAATGGCATGGATACAGCAATGCACATAAGAAAACTTGATCAAGATGTGATTATAATTTTTTTAACCAATATGGCAAATTTTGCAATTAAAGGTTATTCTGTAGAGGCACTGGATTTTATTTTAAAACCAGTTTCATATTTTGTCTTTCAAGAGCAGTTAAAAAAAGCTCTTACTCGCTTAAAAAAAATCTCACCATCATTTATAGCATTGCACTTTGATGGTGGTTTTTATAAAGTAAATATTGAGAAAATTTGTTACATTGAGAGCTTTGGCCATAAGTTAATTGTTAATACTGTTGATGATCATTTTGAAACTAAAGGCACCATGAAAAGCATGGAAGAAAAATTAAAGAATCATAATTTTTTTAGATGCAACAACAGCTATCTTGTAAATTTGTTTTATGTAGATAGTGTTCGCCAAAATGATGTATATGTAAATGGGCATGTTCTCAAAATAAGCCGCCCTAAGAAAACAGCTTTTATGGATACGTTAGCTAATTATATGGATGCTATATCAAAATAATAAAGGAGTTAACTATGTTTCTTTCTGATATACCAAGAGCTTACACTGCCCTAGCTGAATGGCTTGCTTGCTTAGTTTGCATATTGCCATGCAGAAAAAAATTATCTAACATTAAGTTAGTTATTGCGCTTTTCATAGGTTTTTTAGTACAATTTTCTTTTCAAATCCTAGCAGGAACATTAAATATTGCCTTTTGGGTGCCTTGCATGATTATAGCTGTGGTTCTTATGTTTTTATTAATCTTTATTTGCACTAAGGTGTCTTTATTTGATGCAGGATATATATGTGCAAGGGCTTTTATACTGGCTGAATTTTCAGCATCCTTTGGGTGGCAAATTTATTGCAATTTTGTGTTAAATTATATAAATGATGCAAGTTTTATATCTTTAATAACTATTATCACAACATATGCATGTATTTATTTAATATACTTTTTCCTGCAAATAAGAAAACCTTTAGAAAATGAAATCTATGAAACAAATATCAAAGAACTTGCTACTATTTATGTTGTAGTTGTAGCAGTTTTTATTGTAAACAACATTAATTTTATTTTCCTCGACATAAATGCATCAGCTGAAATTCACAAGAATTTGCTTTATGTGCGCACCCTAGTAGATTTCTGTGGCATTATCATGTTATACGCACACGAGGAGCAAAGGCGAGATATAAAACTTAGCAATAGAGTAAAAGCAATGGATTATATTCTAAAAAAACAATATGAGATGTTTGAGCAATCTAGGGAAAACATGGATTTAATTAACATGAAATACCATGATTTAAAGCATCAAATCAATGTAATAAAAGCTGAAACCGATTTAACCAAACGAGATAGCTATTTATCCCATATGTATAAGTCCATCAGCTCATATGAAACAGAAAACAAAACAGGCCACCCCATACTTGATGTAGTGCTTAGCAGTAAAGCTGCCATATGCATAGAAAAAAATATCAACCTAACCTGTGTTGCTGATGGAAAATTGCTAAATTTTATTGACGCTATGGACATATGCACTATTTTTGGAAATACTTTAGATAACGCCATTGAAAGCGTTGAAAGGTTAATGGATTTTGAAAAGCGCATGATAAAGCTAGCTGTGTATAAACAACATAGCTTTTTAATGATGAGATTTGAAAATTATTTTGAAGATACCATCTCTTTTAATGAAGATGGAATTCCAAAAACCACAAAGAAAGACCGCAATTTTCACGGCTTTGGCATTAAAAGCATTAAAAATGTTGTGGCAAAATATGATGGAAGCGTTACTATTAATGCTGAGGGCAATTGGTTTATTCTTAGGATATTAATTCCTTTTAATAAAATATAGGAGCTGCTTTAAATAATCCTCAAAAGCAGCCCTTTATTAAAACAAATTAAATAGTTCCATCCCAAGAGTCAACTTTTTCTCTCTTCATCTCTTCTTCATCAAACCATCTAGAAGTTACACATTTGCTTTCTGTATAAAATCTCATTCCATCTTTTCCAAGGCAGTGCAAATCTCCAAAGAATGAATTTTTATGCCCTGAGAATGGGAAAATGCCAACAGGAACAGGAATGCCAACATTAATTCCTACCATTCCACCATGAGTTCTTCTTTGGAATTCTCTTGCATAATACCCGTTTTGAGTAAATATAACAGAACCGTTGGCAAATGGGTTATTATTCATAATCTCAAGACCTTCATTAAAGTCTTTAACTCTCTTAATGCAAAGAACTGGTCCAAATATTTCATTAATTCCAACAGTCATATCCTTTGTAACATTATCTAAAATTGTAGGTCCAAGGTAAAATCCATTTTCATACCCTTCTACAACACAATTTCTACCATCAAGGACAAGAGTTGCCCCTTCCTCTAAACCTTTGTTAATCCAATTAATAATTGACTTTCTATGCTCATCTGTTACAACAGGTCCTAAATCTGTATCTTTTTCATAGCTAGGGCCAATCTTTAAATTTTTAGCTTTTTGTGCAATAGATGCCACAAGTTTATCTGCGATGCTATCTTCTACAACAACAACAGGAAGTGCCATGCATCGCTCTCCTGCACAACCAAAAGCAGAATTTATGATACCTGCTGCAGTTCTTTCAATTGGAGCATCATTTAATACTAAAGCATGATTTTTAGCTTCACAAAGAGCCTGCACACGTTTGCCATTTTCAGCAGCAGTTTTATAAACATGGCGTCCAATTTTTGTAGAACCTACAAAAGAAACTCCTTTAATGTCTTTATGAGTTAGCATAATTTCAGCTTCAACACGGCTTGTTGTAACTATATTTATAACTCCAGCAGGAAGTCCAGCTTCCTCATATAATTTTGCAATTCTTAAGCTTGTCATTGGGGTCATGCTAGCTGTCTTTAAAACAATTGTATTGCCAGCTGCAATACATAAAGGTGTCATCCATCCCATAGGTATCATAGCAGGGAAATTAAATGGAGTAATACCTGCAAAAACTCCTAAAGATTCTCTATATAAAACTGTATCAACCCCTGTTGATGTATCCATTAAAGATTCACCCATCATTAAAGATGGCATAGAAGTTGCAACTTCAGTTGCTTCTTTTGCTTTTAAAACATCTCCCTCAGCATCTGCCCAAGACTTTCCATGCTCTGTAGCAACTAGCCTTGTGAGCTCTTCCATGTTTTCAATGAGCAAATCTCTAAGTTTATAAAGTATCTGAACTCTTTTCATTACAGGAGTATTTGACCAATCCTTGTATGCCTCATTTGCACATTTAATAGCATAATTAACCTCATCCTTAGTGCAGCAAGGAGCAAGGGCAATAACTTCTCCTGTACTTGGATTATAAACATTCATGTACTTTTCTGTTTTTGATTCAAGCCACTTCCCACCAGCAAAAAATTTTAACTTCTCCATTTTATCTCTCCTTATTAGTATTTTCGTGCATTATTAAAATGTTCCATTTTATCTTTATAAGCATTTTGTATGGCAATCTTTTTAGATACACTGGAAACTCCCGTATTCCACCAAGATTCATAGCCATTTGTCATGGTTTTTGGAAGAACTTTTATATCAATGACCACAGATTTATCTTGAGATTTTGCATCAATTAAAGCTGCCTTAAGTTCTTCTAAATTCGTAACTCTATAACCCTTTGCTCCATATCCTTCGCCAATTTTAGCAAAATCCACAGTGCATATACTTCCATCCTTTTTATTTAAATATCTAAACTCAGTGCCATAGCTTCCCATGCCATTTGACATCTGAAGGTTATTTATACATCCAAATCCAGAATTGTCAAATACAACAACGTTTATCTTCTTATGGTGTTGAATGCTAGATGGAATCTCTGAGTGAAGCATCATAAAGCTTCCATCTCCAACCATAGCATAAACTTCCCTGTCTTGTTCGGCTATTTTAACGCCAAGGGCTCCACATATCTCATAGCCCATACAAGAATATCCATATTCCATGTTATAAGTATTCCTTTTTTTAGGAAGCCAAATTCTTTGCATACAGCCAGGAAGGCTTCCAGAAGACCCGACAACCACTGCATCATCATCAATAAGTTTTTGAATTTCCCCTAAAACTTCAGTTTGAGTTAAACTTGACCCAAAAGCCTCAACATATTCTGAAAGCTTATCATCTAAATGCCCTGGTACTTCAGGTATAAAGTTATTTTCATCATATTTTACATTAAAGAGCCTTTCAATTTCTTTATTCCACTTATCCTTTGCTTCTTTAAATTCATTTATATAAGAAGACTTATAATTTATCTTTTTAAGCTCAATGCTCAACATATCCATTGCAATTTTTGCATCTGCAACAATTTTAAGCCCATCAAGCTTTCCAGCGTGAAAATAAGAGGTATTTATATTTATAAATTTAACATTCTCGTTTTGAAATAATGATTTAGAAGCTGTAGTAAAATCGGTAAACCTAGTTCCAATACCTATGATTAAATCTGCATCTTTAGCAATTAAATTAGCCGAAAGACCTCCTGTAACTCCAACTCCTCCTAAATTAAACTCAAAATCATAGACAGTAGCTGATTTTCCTGCTTGAGTTTCTCCAAAAGGAATGTTAAAACTTTTTGCAAAATTTTCTAAAGTATCAGAGCATTCAGAGTATCTAACGCCACCACCGCAAATTATAAATGGCTTTTTAGATTCTTTAATAACAGAAACTGCATCATCAATCATTTCTTTTGTTGGAGGTGTTCTATCTATTCTATGAATGCGTTTTTCAAAGAAATATTCAGGATAATCATAGCTCTCTCCTTGAACATCCTGAGGAAGTGCAATAGTAACAGCACCTGTATTACCTGTGTCTGTTAAAACGCGCATTGCATTTATCATAGCAGACATTAATTGATCAGGGCGTGAAACTCTATCCCAATATTTGCTAACTGCTCTAAAAGCATCATTTGTACTAATAGATAAATCATCTGTTTGTTCTATTTGTTGAAGCACTGGGTCTGGTTGGCGAGAAGCATATACATCTCCTGGCAAAATCAAAATAGGAATATTATTTGCAGTTGCAGTTGCAGCAGCTGTAACCATATTTGCAGCACCAGGTCCAACAGAAGATGTGCAAGCAAAAATTTGCTTTCTAAGCTTTTGTTTTGCAAAAGCAATAGCTGCATGAGCCATACCTTGCTCATTCCTGCCTTGATAAAATTCTAAATCTCCTAAATCCTCTTCCATAGCTTGGCCTAAACCTAAAACATTGCCATGGCCAAAAACAGAAAAAATACCTTTTACAAAACGCTGCTTTCTTCCATCAAATTCAACATATTGATTGTTTAAAAATTTAATCAATGCTTGGGCAGTAGTTAACCTTATAGTTCCCATATTAACTCCTCCTTTTTATACCATGAAGCTTCTTATAATTCCAATCATCTCATCATAACCATTTAAAAACTGCATAAGTGTCTTTCTAGTTGCTCCAAAAGTGTTAAACTCTTTAGGCTCCATTCCATCTGGTTCAAAGGCTCTATTAAAATCTTTAATCTTCTTAAGCTGAATAAGCTTTCTTTCTTCAACTGGATTATCCATTCTAGGAATACATGCAATGTCGCTAGTATTGAACATCCTTATAAATTTGCTTGGAATTGTAAGTGAAACATCTCCTCCAATGAATTCTGACCAATGATGATGATTTCTATATGCTGCTGCTAAAAGCCTAGTTCTATATTTTTTTTCTTTATAGATCTTATATGCGTTTTTAAAAACAGCTATTCCAGCAAACTCAAGGGCATCTGGATCAATTACTAATTTTTCATCAGCTACTACATTCTTTATCCAATCATCAACACGACCAATCATTATTGTGCAAACAGGATAAAGCATTGGTTTTCCTTCTTTTTCACGGCGATTTAAGCCTCTTTCAATTGCTTCGCCAACTGCAATAGCTTGAGGAACACTAAATGAAACCGTTGCATTTACAGTAATTCCTTGATAAGTACACTCTTCAATGGCTATAATTCCTGCTTCAGTAACAGGCATTTTAACCATTATATTTTTAGTTAATGTATTAAAATGAAGTGCTTGCTCGATTATCTTTTCTTCATTTCTAAAATATTTAGTATTTGTTTGTATAGATATATATCCATTTTTTCCTTGAGATTTTTCATATGCATTCTCTAAAAGCTTTGCGCCACTTAAGGCCATTGATTCATTTAAAAGCCATCCAATTTCATCTTCAGTGGCCTTTGGCATATCGTTAATCATCTTTTTAATTTCATCTTTATAGCTGTCCATGTCTTTCTTTAAAACATCGCCAACAATTACAGGGTTAGTAGTAGCACCTACAGCACCATATAGAATAGCATACTTTAAATCTGGAATAGAACATGAATCATTCCAAAATTCAGTCTTTGTAGTTAAAGTCATTTCATGTAAAGGACTTTTTTTATCTAACATAAAACACCTCTTTATTTATAAAATTTATTACTGTTTAGGCTCCCATATATCTGGGTTTTCTTTCATAAGCCATTCGTGTATAGGGTCAAATATTCTTTCGTTCCATGGATCACAATCAAAATGACGAATCATCCAAGTGTAATACATTGCATATCCAGGTGCAGCATTTTGTGGATGGCACAAGCCCCCAGGAATAGTTGCAAAGCTTCCATCAGAAACTTTAAAGACATCATCGCCAATAAAGCAGGAGCCAAATCCTTGAGGTTTATCAAACCTATAATAATAAACTTCTGGCTGCCTATGCTGATGAGGAGGGTAACTTGACCAACGCCCAGGTAAACCTATTATCTCACCTAAAACCATATTTGAATAGGGAGCATTATCATAATTAAAAATATCTCTAATAACCCGTCTTGCAGTATTTTGATAAACTTCGTCTCCTAAAATAACCTCTTTAATATCTAAAGGATGGTAAAAATTCCAATTAAAATCCTTTTCATTAGTTGTTTTTTGAATTAAAACCTCCGTTTTTTCAAATGCTTTAATTGTAACTAAAACACCTTTTGAAACATGAAGGCATGTTGGTTTTTCGTCAAATAAACTTTGACGTTTTGATTCTCTTTTTTCATCTAGAAAGTTAATTTCAATATGCCCTGTTAAAAGCAAAAATGCAGTTTCTTTTGTCTCATCTAAAAAGGTTTTTTCTTCCCCTTTTTCAAAAACATAAACGCCTATATCCATCATCATTTCTTTATGAATGCCAAATTCTTCTGTTAATATGTTATAACCTAGGTTTAAAGCGCCATTGTTGAATACCATTTCAAAACCTCCTATATGCTATACTTTGAGAATTTAATGATAAACTTTTGATTAACTTTTGATAATATTTTATCATGACCTATTGATTTTATCAATAAATAAATTTATACTTTAATCATATTAAATTATATTATTTTTCATAATATTTATTTTATGAAAGCGAGCAATCCAATGAAAGAACAAAGATTAAAATCTCTTGAAAACTATATAAGAGAAAAAGAAATGTGTCGAATAGATGAATTATGTAGCGAATTCAATGTATCCATTGCAACAATGAGGCGTGATGTGGATGCACTTTTAAAGTGTGGTTTAATAAACAAAGTATATGGCGGAGTTAAACTTAACAGAAAAGATAATTATTTAACTGAACCATTTTATAAACGTGCAATCAAAAACATCGATGCAAAACAATATATAGGCTCTGTTTCAGAAAGCCTCATAGAAAATTATGATACAATTTTTTTAGATTCTGGCACAACAACATTTTTTATAACTAAATACATTAAATCAAAAAATGTTACTGTTATTACAACAAGCTTAAATGTTATAAATGAATGCAGAGATCTTGAAAACATAAATTTAATTTCAATAGGTGGAAATTTTAATAAGATGACTAATTCTTTTGTTGGTGAATTTGCTGATAAAAATTTGAGCACTTATCATATATCAAAAGCTTTTATTGCTGCAACTGGAGCATCCTTAGTATCTGGTTTCACCAATTATTTTCATGAAGAGACAAAAATAAAAAGAACAGCAATTGAAATAAGCAATAGCGCTTATATAACCATAGATTCATCTAAATGGGGCAAGGTTTCTTTATTAACATTCTCCGAACTTTCTAAAGTAAATGGAGTTATTACTGAAAAAGAACCTCCCAGCGAATTTTTATCTTATTTTAAAAAAAATAAAATAAATATATATTTTTAATGTAATTATTTAGGAGGAAAAGATGGATTCTAAAAATGTATTATTAGGAATTGCACCAATAGCTTGGACAAATGACGATTTGCCTGAACTTGGCATAGAAAACTCTTTTGAACAGTGCATAAGTGAAATGGCTTTAGCTGGTTTTAAAGGCAGTGAAGTTGGAAACAAATATCCAAAAGATCCAAAGGTATTAAAAAAATATCTTGATTTAAGAAATATTACAATATGCAATGCATGGTTTTCAACATTTTTCACAACAAAGCCTGAAGAGGAAACCATTGAAGCTTTTATAAAGCATAGGGATTTTTTATATGAATGTGGTGCAAAAGTAATTGGTTGTTCTGAACAAGGTCATAGCATTCAAGGTCTTCAAAAACCCATATTTGATGAAAAATATATTTTTTCTGATGAGGATTTTAAAAAATTGGGAGATGGAATGAATAAACTTGCAGAGCTTGCTAAAGAAAAGGGAATGAAAGTTTCACTTCATCATCATATGGGTACTGGTGTACAGACTCCTCTAGAAATTGATAAATTCATGAATGCAACAAATGAAAATGTATATTTATTATTTGATACTGGACATATTTATTTTTCTGAAGGTACTCAAGAAGCTGTAGATGCTTTAATAGATAAATATATAAATAGAATCATTCACGTTCATTTAAAAGATGTTAGAAGCCATGTTTTAAATGAAGTTAAAAGAAATAAGATGTCCTTTCTTGATGCTGTAAAAAGAGGCGTATTTACTGTACCAGGTGATGGAAGCATTTCCTTTGACCATACCTTTTTAAAACTTGAAAAAAATAATTATAAAGGATGGATGGTAGTAGAAGCAGAACAAGACCCTGCAATTGCAAATCCATTTGAATACGCCTTAAAGGCAAGAAAGTTCATTAAAGAAAAAACTGGGTTATAAAAAACTTATAAATAAAAAAGTTCTCGTCTTAGAGAACTTTTTTACTATCTAAATTAAAATTTATAAAGATTTATTATATAAATGACAATATACATAATGATTTTTATCTATAATAGTTTGCGCTGGCATAGTTGATTTGCAAATGCCCATGCATTTATTGCACCTTGTATGAAATTTACATCCTGATGGAGGTGACAAAGCGCTTGGTATGCTGCCTTCTAAAATAATCCTATCTCTTTTTAATCTAGGGTTAGGAATAGGTACAGCTGAAAGCAAAGCTTTAGTATAAGGATGCATAGGCTTTGAATATAAACTATATTTATCAGCCATTTCTACAAAGTTACCTAAATACATAACCCCAACTCTATCACTTATATGCTCTACTACACTTAAATCGTGGGCAATAAATACATATGTTAAATTTAATTCTTTTTTTAGATCAGCCATTAAATTAAGCACCTGTGATTGTATTGACACATCCAATGCTGAGACTGGTTCATCTGCAATGATAAGGTTTGGTTCAACAGCTAATGCACGTGCAATACCAATTCTTTGACGCTGTCCTCCGCTAAATTCATGAGGATATCTTGGAACATGATAAGAATCAAGCCCAACTTTTCTTAATAAATCTACTACTTTATCATTTATTTCTTTCTTTGTTTTTGCAAGTCCATGGATGATAATTGGTTCTGCGATAATTTCACCAATTGACATTCTTGGATTTAAAGATGAATAAGGATCTTGAAAAACCATTTGAATATCTTTTCTTACTTTTCTTAATTGTTCTCCCTTTAAACTGCTTATATCTTCACCTGCATAAACTACCTTACCTTCTGTTTTATTTATTAGCATACATACAAGTTTACCAGTGGTACTCTTTCCGCAACCTGATTCACCAACAATCCCTAAAACTTCACCCTGAGCAACATGAAAGCTTACATCATCTACAGCTTTTAAATATTCTTTTTTTAAGCCTAAAATACCTTGCTTTACAGGGTAATATTTTTTTAAATTTTCAACTTTTAATAAAGCTTCAGCCATTGAGATTTCCCCCCCAATCCTTATTTTCACATAAAAAGCAACGAGCTTTGTGATGTTTATTATAATTAAAAAATGGAGGTTCTTCTTCTTTACAGCGAGAAAAGGCATACTTGCAGCGAGGCTCAAATTTGCAACCCTTTGGCATATATTTTGGGTTAGGAACATTACCAGGTATCAACTCAAGTTTATCAACATGCTGACCAAGCTTTGGAATAGAAGCTAATAGTCCTATAGTATATGGGTGTCTTGGAGCTTCAAAAATTGAATAAATATCGCCACATTCTACAACTCGACCACAATACATTACAACAACTTCATCACATATCTCAGCTACCACCCCTAGATCATGAGTGATGAATATTATAGAAGTTCCAACCATTTTTTTTAAGCGAGCCATTATATCAAGAATTTGAGCTTGAATTGTAACATCTAGTGCAGTTGTGGGTTCATCTGCAATCAAAATTTTTGGATCGCACACAAGTGCCATAGCGATCATAACTCTTTGGCGCATACCTCCAGATAATTGAAAAGGATATTCATTTATAATTTTTTCTGCTCTTGGAACTCCAATCATATTTAACATATCAATAGTACGTTTAACTGCTTCTCCACGAGTAGCATTAGAATGTTGAATAATGGCTTCTTCTATTTGATCGCCAATTTTTAAAACTGGATTTAAACTTGTCATAGGCTCCTGAAAGATCATGGCTATTTTGTTTCCTCTTAATTTTCTTTTTTCTTCATTGCTTATATTTAAAATATCCTTGCCTTCTAAAGATATCTGACCTTCTACAATTTTACCCTTTGTACCCATAAATAAGCCCATAATAGAAAGAGCTGTTACACTTTTTCCACTTCCAGATTCTCCCACTATACCTAAGGTAGAACCTTCTTTTAGAGTAATATCAACTCCATCTACTGCTTTTATTATGCCATTATCAGAATAAAAGTAAGTATGCAAATTTTTAATTTCTAATAAATTTTTTTCCATAAATACACTCCTCTATTCTGTTAATTTAGGATCAAGAGCATCTCTTAAACCATCGCCAAGAAGGTTAAAGGAAAGCACAGTTACAAAAATGGCAAGTCCTGGAAAAAACGTCATGTGATCGCTTACACCAACATAGGATCTTCCCATGCTAAGCATAAAACCCCATTCAGGACTTGGAGCCTGTGCGCCCATACCGAGGAAACTAAGGCCAGAGGCAGTGAGAATAGATGTTCCTATTGTCATTGTATAATAAACTATTATATTAGGTATTGCCCCTGGCAAAATATGCTTAAATAAAATTCTAACGTCCTTTGCGCCTATGCCATGAGCAGCTTGCACAAAAACCGTTTCTTTTAACTGCAGTGTAGTGCTTCGCACAATTCTAGCGAAAGATGGAGTGGAAAATATTGCAACAGCAATTACAACATTTCCAATACCAGGTCCTAAAATTGCAATTATTCCTATTGCTAATATAGTTCCTGGAAATGCAAAGAGGGTATCACAAATTCTCATTATAATACTATCTGTGATGCTTCCGTAATAGCCACTGAGCAAACCAAGCAGGCTTCCAAATATCGCACCAATGGTAACAGATGATAGGCCTACCACTAAAGAGATGCGACTGCCAACTATGATACGACTAAAAATATCTCTCCCAAATTCATCTGTTCCAAACCAATGTTTACTAGAAGGTCCTTGTAAGAGGCTTGTATAGTCTGCTTTTGTTACATCATAGGGAACTATATAAGGTCCTATAATAGCTATAACTATAAGAAATAATATAAATAATCCAGCCACAATTGCAGTCTTTTGTTTTTTAAATTTACTTACAAATTCATCAAAAGGTGTTCGCATATCATCTTGCTTAGTTTTAACTTTTTGTATAGTCAAATCATTTCCCCCCTCTAGTTTAATTGGATTTCAGGATTGAGTGCAGCATATAATAAATCTACAATTAAGTTTATTAGAACAAAATGCAGCGAAAATATGAGGATCAGTGATTGTATCATGGGGTAGTCTCTAAAACTAACAGAATCAATTAACAAACTTCCAAGCCCAGGGTAAGCAAAAACAGTTTCTGTAATTACAGAACCTCCAAGAAGGAATCCAAATTGCAAACCTACAACAGTGACCACTGATATCATGGAATTTTTAAATACATGCTTCCATATGATTTTATTCTCAACTAATCCTTTGGCATGAGCTGTTCTTATATAATCTTCTTTTAGTACTTCAATAATAGATGAGCGAGTAAATCGAGCTATAATAGCAGCTATACTGGCACCTAATGCTAAAGAAGGTAGAATTAAATGGTTAAGCCCGCCAGCTCCTGTGCTAGGAACTAGGTGCAATTTAACGGCAAAAACGCTCATAAGCATAAGCCCCAGCCAAAAAGATGGAATGGATATACCAGAAACTGCGAAAGTCATACCGGCATAATCTTGCCATTTAGAGCGATTTCTACCAGAAAACACCCCAATTAACACACCTATAACTGCAGACCATGTGATACTTGCAAGTGTCAATTTTACAGTATTCATATAGCGCAAACCAATTTCATAAGCCACAGTTCTTTTTGTTTTTAGAGAGTTTCCTAAATCACCATGAACAATTCCTGCCATGTAACTTATGTATTGCTGGAATGCAGGTTTATCTAATCCAAGCTCCTTTCTAATAATTTCAATATCCTCAAGGGTAGCATCTGGTCCAGCTACCCTTCGTGCTGGATCACCTGGGATAAACCTTACAAACATAAATACAAAAACAGAAATTAAGAGCAGTGTTGGAATAACGGCAATAATTCTCTTTATTGCATATCTTAACATTGTAAAATCCTTTCTCATTAATTTAGATTTTTATCATAAGGTTATTTTTTAAGGGCCTATCTTTAAAGGATAAGCCCTTATTTTTGCAGGAATCTATAAAAAGCAAGATTATCAATTTACTATTTAATTGGCTTTCCTTCACGTAAGCTTATAGAGCCATCAGCTATTATAAAAATGCCAGATATATTATTCCTTGAGGCAAAAAGATTTCTATCTTCAGTGAGGAATACCATAGGAGCCTCATCCCATACTATTTTCTGTGCTCTTTCATAGGCTTCAGCGCGTTTTGCTGGATCTGCTGTAGCAAGCCCATCTGCACAAGCTTGGTCAAAGTCTGCATTGTTAAAATAAGCCATGTTATATGAAACTGGTGGCCAAGATTCTGTTGCTGCAAGAGGTCTTAATCCCCAGTCAGCATCTCCTGTAGATGGAGACCAACCTATAAGATACATCTGCACATCCACCTGATCTCCTGGAGTACCTTTTGGATATTTTGTGAGTCTCTCTTCTAAAACACCAGCCTCCATATTTTCAAGTTTTACTTTTACGCCTACTTCAGCAAATTGCTGTTGCAAAAATTGGCTATTTCTTATAGCAGCAGAGGTATTTCCAGCCCATAAAGTTGTTTCAAAACCATCAGGATATCCAGCTTCTGCCAGAAGCTGTTTAGCTTTTTCTGGGTCATATTTATATTGCTCTTGAGAACTAAAAAATGCTACATTAGAACCAATGAGAGATTTCATTTGATTATAGTGACCACTATAAGCAACTTGACCATAAGCATCTTTGTCAATTGCATAATTCAATGCTTGTCTTACTTTTATATTATCAAATGGTTTTTTAGCTACATTCATAGTTAGATAACGTATTACAATGGATTTTTCTTCGTGAACTGTTATATTTGGATCAGCACTCAATACATTAAGTTGTTCAGCTGGCGCAACCATTATAAAATCAGCATCCCCAGCTTGTAACATAGCAACACGAGTACCACTTTCCAAAACAGGTTTAAACGTAACAGATGTGAATTCAGTTTTTGTTCCCCAATAATTATTATTAGGTTTAAGTACAAGTTTTTCACCTGGAGTCCAGCTTTCAAATACAAACTGTCCAGTTCCTACAGGATGCTGAGAAACTTCTTTTCCATATTCTTTAAGAGCCTTTGGACTGTGCATAAGTCCTGCAGGGTGAGCAAGCGTTCCAATTAGCGCGCCAAAAGGCTTGTTTAATATGATCTTAATTGTATATTCATCGATAATATCTGTCTGCTTCACCATGTTAAATAATGAATTTCTCTTTAAACCTTGAGTTTGATCTGCCATTCTATCTAAGTTTATTTTTGCAGCTTCAGCATTCCAAGGTGTACCATCTGAAAAACTTACGCCTTCTCTAAGTTTAAATGTAAATTCTGTAGCGTCATTATTAGCTTCATAACTTGTTGCAAGTAGAGGGATAGGTTTCATATCATTGTCAAATCCATATAGGCCATCCATAATCTGCCTCGCAAGGCCTCCAGATAATGTGTCATTAGCGTCTCCAGGATCCATTGTAATAAAATCTGCAGCTGTGGCAATAACTATATCTGTCTTGGCATTAGTCGATGGAGTTGAAGTACTTTCAGATGGTGGAGTGGCAGTGCTGTTAGATGTTGAATTTCCTTGTTCGCCCTGGCAACCTAAAAAAAGCATAGTTAAAGTTAAACACATAGATGAAATTAAGCATAACTTTTTCATAAATTCCTCCTAAAAATTAATATTTTGCTAAAATTGGAATTTTTATAATTTTGTAACTGTAATTAAAGTTAGGGCTTATTTAGATAAATGATAATAAATGAATAAAAGATAATTTGCATGATTTTTTCTTTAAATTTTATCATAATTACTAGTGTGTTTCAACTTCTATTTGTATGGTATTTAAATACACTTAATAGACCTTCAAAAAAGGTCTTTAAAAATTGTTTTCATTATTATTTTTTAAATTATTTTAACAAAACTTCTCTAGTGGTCTTTCTAACCTTTAACACAGGTGTTAAAAGAATTTTAGTATGATCATACTGTTCCGCTTCTATTTCATTTATCAAAAGTTCTGTGGCAAGTTTTCCCATTGATAAAGAGCTTTGTGAAACTGTTGTAAGTTGAATTTGTGTTAAACCTGAAAAATAAATATCATCATACCCTACGACTCCAAATTCATCAGGAATCTTAATTCCATTTCTAAGGGCAGCTTGAACAGCTCCAAATGCTACTATATCATTTAAACAAACAGTTGCATCTGGTCTTTCATTCATCTTAAATAATTCAGAAGCTAATCTATCGCCACAATCTATTGTAAAATCCCCATCTTTAATAAGCTTTGGATCCACTTTAAACCCATATTGTTTCAGTGCTTTTTTATACCCTTCTTTTCTAAACATGAATGCACAAGAAGATTTTTCCCCACCAATAAATGCAATTCTTTTATAACCGCATTTTATTAAGTGTTCAGTGGCAATAAACCCTCCTTCTAAATCGTTATAATCCACACTTGAAATAGTATTTTCCATTCCTGAACTAATCAAAATCATAGGTATTCCAATGCCAGTATGGCTAAAACAGGCACTATCATCTGCATTTTTTATAATTATTCCATCAACTCTATTGCTAAGCATTAAATCTAATCTCTCTTTTTCTATTTTAGGATTCCAATTTGTATTGCTTAAAATAACGCTATAACCCCTTTCAATTGCAAAATGCTCTACAGCAAATGAAATTTCTGCAAAAAAAGGATTTGTTATATCAGGAACAATAAGCCCAATTGTGTTAGTTTTATTCATGACTAAATTACGGGCAATGGCATTTTGGCTATAACCCATTCTCTTTGCCTCAGCAATAACATACTCTCTCATCTTTTTATTTACACCTGCTTTTCCGTTCAATGCTCTTGAAACAGTTGTATATGATGTACCTAAAGCTTTAGCTATATCTTTAATTGTTACATTTTTTGAATGAGCTTTATCCTGCATAATTTTCCCCCAATTAAATAATCTTGATTAGTCTTTTGTTATTTAAAAAACCGCATGTTAGTATTATAAGATTTTTATATTTATTCTTCAAGATTACATTTTAAAAAAAGCACCACAATAATTTTAATGTGGTGCACTGCTTCTAGTCTAAATTAATTTTTACCGGCAATCCAGTTCGATTTGACTCGTCTGCTGCAAGGGCAACTTGAACTGCTCTTTTAGCATCTAATCCATTAACCTTAACCTTTTTATTATTAAGTACAGAATCAATAAATGAGTTAAATTCATCTAAAAATGCTTGAGTATACCTATCTAAGAAAAAGTAAGGTATTTTATCTGTTGTAACTGAGTTTGCAGTTGAAACCTCTACTGTGGTAGGTTTGTCATTATTAGCAATAGCTTGACCTTTTGATCCAAACAATTCAACTCTTTGGTCATATCCATAAACTGCCTGACGGCTGTTGTCGATAACTCCTAATGCTCCATTTGCAAGCTTTACAGTGACAATAGCAGTATCAACATCACCTGCTTCACCTATTTCTTTATTTATTAAAACTGCACTGTTTACAAATATCTCTACAATATCACTTCCAGATATATATCTCATCATATCAAAATCGTGAATCATCATATCAAGAAATAAACCACCTGAAACTTTAACATATGAAATTGGTGGAGGAGCAGGATCTCTTGATGCTATTCTAATTATATGTGGTTCTCCAATTTCACCTGACTCAAGGACTTCTCTAATCTTTGAAAAATTGTGATCAAAACGCCTATTAAAACCAACTTGAAGTTTGACGCCTGCTTTATCCACAGCTTCAAGTATTGAATTAATTCTTCCAATCTCAACATCTATAGGTTTTTCAAGAAATATATCTTTTTTAGCTTCTGCTGCAGCAATAGTAATTTCAGCATGAGTATTTGTAGAAGTTGAAATTACAACAGCAGAAACTTCTTCATCTTTTAAAAGATCTTTATAATCCTTATAACATTTTTTAATTCCAAGAGATGAAATCCATTCTTTATGGTCATCAACAAAAATGTCAGCAACTGCTACAACGTTTGCGCTTGGTATAAGACGAACTAAATTTTCACAATGCATTTTCCCAATGCGTCCTACACCTATAATACCAATATTAAGCATATTAAAACCCCTTTATTAATTTCAATTTATTTTAAATATTTGTCAACATTTTCAGATGTTATCATTTCTGTACCTGTGTCAATTCTGTTAGATATTTCTTCACCATTAACAGCTTTAAATGCATTTTCAACAGCAAATTTTCCCATATTTTCAGGGCTTTGAGCTACAACGCCTTTAACCTTTCCATCCTTTACAGCTTGAAGAGCATCTGTAGATGAGTCAAATCCAATTATATTTAAATCTGTTTTGCCAGCATTGTCAACTGCTTCTAATGAACTAACAGTCATAGTGGCATTAAGGATAAATACACCATCAAGGTCTGGATGAGTTGTAAGCATGTTTTCCATAACTGTCATAGCTTTTGCTGGATCGGAATCTGCTGGTTGCTCATCAACTAAATCCAATTTTCCTTCAATAGCTTCTTTAAATCCATCTGCTCTGTCTCTCATTGTTTGTTGTCCAGGTACACCTGTTATCATGGCAACCTTTGCCCCTTCTTTTCCTGATAAGAGTTTAATTAATTCTTCTCCAGCCATCTTTCCACCAGCTTTATTATCAGTTCCCACAAATGAAAGCTTCTTATCAGTATCAGCATCTGTATCTATTGTTAAAACCTTAATTCCTTTAGCTTGTGCATCTTCAATTATTGGAACTACTCCTGTAGAATCACAAGGTGCTATACAAATTGCATCATATTTTTGTTGAATTAAATCTTCAATAATTTTAAATTGACCTTCAACATTTGATTCTTTGTCAGGTGCTGTTACAAAGACTGTAGCTCCTGTTTCTTTTCCTGCATCTTCAGCTCCCTTTTTAACGCTCATCCAAAACTCTGAATCCATTGCCTTGCATACTACAGCAATGCGTTTTCCACCTGTAGTAGAAGAAGTTGTATCTGCACTTGTTGTAGTGCCTTGGGTTGTAGTAACTGCTGAGGTAGTTGTTTCAGCTGGTGCTGATGTAGTCGTCTCAGCTGCTGCTGTATTATCAGTTGTTGAGTCTCCTGCACCTGTACTTGTACATCCTGTAAGCATTGAAGCAACTAAACCTAATATTCCTAAAAACGCCATATTTTTTCTTTTCATTACTATATCTTCCTTTCCTTTATATAAATTTTATTTTTTTCTAAAGTTATCAAGTGCCACTGCTGCAACAAGGACAATACCAATTACAACTTTTTGCCAATTAGCAGAAACAGACATAAGGTTTAACCCATTGCGCAAAACACCCATAACTAAAGCGCCTAGTAAAGCTCCAAAAGCAGTTCCTTCTCCACCAGAAAGACTTGCTCCTCCAATTACTGCAGCTGCAATTGCTTCTAGTTCATAACCATCACCAGCCACAGCTTGAGCAGAATTTAAACGACCAGCTAAAATAACACCAGCAAGTCCAGCTAAAGCTCCACTCCACACAAAAACTAAAGTTTTCATTTTTTTTACATTTATTCCAGACAATCTAGATGCCTCTTCATTACCCCCAATGGCGTAAAGGGTTCTTCCAAACCTTGTGTATTTTAAAATAACCCAAGTAATTATAAGCATAATAAATGTAATAACTACAGGAACAGGAATTTTATCAAATAATCTAGTTTTACCAAGGAATCTTACCATTTCTGGCATGCCAGAAACTGGTTTACCTTCTGATACAACCATAGTAAGTCCACGTCCAATTAACATCATACCAAGGGTTGCCATAAATGGGGCAAGTTTTAACTTTGTTACAAACAGTCCGCTGCAAAATCCCATTATAGACCCTATTACTATAGCAAGTAAAATTGCAATTATTACTGGAACACTATACCGTTGAATAGACAATGCCATACAAATACCAGAAAACGCAAGAACAGAACCAACGGACAAATCAGTCCCACCAATTATAATGGTTAAAAGTACTGCAAATGCAAGTATAGCATTAATAGAAGATTGAAGCATTACATTAATAATATTATCAAATGTCCTAAAGGTGGGACTTATAATTGCAAGGATGAGACACATAACAAGTAAAGCTACAAGAGTACCTAATTCTTTTTGAACTTTAAATGTACCTTGTTTCTTTTCTAGTTTAACCGATGACGCTTTCATTTACATCCTCTCTTTCCTTTATAAGTATAGATTTTTCCTCAAAATCATTTAATTCATTTATAGCATATTTCATAAGTATGTTTTGATCAGCATCTTTATAATTTAAGGCTCCTGTTACTCTTCCTTCGTGCATAATATAAATTCTATCACTCATACCTAAAATTTCAGGAAGTTCAGATGAAATCATAATAATTGATATACCCTTTTTACATAACTTATTCATTAATTTATAGATTTCACTTTTAGCTCCAACATCAATACCTCTTGTAGGCTCATCAAAAATTAAAATGCGACAATCCCTATTTACCCACTTAGCAAGTACAACTTTTTGTTGATTGCCGCCAGATAAATTTTTAACCTTTTGATTAACACTTGGGGTCTTAACAGTTAATTCATCGGAAAGTTTTTTAGATAAATCATTCTCTTTCTTTAAATTAAGAAATATACCTCTATGGATTAGTTTATTTAAATTTGTTAAAGTAATGTTTTCTTTAACAGACATATTTAACACAAGACCTTGATTTTTTCTATCCTCAGTGAGAAAACCAATTCCATTTTCAATAGCTATTTGAGGAGATTTTATATTAACTTTCTTTCCATCAATAAAAACCTCTCCAGATTCCATAACATCTGCTCCAAAAACTGCACGCATGGTTTCTGTTCTGCCAGCTCCCATTAAACCAGCAAATCCAATAATCTCTCCTTCATATGCTACAAAAGAAACATCTTTAACCATAGAGCCTGCTTTAACATGTGAAGCTTTAAGAATAAGCTTTCCCGGCTTGTGTATTTCTCTTGGATATTTTTCATCTAAATTTCGCCCAACTATTAAGTTTATAATTTCGTCCATGGTAACCTTGCCAAAATCAACAGTAGATATATATGCGCCATCACGCATAATCGTTGCCCGATCTCCTATTTTAGCAATTTCCTCCATACGATGTGAAATATAAATAATTGAAACTCCCTGTGATTTTAAACGCCTTATTGTTTCAAAAAGCTTATCTATTTCTTTATCAGTAAGAGCTGCTGTAGGCTCGTCCATAATTATTATATTAGCGTCAATAGAAAGCACTTTTGCAATTTCAACCATCTGCTGTTGAGCCACACCTAAATCTTCAACCTTTGTGTTAACATCAATATTAACTTGCAAAGAATCTAAAATTTTCTTAGCATTCTGCTGCATTTTCTTCCAATCAACAAAACCATTTTTCACAGGTTGTTTTCCTATAAAAATGTTTTCACAAACAGATAACTTAGGTATTAAATTAAATTCTTGATATATAATTCCAATTCCCTTTTCTTCAGCTTGTTTATAATTTTGAAAATTAACTTCATTGCCATTGTAAGTTATTATGCCAGCATCTTTTTGTTCAATTCCAACTAAGATTTTTACTAAGGTTGATTTACCAGCGCCATTTTCCCCGAGTAAAACATGAACCTCACCTTTTTTAAGTTTTAATTGACATTTCTTACAAGCTTTAACTCCTGGAAAGGACTTTTCAATGTCTATCATTTCTAAAATATACTCCATTGCCTCACCCCCTTAAACAAATAACCACAAATTAAAACTCCATTACAGCTTTAACTGCATCTTCATACAAGCCTTTAGGTGAAAGTTCATAAGCAACATAACCATCATATTTTAAATTTTCCAGTTCTTTAAAAACTGCTCTATAATTTATTTCACCAGTTCCTGGTTCATGCCTTCCTGGCACATCTGCAATGTGTATATGCCCAATGGCATCCTTGCACGAGCGCAGTGTTTCTATAATATTGCCATGCATAATATGCATGTGATAAATATCGTAAAGAACCTTGCAATATGGAGAATCAACTATGCGCACAATATCTGCAGCATCATATGTATTTTTTAAAAAATTGCCTTTATGATCAACAAGAGTATTAAGTGGCTCAACTACCATAATAATACCTGCTTTTTTTGCATACGGCACAAGAGTTTGTAAACCTTTAAATATTTGAGCAAATTTTGTAGCATCACTTAATTCATTATAATGATCGAGCACTACTCCACCTTCACCAAGCGCATTTGAATGCATAACACAACATTTTGCTCCAATTTCTTTAGCTACCTCAAATGATTTTATTGCAAATTCAACATATTTTTCATAATGTTTAGGATCGCAAAGCGAATAATCCTGATCTCCTGATATTGATGAAATTTCAAGTCCTAAATTTTCACATGTGTTTTTAATTTTTGAAATATCTTTTTCTTGCCATGTCCAAAATTCAACTGCATTAAACCCTGAATCTTTTGCAATTTTAAATCTATCGTAAAAATCAACTTGTGGTGTAAATATTTCAATGCAAGAAGATTTTTTCATAAATATATCTCCTCTCTTTTATTGCTAAACTAACAGTTAAACAATTACAAGTTAATTATATGTTGATGGAAATTTCATGTCAATAGAAAAGTAGCAAACGTTTGCGTTTTTATTTTAACAATCTACCAATGCAACTAATAAAAGGCTTTTACAGAATTTTAAAAATAAATTCTGCAAAAACCTTTTATGGCCTTAATATATTTCCAAGTATATTTTGTATGGACATCTTAGAATAAGGAGGATCGGAGTTTGATGTAATAGGCGATAGATATATTGTTGCATAATATTCATACCCTAAAGTGAAATCTATCTTTCTATCTAAGCTTGGAGCCTGAGAATTTATAGTTTTTCCAATATCATATCTTAAAGTTTTATAATTCATCGGTGTTATATTGTATAAAGTATACCCAAAGTAAGGGGTTTTAATAGGCAATCTAACATAGGTATATGGTATTTCAGTAAAATTTGGATATGATGAGGCAATTCCAGCGCAGCTAATTGGCTTTAAATTGTAATTTGAAACCACAGGTAGTAAATTATCTAAAGTTATATTTTGTAAATTTATATGCGCTTTACTTGGCACATATAAATTTGATTTGCTATAGAGCACTACCTGCCTAACGTTTAAAAAGCGAGGTTTTATAAGTTTTAAATCTTTTTTATTTATGGCTGGAGCAGCTTTAACATCCAATGTCTCAACCATAGGGTTATAAGTATCATCAGGATCATATCCAGATTTAACAGTAGTTACTATGTATTCACCAATAGGAAGTTCAGAGACTTCTGCGCCAGAATTAAGCACATTTCCATTTTTATCTACTTGTTTAAATTTATTATAATTTCCACCTGCATCTGTTGTGCTAGTGAAATAATAAAGCTTGCCTAAAGATGTATCACTAGGATCTTTATAAACTTTGCTTTCAAGATATACATCTGCACCTTCTATAGGATCAAGTGTTAACTTTTCAAGAACTTTTCCAGAAACAGAATTTGCAGGAGAAATCTTAATTAATCGGTTAAAATAATTAGGGCTAAGCCATATGTTTGTTCCATCAAAAGTAGCGCTTCGCCCTCTATTTGCAGTTATTGTGATAGAATTTCCAATATTTGTAGTATTTGGGCCACTAAAGTCATATGATGTAAAATTATTACCATCTACATTATATTTCACAAACAAGTTACTTGTATTATGAAAAAGCCATATATTATCACCATCAAAAGTTGCAGCTTGATAATTAGTTTTTAAAGTTGTACAACTAATATCAAAATATGTAATATTACCATTAGAATTTACACGAGCTATCTTATTGGCATTGTGTGGAATAAGCCAAGAATATCCTTTTGCATATACTCCACATGCAAATTTATAAGAACCTGGATCAGTATATCCAGTTGGTAGTGGATATCCTGTAAAAGATGGTGTAGATGTTGGTAAAATCCTCACTACACGGTCAGAGCCCTGTGGTACGGCCCATACATAAGTTCCATCAAAAATACCGCCTTTAAACCAATAGACACTTTCTTGAGAATCTAGTAAATTACCTCTATCTGCAGGGCTTTGAATGCTATATGCACCCATTTGTCCTATTGTTGTAGATTGAGTGTCAACTCTTAGAAACCTATTACAATTATAGGGCATCATCCATACATATCTTCCATCAAATGTACAACCAGTAAGTCTACCAAGGTTTGTTCCTAAGGTTCCTGAATTTGTTACAGGATATTCAACCATACTGTTATCACTAACTTTTACTCTAATTACAGAATTTACATTATATGGAACTAACCAAATATAGGTTCCATCAAAAACCCCTCCATAAAATAAATTTGAATTAGCGCTTATAGTGGTAAGCCCTGCAGTAAAAGGTACTTGTGTTCTTAAGCCTGTTGCCACATTAAATTTTAATATTTGTTTAACAGGAGAATTATGAGGTATCATCCAAAGATTATTTCCATCATGAACAGTAGAAAGATAAGCAGCGCTTCCAGTAAAAGTAGAATGTTCATATCCTGTTATCCATATTCCACTATTTAGGGGGTTGGGTTCTACTGCTTTCGAATAGCTAAATCCATCGCATACTTGAATAGGAGTTGCTCCATAAACATCAGTATTTATTTTTAGTGGGTTAAAGATAACAATGAAAAATAAAACGGATATTGTAATGGATACATACTTAAGGAACAATTTATACCTTATACTCATATTTTACTTTTCTCCTTCGATACCTTTAGATATTTATTGTATATTTTGTTCAAAGATAAATATAATATGTATTTATATGATTTAATACAAAAATTTTACGAATATAATTGCCATTTTAGTGAAATATTATTAAAAAGGAGATAAATTGTTTTGATAAGAACGAAAAATTTAAGAATAAAAAAGAATAAACTAGTTATTTTACTAAATATGTTGTTTTATGTATTTATTATAGCTATTATAATATCCACAACTATTTTTATGTTTAGCACAGAAAAAAACAAATCAATTTTTGGTTTTAGACATTATACCATTTTATCTGATAGCATGTTTCCCACATACAAAAAAGGTGATTTAATTTTTATAAAGCTAGCCAGTTATGAAGAAGTTAAAGTTAATGATGCAATTACATTCTATATAAATGATAACTCACCTATAACAGTTACACATAGAGTTACGAAGATTTTACATGAAGATGGAAAGACTAAATTTATTACAAAGGGCGACAAAAATAATAGCGAGGATATAGCAGCTGTTGATGGGGAAAATGTAGTGGGAATTGTATGTGGAAGTTTTCCTAAACTAGGTAGCATAATAAATACCTTAATAAATCATATTTTTATCATTGTAACTATATTAGTTGTACTTATAATATTAAATATTTATACACAAACATTTAACAAAACTAGAAAATCAAAATACAAAAGAAAATACAAATTTTAAGATAATAAAATAATTTTTTTCCAATTAGTAATATTTATCAGCAAAAGTTAAAGGAGTTTTAGTTATGAAAAAAATATCAATATTATTCTTAATAATTATTATTTGTTCAGGAGTTATATTAGCAGGAACTTATACATGGTGGAGCAGCGTTAATGTAGTTTACAATAAATTACAAGCTTCTGATACTCAAGGGCTTAAAATATATGAAGAATTTACTCCAACAGATGCATGGGTTCCAGGTGTAATTGTAGATAAAAATGTTAAAATCATAAACACAAATACTGGTGGTGTTGTGGCTAGAGTTAGTTTAAAGGAAATTATTCAGTTATATTCATTAAGTGGTACTACACATGATCTTGAGGTTTTCTATCAAGATGATGATCCAAGTTATGATGAAGAAACTCAAAAACCTATAGTTACAAGCGATACTGCAATTGCGGCGCTTGCAGCGTCTACAAATGGTTATACTCAGCTTACATCAGGTTTATCTACTACTGCTGCTGATATTGATGGACTTAATGTTTATAAAAAAACATCATCAACAGGCAAAGACTATTATTTTGCATATTATAAAGACCCTGATTCAGGATACAATCAAATAGTTGATATAGCAAATTTAGATCAAGGTATCAACAATGCTGTCTTTAGGTTCCCATTTTACCAAGTAGATCAAAATCTTTCTAAAGATGGAATATATGATCCTGCAGATCCAAATGCAATTGCTGATCATACTGCTGATGGTATAGTGTTAACTTTTGGGACCAATGTTAATAATGACACAAACCCTTGGGGTGGGCCAACTGATGCTTGGTATTATGGAGGAGATGGTTATTACTATTATGGTCGAGTTTTAGATGCAAACGTTGTAGAAACTACACCACTTTTAGTATCATTGAGGCTTTCTGAAACTGCTGGAAATCAATTTAAAAATATGAAATATGAAATAGATGTTACCCTTGAGGGTGTTCAAGCCACTGTAAATGCTGTACAAAATACTTGGAAAGGTGAATCTACAAATTTTCAAACAGAAAATCCAGCTGTATGGGGTATATTATCTCCCATGCTTTCACAAGACTAATATAAATTTATTTTAAAAATATCTTTGTATTAGAGCTTTGAGGTGATTGCTAATGAGTCTACTTAAAAAAGTCTGCATATTAATTATCTGCATAATATTCATAACAAATTTAACTTATTCAAATGAAAAAAAGCTTCCAGATGGCGTTGTTATTGGAGATACAGAAGGAGTTAAAGTAAGTATAGATGGAAAGTATTTTATATATGCAAACAATATAGCTCCAGGTGATACTATTAAAAAGAAAGTGCTCATGAAAAATAATACAAATAATATCTTATATAATTTATTTTTATCCACAAGCAATATAATTGAAACTGGGAATATTAACATGGCAGATAGAATTTTAATAACCATTAAGGTTCAAGACAAAGTTATCTTTACTGGAGATCCCTCTGGAAAAGGAAGTGGAGATTTTGCTAATTTAAATATGAAAAAAACGCCTTTATTTTTAGGAAAATTTTATCCAGATGAAATTAAAGATATGGATGTTGATTTCTTTTTCCAAGGAGAGGAGCTTAAAAGCACAGAAACTGGAAGCATACTATTTGACTGGGCTTTTAGCGCATCCTTTGAGGAATATGTTTTACCAAAGGCTGGATTTTAGAGATTGGAAGTGATATTTATTTATGCCTATAGATAAAAGGTTTATTAATTTAATTTTAATCTTTATTTTAATGAGCATTATTTTTATAGTTATAATTACATCAAATTCTCTTTCATTTCAACATTCACATAGCAATTTAGTAAATGAAAATAAAGTTTCTGATATTAGATGTATAATAGAAGAAAACTTCTCAAATATATCATCAGTTTTTGAAGGCCAGACAGTTCTTAAGGAAGTATTTGTTCACAACATCAGCACCTTCCCTGCATTTATAAGAGTTTCTTTTTTCCCTAATTTTTTTAATGATACATTAAATATTATTACAGATTCAAATTTAGTTAGTTTTAATGTAAATAGCAATTGGATAGATGGAAAAGACGGATATTATTATTATTCAAAGATTTTAATGCCAGGAGAAAAAATAATAAATCCCATAATTTCATTTGTAAAAATAAATAATACAGCATATGATCCAAATAATACTCAATATAAGTTAATCATAGACGTAACATCAGAAGCCTGTGGAGTTTTAAGGGATTATCCTTTTCAGAGATCCTGGTGGGACTATGATGGAACTTCAGCTATATCTTCACCAATAAGCGATATCAATAACATTTTAAAACAAGAAACTGATTCTTATTTTGCAAATTATAATAATTAAGGTGAAAAATGAAGAAAAGTGTTTTTAAAAAATTATTTTTGATTTGTTTAGCTATAATTTTATTAATACGAGCTTATGGGACCTCTTACAGCTGGTTTAGCACAAAATCATCAAAGGTAAATGCAGTTGATGGTGCAAACTTAAAAACAGATATTTTAGAAGATTTCATTTCTTTAAACAATTGGCTTCCTGATAAAAATCATGTTAAATCTATTAAAATAATAAATACTGGAAATTGCGATGCCATTGTGAGAGTTTCTATATCAGAAATATTGTTTAACTTTCAAAAAGATAATGCTTCATCGTATGACTCAGGAAATTTAAAAGCTGCAGGTTTAACTGGCGGTGAAACTATAATAGATTTAAACGATCCTTCATCCTATGAAAATGCCTCTTACGGAAATGTAGTTAAAGCTTCTAAATTTGACAATGGAACATATAGCTATGAATTATATAATATAATTGAAAGTGTATATAAAAGCACAAATACTATGATGGGAAAAGATGAAAATAGGGATTTAAATATTTCATCAAAAATACAATTAATTTGGAATGCTTCTTTAGGTGTAGATTGGATATATGAAGATGGGTATTTTTACTATACTAAAGTGTTAAAGCCAGGGTTTGAAACTACACCTCTTTTAGATGCCATTAGGTTAATAAAGTTGTACAACGATGATAAAGGAATGGTATATAAGATGGCAGTAAACCATGATAGCATTACCACATCTAAGGATGGATTAGTAGCATTGTCTGTTGGAGGATGGGCATTAAGTGAAGGCTCCTCTCTTGTACTTCCTATATTAAAAAACTTAATGTCTCGATAATCATAAACATAAATATTAATCACTATGGAACAAAACCCATAGTGATTTAAATTGCGAATAATATTAATATTTTGTTAATTTTCCTTATTCATAACGCAGTATTCAATACCATATTTTAGGTTAATATACTTAAGGCAAAATTGTACTTAAATACTCTCAAAAACTTGCTTTTAACATGAAAGTCTTTATTATTTATGCTAAAATAATAAATAGTATTTTATAAAAGAAAGGTTAAAAGATTATGAATACAGGTTGTATTTTATGTAGTAAACCTATTGTTTACGCTGAAGAAATGGCTTATAAAAAATGCGAAAATTGCGGAAAGGATTTTAAAACAAATTCTTATTGTGAAGCTGGGCATTATGTATGTGATGATTGCCATAGTTTCCCTTCTTATGCAATTATAAAAGCATATTGTCTTTTATCTGTTAATAAAAATCCCATAAATATGGCTATGGATCTAATGAAAAGGCCAGAAATTCACATGCATGGACCAGAGCATCATTTCCTTATACCATCAGTTATGCTAACTGCACTTAAAAACTCAGGATATAATTTAAACATTAAGAAAGCACTTGAGATTGCAAATAACAGAGCAAGAAACGTTTTAGGTGGGTTTTGTGGATTTTATGGTGCTTGTGGAGCTGCCATTGGCACAGGTATTTTTATGAGCATTGCAAAAGAATCTACACCTTATTCAAAAGGTAGCGATTGGGGAGATGCTCAAATTATGACAGCTTCAAGCTTAAATAACATTGCAAAATTAGGAGGGCCTCGTTGTTGTAAGCGATCTGTTTTTACTGCAATAATAACTGCTACAGAATTTTCAAACAAAAATTTAGGAACCAATATACCTATGCCTTCTAAACCTATTTGTATTTTTTCTAAAAACAATAAAGAATGTAAACATGAGGAATGTGTATACTTCAATTAAAGGTGTTTATAACGTGGATAATATAGCACAAATTTAGATTATAATTGCTCTTGTTTTATAATGAGGTATATCTTCAACATCTCTTTTTTCATTTCTTATCATATCAGAATTATAAGGATATTTTGCAACCTTTGCACGAATTTCCTTTTGAGGTGTTCCTGGTGTACCCCAAATTATAACAACTTCAGTCCCTTCTGTGGCAAATTCACCTTTAATAAAAGCAAGGGAAATCATACTATTGTATGGATAAGATATAATTCTCCCTGATGTTATACCAATTTCCTTACCATTAAACAGCACTTTATCTGCACGGTACTCAGTATACCCATTAAATGAGTTCTCAGGTAGAGGCATATCAGATTGTTTTGAGATGTCATCACAGGGTATTTCACCTGGTCTAAACATTGTAGCAAATACTGATCCAACATCATCTGCATTCCACTCTAGAGTTGTTACAACCCTTTGTGGATCACTAGCAATTTTCTCAAGTGCTTCACGCCCTATAAATTCATGATTAAATTTTACAAGATATCCCCACCCCACATCATAAGGAGTGACAAATCGCACTTGAAGATCATCACCAACACTACCTACAAGCCTTCGATTGATGTTTAGAGCGGACAGCATGGGGTTTTCATACATGTATTTTGATAATTCTTCACCAGATTCAAACCATGGCAAAGGATAATGCAAATGTATGTTGGGGAATCCAGCTTCTGTGTGATTGAATTCATTGTAAGCATGCATACCTAGTTTACATGCACCAAATTTTTGTCCACTTGTCCATACTTTGCGATAAACATAGTCATATTCCTCCATAGGTCCATGGATTTCATAGGCTAAATTGCCAGACATACCAAGTCGAATTATTTCAACCTCTCTTCCATTCATCCATTCCTTGCGATGTTTTGCAAATTTAATATCATGTAAATCTTTTTCAAACGCATCTTCTAAAATTTCAAGAGACTTTTCCCCAGAAATTTGTATAAAGTATTCACGACCAGTCATATCTTCTCCAGTAACATTCATATTTGAAGTTTTCAAAAAGTATTCAATAGGCGGGTTCAGCCAATAAGTACGATACCTATCTTCACCAATGCGAATGACAACTCCATCAGTTAAAATCTGACCCTTATCATTACAAATAATTGCATGGCGCAGCCCGTTCATATCTAGATTTGTAAAATCATTAACACAAATTGAATGAAGGAATTTCAATGAATCTGGGCCAATTACATCATAAATTGGTGAAATCATTAATGTTGTACCAATCCAAGAACTATGACGATATGCTTGTATCTCACTTTTTACTCCACCATATTCATAAGGAATGCTCATTCCAGGAGCCATCTGAAACAACAATGATGCGCTTTCTATTGCTGGATTTATCATTCCTCCACTTTGTCCAAGACCTAAAACGCTATCTTTATCCATGCCTGTAATGCTAAAATCAGCTTTATTTTCACTTGCACACATTTGATTCCTACCTCCAAAAATTAATTATAATTCTTAATAATTTAATTGTATCATTAGAATTAAACCTTGTATTTGTATAAAAATGTAGTAAATTTATTATAAATTCGTATAAAATGAACAAAAAATTTATTCATAATAGCATTTATATTTATATACCAAATCACTTGTAATTTCTTTCTTTGGCTATATAATTAAAATAAATATAGATTCATCACACTTATGCGAAAGGATGTTCTGGCATGGCAACTGTTGATCTTGCAGTTTTGATTGATGAAATAAGTATTCTATATGATGTTTGTCATTCAAATTTACCCGAAACATATGAAATCTCAGACATAAGAATTTTTCAATCTATGGATACTAACCTGTGTGAAAAATATCTTTACATTTCTGATGATTTTTCAAAGCTGTCAAAAGGTCAAAAAACTTCAATTATATTCTTAGTTGTTTCAAAGACTGTTGATATTCCAAGCAATTTTCCTCTCTCTGTTATTTCTATTAAAACCGATAATTCTCTTGAAAATGTAATGACAGTTATTCAGGAAATTTTAGAATCTTACCGTGAATGGAAAGAAAAATGTTTACAATCCATTGCAGGTGGTGAAACATTAAATTATACTCTAGAAATTGCAGCAGAAAAACTGCAAAACCCCATTGCACTATTTGATTCTTCACTTACACTTATACATTGGACTGGAACTTTTGAAACGGATATTTCTGGAACCATTTGGGAAATGGTATTGAAACTTGGATATTCACCTTTAGAGATATATTCGCAAAGAGAGCAAAAAAAAATATCTGAAATATTTAAATCTGGATCTATGTTTTTAACTTATGTAGCTGATTATGATGAAAAGCATACACATGTGGTTGCCCCAATATATATTAATGATATTATGTTTGGAATGCTTGCACTTATTGATTTAAACAATCCAATTTCTTCTGGTCAAAAATGCATCATTAAATATATACAAAAAACAATAGAAGCAGCTCTTAAACTTGGAGGAAAGTATTTTAATATAAGCGAAAACTCTACATATTTTTTAGACCGTCTCATAAGAGGCTTTGGAGTAGAAAAACGAATAATACAATATTATCTTAATAATTATAAGTGGAATATATGTGATCCTTATTATGTTTTAAACTTTCACTCATCAGAGCAAGAAGATCCTTTGATCTTACAGTATCATAGCAGGCGAATTAGGGATAAACTACCTAAAGCAATTATTTTTCAATTTGAAGGTTCAATTATTGCAATTAATAGAGAAATAGATAGTCCATTAAATAAAGATTTTTTTGCTATGCTTAAAAGTATGGCAAGCAAAATGAGTTTAAAATGTGGCATTAGTTCAATTTTTTATAACTTTGAAAACCTAAAATATTACTATATTCAAAGCAAAATTGCACTTACCTTTGTTAATGATAACCAAAATTTAGTGATTCATTTTCATGAATATTACATATCTCATATTATAGATACTTTAGAAAAAGCAACTAGCTTAAAAAGCCTATGCCATCCTAGGATTTTACAACTTTGGGAAGAAAATGACGAACAGAGTGACATTCTTATTAACAATTTAAAGACATATTTAATATATGGTAAAAACATCACTGACACAGCAATGGCTTTGCATATACATAGAAATACTCTTATTTATAGACTTAACAAACTACAGTCATTATTTGGAATTGATTTTAAAGACATTTCACTAAATGAAATAGAATATTTAAAATTCTCTTGCATGTTAGTTGATCATTTAAAACAATAAAACATTATTAAATACATTCAACAGCATGTTAATACTTTTGAATGTATTTAATATATGTTACTCCCAAGTTTCCCAAACCTCAGGATGATATCCTACTGTGGCTTTTTTTCCATTGCGCACTATTGGCGTTTTTAATAAACTTGGGTTATTAAGAATCTTTTCTTGAATTACTTCCTCAGATCTAAGATATTCTATATTCTCACCTTCATAAGCTTTAGACTTTTCATCAATTAAAACCTTTATGCCACCAACAAAAGATTTCACACTTTGAAATTCACCCCTACTTATACCATATTTTATGATATCGATAGATTGAAATTTAATTTTTCTCTCTTTAAAATATCGCTCAGCTTTTTTTGTATCAAAACATTTAGATTTTCCAAATATCTGAATATTCATATAGACATTCTCCTTTTTAAATTCCCCAAAGTGTAAAGCCTCCATCTACAGGCATAGACACGCCTGTGACAAAAGAGGCTGCATCAGAGCACAAATAGCAAATCGCATGTGCAATTTCTTCTACTGTTGCAAGGCGTTTCATAGGTTCTCGTGATGCAAGCTGGTTCTGGATCTCAGGATATGAGTCAATTAACTTTTCTAGCATAGGTGTTCTTACAAAACCAGGACATACTGCATTAATTCTTATTCCCTTCGAAGCATACTCTAGGGCAGCTGATTTTGTCAGACCAATAACTCCATGCTTACTTGCAGTATAAGCTATAGTTCCAGCACCAGCAACTAGACCAGCTGCAGATGAAACATTCACAATACAACCTTCCTTTTGCTTTTCAATTTCAAGCAATTCATACTTCATGGAAAGCCACACAGATTTTAGGTCTACATCAATAATTTTATCCCACATTTCTTCTGTATGGCCTGTAGTTCCAGCATGCACCCCTTCTATACCTGCGCTATTAACAGCAATATGCAGACCGCCAAATAATAAAACTGCTTTTTCCACCATCTTTTTAACTTCTATTGAAACAGTAACATCACATGGAATTGCCACTGCCTCACCACCTTCTTCACAAATAAATTCTGCAACCTCTTTGCACTTTTGTTCCTGAATATCAGCAATTATAACTTTTGCTCCATGTTTTGCAAGTAGTTCTGCAGTGGCTCTGCCTATACCTGATGCTGCACCTGTGACAATTGCCACTTTATTTTTAAAATTAAACACATTAATCCCTCCAATATTTAATCAAACGATTGTTTAGTTAAATTTTATTTAAAATAGGCATTGCATTAAATATCACAATGCCTATATTTATTGAATAGACCATAATTCAGATGTAAAGATAGCAATCTTTTCAGCTTGAATTAAATATTGGTCTAGGTTAAATTCTGCTGAATACATAATTTGATGTAGTGCAATCATTCCAATATGACACAAAAACTGTGAAACTGCCATAGAAAGGTCCATCTTCCTGATTACACCTTTGTCACATAGCTTCTTAAGGTATGAAACAAAACAGTCTGCAAAACTTGAATCATTAACAGCAAAAACAGATTTGGCGTTTTCAACAATAAGCTTTCTCTCTTGTATCATAATCTGAATAAATTCCTGATCAAATACAAATCTCTCACCCATTTTCTTTATAATTACCAAAAGCGCATCATACAAAAGAGTGTTTTCTGTAAAAGAATTAAATATGCTAATCATATCTTTTCCACGTTCTTCTTGAGATAAATTGATAACTTCATTAAAGATCTCTAATTTACCACCTGGAAAATAATGATATGTAAGCGCATCAGACATTCCAACAGCACGGTTAATAGAGCGCATAGATGTGGCGTGGTAGCCGTTTTTTGCAAAAAGAAAACGGGCTGTTTTTAACATTTTTTTTCGCATTTCAAGCGCTTGCACATTGCGAGATGTTGATTTCTTATCTAACTGCATTAAACATTCACCTCATATTAACTAAACGATTGTTTAGTTAAACTATACTTGAAAAAAATCAATTTGTCAATTTTTTTCTGGAATTAGTTATGGATTTGATTATGAGCAAGAAGGATGCAGAAAAAAGAGCAAAAAAAGAATGGGAGAATTTTTATACAAGCCCATTATTACTTTATTTACCATATATTTTAATAATAATTTTAATAGAAATCCCTAAACTTATAGAGCTTGCCAAATAACTTATATAGCTTACTTGGCAAGCTCGTCATTAATAAATATTATCACTCATTTATAATAAAGTATTTTAATTTATCTTCTAAAGTTTTTAAGAATTAATTTATAGAAAAGTTGCTTATACTATTTTTATAAAAATTGTTCTGCTATCCATGTTGCATTTTCAGAAATGGTTCTTGTTCCATTACAAAGTGTAGTTTTCCATGAACCAGCGTCACTATAAACAATAATTCCTCTAGATATATTTTCACCTCGCTTAATACTTTTAATCTTGTTTCATCATTTTGATAGATAATCCAATGACCAATCTGGTTCAAAATAGCATTCTCTATGATTTCTACAGTTACCAGTTAATGCATAGCCGTCATTCTTTGAGAGTAAAGAATTTTCACAGATAATATCAAACATAATAGCTTTAATTTTAATTAAATCCTTGCTGAATTGAATTGAATTGTAAATGTTTGTTTTCTTATCAAAGTCCTAACTCATTGAAAATTTCATCAGCAGTGTTAGATTTATGCAAGTTAACATCACTTTCAACTTCATACATAACTTTTAAAGTTGTTTCGTTAGCAATTGGTAATTTAACTTCAAATGGCAGTCCTCTATTTAATATGACTTGATTTAAAAAGATATTAATAGCGTCTGCTAGTGTTACACCTAAGCAGTTTAAAATATTCTCTGCTTCATCCTTTATTGCTGGATCAATCCTCATATGAATCGTATCTGTTTTTCCCATAAAAAACACCTCTCTTTCAATTCATGATATATATATTGTAGTACATTTGATTAACGTTTACAACTAAAGTGCTAAAATAGAGTGTAATATTTTTTTAATGATAAATATATATAAAAAATAAACTAAAATTTAAGAATATTAGCTTCATTTTGTATGCTTCTTATTGGTCTTGAATAGTAGCTATAGATGCTCTATAATTAAGTGATTAATCGAGTTTTGAGAGATATTTATAAAATGGAGGGATTATGAATAAACGAGAGCGAATTAAAATGGTATTTATATATGGCGTTTTTATTTGTTATATACTTTTGTTAATTAAAATATTGTTCTCATCAAGGGTTTCGCTCTTTGATTTGTTCAATAGTCAAAGGACCATAAATAGGTCCATCAATCTCATTCCTTTTTATAGCATAATGGAATATGTATATGGAAGCTCTGAGATTGTAAAAAGGTTCTCTTTTGCTAATGTGGTTGGCAATATATTTATTTTTATTCCTCTTGGTGCATACTTGTCATTATTCAAAAAGGATAAAAGATTTATAGTCAATATTATATATATATTTATAGTGAGTTTGTTTGTTGAAATTACTCAAGGACTTTTAGGCATTGGAGCAGCAGACATTGATGATATAATTCTAAATTGTTTAGGCGGATGTATTGGTATTTTAGGTTATAAGTTTCTATTTTTTATATTAAAAGATGATAAAAAAATATCTACTGCAATTGCAATACTATCTGCAATAGGATTACCTTTTATACTATATTATTTATTTATGATAAAAATGAGATTTTGAATATCTTATTGTATATGCAAACGGCGACCATGTACAGTTATGGTCGCTATAATCTTATTTTGTAGGAATTATTGTAGCACTAAACCGTTTACGGCTTATTTTATGGCGAAGGATAGCATGATTAGGAGTTCTAGTGCAGGGATAGTCAGGCTCAATATTATATTTATTTTTCACATAATCAAAAACTTCTTTTCGGCTTATTAGATCTTCTCCCCTATATTTCTCCAATCATGATGCAACATTTTTGGTTTTCCATTTAAATAAATTCTACTCTTTAAAATCATTATATAATATATATACAGTTTATTACGGAGGTGCTTATGAAAATTCATTATTATCTGGATTGATTTAACGATAGGTTTCCAGAAAGTAGCCAAATTTTTAGATGAGGATATAACTGATAGAAAATCTCTTATTACGATTAGTGCAGATCCATTTTTTTATGAAGATGAGGAAATTGGATGAGACGTTCTATTTGTAGTAAATGGCTATAAGCCTTTATAGATAGGAGGAAAATGTATGAAATTAACAACAGAACAAAAAAGATTAGATATAGATATTTGGATTATTGTAATTGCGTCACTTGCAGTGCTTGGCATATTTATTGTTTTCCAAAATCAAATTACTTCTTTTTTAAAAAACAGTAGTATAAATGTGCTTTTACGTGTTCTTTTAGCTGCCACATTCCAGTTTGGACTTGCAGGTCTTGGAATTACCATTGTTTCCATTATTAGAAGGGAAAGTTTCTTTTCGCATGGATTGAGAATTAAGGGTTTAATTTTATCCATTATTTTGTGTACCTTATGCTTTGTCCCATACATTGTTTTTATGCTCGCAACTAACAAAATAAATGGATATATGCCATTTCAATCAGTCATGACAACAAAAGAGATACTTGAAAGTTCATTTCCTATAAATCTTATTGGAATGCTCATAACTTTCTCTAGTTGGGGATTCTTTGAAGGATTTAATTATGTTGTAATCAGCGATAAAATCAATAAACGCTATCCTAGCAAAAATAAATGGCTAAACTTTGGGGCTATAAGCTGTGCTGTTCTTTGTATTCTCATTCATGGGGCAATTGGCGTCACAGCAGAAGGCATTATTGAAATGCTGGCAATTATGATCATAATTTATGGTATGCTGATGGTGAAAGAATTTACGCAAAATGCTTGGGGCTGTGTTTTTATCTTTATACTATTTTGGAATGCCTTTTGAAGTTGTATAAAATAATTGAATCACAATTTAAAACTGTGGATACTCATGCTTTAAGGTATGGTATCCACAGTTTTAAATTTGATGAAAACATGTCAAAATTAATGAGTTTTCTCTTTCCCTATTATTTTTAATTATATAGCATATATATTTATAAATTGTTGCACCATTTTCTCTTCTAATAAGTGATGACCTATTAAAATAACTGTGAGATTTGAATCATTAAGAAACATATTTTCAATTATATCAGTATTTTTTTACCTAAAGAAGATGTCCCTTCATCTATTATGAATATTTTTTTGTCATAGATATTCTTTCCTTGATCACCTAAAAATGTATCAAGCCCATCTTCTTGATCACATACTCAAAATAACAAGTTATTTTTTCACAGTTCCTAATATTGAAAACAATACAACAACATCCAAAATTCAAAAACAATTTAACTCTCTTAAAACCATTAAAGCATAATAAGTACCATAAAAATTAGTTATATTACTATTAATGCTCTGTTTAAATGAGCCATCATAAATTAAACACTTGTTTAAAACTGCTATTAATCTATTAGAAAAATCTATTTGTTTAATTCCTGAAACATTTTGACAATGAATCAAATAATACGTAATCATTAAATCAATATTTTCTTCATCTTTAAATAACTCATCTTTAATGTAATTTTGTATATTATTTAATCTAATTTTATAAAAATCTTTATCTTCATATTTAAGTAATTTCATTAACATTATTTCTAAAGAATCTAAAATGGCATAATATTGAGAATCAATACTTTCATCATTCATACTTAATATTTTTTCTTTAACATTTTTAATAATTTGTATTAGTTTACTTCTTGTAGAATAGTCTACTTCATAATTCATATTATTTAAAAAAGCTAATTCTTCAAATAATGGTATGTAATCAATTACGCCATATAACTCAGCAATGTTTTTTAACCTTTCCTCTATAGTGTTACATATTGTTTTATATTCTGGTTTTAACCCATTAATATCTAAATCCATAGAGTAGTAATATATCTTCTCTTTATATGAAAGGGACGTTGGATTTTTTATAGTATTTAAATATTCACCAATATTTGGTTCTTCTTCCCCTAAAATATTATAAATCTCATGTATAAAGTATGTTGTATTTATATCACTTTTACCATTTGTTATAGAAGCATATCCCATATTACTGTTCAAACGATAAATATCCAACAATTCCAAAATTTTATCTTCATGTGAAATATTTAATCCACAAGAACAATAAAAATTTATAGCAATATATGTTGGTAATATATTCGAATCAGAGCCTTCACTTATGCCAAACCAGCTGTCTTTATTTTGCGTTTTATTTAATATTTCTGCTATTTTTTCAATATCTAATTCTTTTTTTAAGTCATTTTTTACTAGTAAATTTAAATTTATTATATCATTTAAATATATAGAATTAAAATCAGTTGATGTTTTAATGCTTGAATTAAATTTTATATTTGTATTTTTTATAATTTTATTTATTCTTGGTATATATGTAGAAATATCTATTCTAAAATTATCACTCATATTTATAACATTTATTAAATTGCCAACTTGTTCAACTTCTTCAAATTTTAATAATACTCCTTGATCCAGTTTTTTAATTAACCAGTTTTCAATAGCCTCTTTATCATAATTTTTAATATTCAAATATTTTATAACAAAACTAGCTAAACTTGTAGAAAAAAATTCAGTTCCCGTTCCATTAGGATTATTTTTTGTATCTTCTATATTTACCTTATCTTTTTTTGAAAATGCAAAGCACCCTTCACTGCATTGTAAATAAGATAGATAATCTTCAAATTTACTAGTACTTTTTATTTTTATTCCATACATATCAGCAATTTTACAGTAAAAATAAATATTCATCAAATTACCAAAATTATTTTCATTGAAAAAAATCTCATCTTCTCTTTTCCCAAAATTATTTAATAAAGCTTCAATATTAATGTTTTGATTTTTTTTGTTTAATAAATTTTGAATTTCTAAAGCATAGTATGTATTATATATATCCCCGCCTTCTACTAAATTAATCATATCTTTATAGCCTTTGTCTATATTTTGATAACGCTTTGTAGTCCTTAAAAGTTCAGTTTTTGCATTTTCATCAAAGTTACTCTTAACTTCTATATTTGTGCATGACAAGCAAAATAATATAATTATTAATATATAAAATGCCCTATACTTCAAAAGTATGTTTTTAGTGATTAACAGCTTCATTTGACTAATTCACCTTCATATTAATGAAACATTCATTTCAAAATTTGTATCTGGTATACTTAAAGATTATTTTTCTAAATCATAGTCTGAAGGGTTTAAGAATTTATTTGGTTCCATATCTTATGATACTTTTATATTACTTGATGAAATAAATTCAAGTCTTGATGTTAAAAAGAAAAGAATTATGAGTTTTGCCCTTCCCTAATTATTTTAATTCCAATTATATCAGTATTTTTTTATCTAAAGAAGATGTCCCTTCATCTATTATGAATATTTTTTTGTTGAAGAAGTGCTCTTGCAATTACTAATCTTTGCTTTTGTGCTCCAGAGATATTCTTTCCTTGATATGTCTACTTCCCTTTGACATAGTTTCTTTTGATGAAAATTCATCTAGCTATTATGGAAAAATAAGAGCAGAGCTTGAAAGACTGGAAACACCCATAGGACCATTAGAATTTATGCAAAACTTCTATTATGCAAATCTTATGAGAAATTTCATCGATAATTTTATTTAATCTATTTATATTTTCTTTATCTAAATTTGCATTCCATTCATCTAGCAATAAAACTGAAGTTTTAGTAATATAAATGTTTGCAGTAATTTCCTTTAAATTTTCAATTATTTTTTCACCAGTCGAAAATTCTTTTAAACTAATTTCATTTAAAAATAACATCTTAGATTGACTTGGCAACATATATGCTTTGTCACATAGTCTTGTTTTTATGTCTGCTAATAATGTGGTTTTTCCAGAACCGTTATCACCTGTAATTGTGTAACGTCCTCTATCAAAGTTACTTGTACATTCTATTAAATCATTAAAATTATTAATTGGTGATGTTGTTGTTAATTTTGTAATGAAAATACTACCCCAAGAAATTTTTCCTTTGTTTGAAAGTGGTTCAGTAAAGTTTAATTTAACTGAAAGCTGTTTTGTTCTTCGTAATTTATCATTTAAATTTACAAGTAGATTAATGATATCACTAAGATGTTGAATTGTAATAACTTGCCTTGGTGTAGTTGCGACTAGTATAGCAAGTTTTTGTGTGTCTCCAAATGCTTTATTAAAAGATATAAAAAGAACGATTAAAATGGGTAATGCACTTGTAATGAGTGTAATCATAGAAGTTATATCAATTTCTAATGTTAGTCTGCGTTGGCTTTTATCTGATATACGACATTTTTTAATAAAGTTTTCTTTCCAAATATAAGTATTCCATGCATTACCAATTAATGTGGTATCCCATCCTGAATTTAACATTTGCATCATTTCACTTCTGCTTTTCTGTAATTTATCAGACCATTTTTGTAATATTGGTTTAGAAGCATTTACGCATAATATAGTTATAGGAATTGCACAAATATATGAAATTAAAAATGCACTATTAAGGAAATAACTTAAAGCTATAACATTTAAAGCTACATTAAAAGATAATGAAAACATATCTAAAAAAAAATTATAATCTTCTTGTATAATTAACCAAGATTCATGAGTAAAATATGCTTCCTTTTCTTCTTTAAAGTTAGAATTAAAAAATTGATTTGGATGGTTGTATGCTTCCTTAGTAAATTTATTAATAAAGTCTGCATAAGTAATATATTTTGCTTTATTTATGAAGTAATTAGTCAATGTTGTTGGAATATAAACTATAGTTAAAGAAACTATAAATAATATTAACCATAAAGTATATTTTTCACCCGATACAATACTTTGGCTTAAATTTGCAATCATTACTGTTGAAGATGCAACAATAATTTGTTGCATAAGTGCAAAACAAAGCCCAATTATTGTCGCATGATTAAGAAACTTTAGTTTCATAACAAAGTGTTTCCTTCTTTAAATTTTTAATTTTCTGTCCATTTCTTCGTTTTATAGTAATTTAAGATATTTTGTAAATAATTTACATTAATTTTATCAACATTCAAATTTACTATACGCCTACTATTATGTATTTTTTCTGTTTCATCTAAAGTTACATTTATTACTGTAATTATATCTCTATTTTATAATTAATTACAACTTAACTTATAGACCTAATAGCCTTAAATATGTTACGATTTTTGAAATAGATTTTTGAAATGTTTAATATTCTAATATTTTTACCATCTTTAAATTTTATACTTTTAATTTATATTTTTTTAAGTGGTATTTTAGATGACAAATGCTCTTGGGACAAGGATAAAACAACTTAGAATAGAGAAAAAAATTTCTCAAAAAAAGCTTTGTGAAGATTTTTTAACTCAGCCTATTTTAAGTTACTATGAGCTTAAGTATATGCACGACGAATTGCTAAAAATCAGAAAGATACTGGATAAAGATTAGCTAATGAAATGAAAATTTCATTAAATCCTATTTGCGATGAGTGGAATAAAGGAGTAACGACCGGAAACGCTCACCATAAAACAGCGAATAGCGAAAATTTATTGCATTAATTTTGCTTTCAGAGTTCGTAGATGACATATGATATAAAAAAGATAAGTCAACATACTATTATAAAAAATATAAAAGTCAATATAAAAGTTACCGAAAAGGTGAAAATAATTTTTACCGAAAAGGTGAAAATAGAATTAGTAAAATAGAGAGGGTTAATTGGTATCATTATCAAATGTTTTATCAATCTTATCCTTTATTCTATAAGATTTACCAGGAATATTAATAACATGAGAATGATGCAATAGTCTATCAAGTACAGCACTTGCAAGTACATTATCAG